>CAWUII010000078.1:0-10558 GCA_963922575.1 uncultured Opitutia bacterium
CGGTGCTGCGCTACCTGAATGCGATCTGTACAAGTAATTATAGGCTTAGCTATAATGATACCGTTAATCTTTGGTGAAGCGTATACGGTCGAACTCAAAAAAATCAGTACCGTTGCCGGTACCATCCGAAGTGTTTTTTTTAGCCCTAAGCAGAAAGCATTGGGTACTGATGCTGAACTTAGTCTTACAGTAGAATAATTTATTTTGGATACTCCAGCTATGTGATAACCCTCTGATATACTATAAGATAGAGTCGATTCGGGCTAAATCTTCCGAGCTGTTAAATAGACGTAAATTTATGCATATTCGCGCCTGGCGTCATGGGGGTGAACTTTCAAATGCACTTTTTAAGTGAGCACTTTTCTTAATTACTCACGTCGGGTTGTTTTTACGAAAGTCAATTGACGCATACGATTCCATATATCATTTTATCAAATCGTAGATGAAACTATTGATGAGTCACAAGGACTTCAAAAATACGTTAAGTACGTATCCGCAGAACTGAAAAACTAAATGAAAACACTCTTTGAAAAGATAATTGACCGAGAAATTCCTGCAAAGATTGAATATGAGGACGATCACTGCATCGTGATCAATGACATTGATCCCAAGGCGCCGACTCACTTATTGGTAATTCCTAAAAAAGTGATTCCACGCATCGCCGAGATGCAGTCCGAGGACAAGGAACTCGTCGGGCACCTGATACACACTGCTGGCTCGGTTGCAGGCTCCCTGAAACTTGAAGGTGGCTTCCGTGTGGTCATCAACAACGGCAAAGACGGCGGTGAAACAGTACCACACCTGCACGTCCATGTGTTGGGAGGCCGTCCAATGACCTGGCCACCGGGTTAATCGTTTACTCGTTATTTTCAGTGGAAGTATGGGTCCTCTGGAAATTTTATGTTGTTGTAGCAACGACGCTCCCTTCGACAAGCTCAGTGTCAGGGTCTGAGACTGTCGCCGTGTTTAAAACGTCTTTTTTTTAAAAAAGAAAGATCGTTAATCGCCGCTCAGAATGACCTTAGCTTGTCGGTTAATTTCCATTTGTACGGATTATTTGCTTTTCAAACAAGGTAGCAGGGAGTAAATAGTAACTTCCTTTCTCGGAAATAAGCATGCCTAAATTGAACAATAGAAAATGTACAAATATATGGAAAACTTAAAAAAGATATTTCGGGGACTATGGGTTATCGGACTGACGCTTTTGTCCGTAAGTGCATTTGCCAGCCCCGAAGCGTTGTCGCCGGATGTACGAAGCAAGGAGTTTAGCCTGTCCCGGAAATCGCTTGCATTAAACGGTTATGATCCGGTGGCTTACTTTCAGGAAGGGCCGAAAAAGGGTAGCAAGGATCTGAGCTACACATTTAACGGGGTCTTGTATTATTTTTTCAGTGAGGCGAACCGGGCAAAATTTATTGAGAATCCCTACCAGTATGAACCGCAGTATGGCGGATGGTGTGCCTGGGCGATGTTCGACGGTGGTGGCCGCACCGAGGCGAACCCGGAAAGTTACAAGATCATTGATGGGAAGCTGTATGTGTTTTATGATGGCTTTTTTGGAGATACACTTGCGCTGTGGAATGCCAAGGAGGATGACGAAAAGTTAATTAAAACGGCGGATCAATACTGGGCCGAACAGGTTTCCAGATAGTTTCCGAGGAAACGGTGGTATTTAAATAAAAAACGATCATGGCTTCATCACTCGCTGTTGATTTGCACAAGGTTTCTAAATTCGTTAACCTTTCGATTCCCGTCTGCTTTCTGCTCTTTTTTGCTGCGGGGATTTACATCAGTTTTTACTTTCACTTCCTGAGTGTTGCCTTCCTGTTTCTGACTCTGGTCAACATTTTCTATCAACACATACAGAACGATCACACGTTACTGAAGAACTTCGGACTTTTGGGGCAGGGGCGTTACTTGCTGGAAAGCATTGGTCCCGAGCTCAGGCAATACCTGTTTGCCAGTGACGAAGAGGAAAAGCCGTTCAACCGTCTGGAACGCTCTGAAGTCTACCGCAAAGCTAAAAACGTAGACTCGGCCAGCTCGTTTGGTTCGCAGATGCTCTTTGATACCAGCGAGATGAAAGTGCGTCACTCCATGTTTCCAACACCGAAAGAGAAGCTCAAAGCATTCTCGGTTACCTATGGTGAGGAGCGTGGAATAGAGACTGCTTACACAATCCGTCGGCCCATCATGATCAGCGCGATGAGTTATGGTGCGCTGGGTGCACATGCGGTGCGTTCGCTCGCCCGTGGTGCAAAATTGGCAGGCATTCCCATGAATACGGGAGAAGGCGGCTATCCAAAATATCACTTGATGGAGGGCTGTGATCTGATTTTTCAGATGGGTACGGCCAAGTTTGGTGTTCGAACACCCGAAGGGCTTTTGGATGACGATAAGCTAAAGGAAATCGCCGATAAGCCCGAAGTGAAAATGATCGAGATTAAATTTTCCCAGGGTGCCAAGCCGGGCAAGGGCGGATTGTTGCCGAAGGAGAAAATCACGGATGAAATTGCCGAATTGCGAAATGTGCAAAAAGACGCGGATATTGTCTCTCCGCCGTTTCATCCGGAGTGTGACACGGTTGAAAACACGGTGAAGTTTATCGAACGTGTACAGCAGTTGAGCGGACTGCCAGTGGGATTTAAATTCTGCGTCGGCAACATCAAAGAGTTTGAAAATCTTGTGATTGAAATGAAGCAACAGGATGTCTTTCCTGATTTTATTACAGTCGATGGAGCTGAGGGTGGCACCGGAGCCGCGCCAAAGTCTTTTCTCGACGGAGTGGGTGTGCCGCTCGCAGCCGGGTTATATGCAGTCAATGCGTGTCTTGAAAAGCATGGAGTACGTGATCGTCTAAAGATTAACGCATCCGGCAAGCTCGTATCGCCGGTGCGCCAGTTGATGGCAATGGCTCTGGGTGCGGATGCGATATACACCGCCAGAGGATTCATGCTATCGCTGGGATGCATCCAGGCGCTGCAATGTGGCAACAATACCTGTCCGATTGGTATCACTACCCACAATCCGGAATTACAGCGGGGATTAGTGATTGATGGCAGGGCGCCGCGCGTTGCCAATTACGTGAACAGTGTGGAGCACGATCTCGAAGAGCTTCTGCGAGCAACCGGATGTGCGCATTTTTCAGAACTGACCGAAGCGAATCTGTACATTCCACCCAATACACTCGTCCGCGATCCTCAGCTAAAGGAAGTTTTAGCAGTCTCTTAACCATCACAATTTATTGTCATGTATAAAAAAATTATATCCTGGATTTTACAATTAGTCGTGGTGGTCATTCTTGGGCAGACACTGTTTTACAAATTTACCGATTCACCTGAAACCGTTGAATTGTTTGCACAACTGGGCATGGGGGCTTTTGGCTATAAGCTGATTGGTCTGCTGGAACTGATTGCCTGTGTCCTGCTGCTGATGCCTGCAAGTGTTGCAACTGGCGCACTCCTCGGCTGGGGGCTAATGACCGGGGCGATCTTTGCCCACGTCACTGAAATTGGATTTGAAGGAGAAACAGGTGTGCTTGGTAGCATGGCAATTATAGCATGGCTTTGTTGTATCGTTATCATGTATCTGAATCGAACCGACCTTCCGATTTTAAGAACAGTATTCAAAAAGCACAAAAGCGAGTTAAACTCCTAGTATCCCTGAACGTCGAACGCCGCGAACATCGAACATTGAACGCTGAACATCGAATTTTGGATATTTTTCAAAAAATAATAATAAAACCTTAAAACCATGAAAACATCCGATCTTTTTATCAAAGCTCTCGAAAATGAAGGCGTCGAATACATTTTCGGGGTGCCCGGCGAAGAAAATCTGGATTTTCTGGAATCGTTGCGCAAATCCAAATCGATTCAACTTATTCTGACCCGCCACGAGCAGGCTGCCGGATTTATGGCGGCTACGTATGGTCGTCTCACCGGTCGTCCCGGAGTTTGTCTTTCGACGCTGGGGCCTGGCGCCACCAACTTTGTGACTGCCGCAGCCTATGCCCAGCTGGGTGCGATGCCGATGATCATGATCAGCGGGCAAAAGCCGATTTACCACAGTAAGCAGGGCCAGTTTCAGATTCTCGATGTTGTTGGGCTGATGCGTCCATTGACCAAGCTTTCCCGGCAGATTACGCACGGTAACAACATTGCATCGACGGTACGGGAGGCAGTGAGGATTGCAGCGACCGAGCGACCGGGCGCGGTTTATCTGGAACTTCCGGAGGATATTGCGGCGATGGAGACGGACGAGGTGAATCTGTTCAATCGCTCTATTCGGAAGTATGCGACTGCGGAGGACAGTGTTCTTAACGAAGCGGTTAAGAAAATAAAGGCGGCTAAAATGCCGCTGGTTTTGATCGGTGCGGGTGCCAACCGAAAACAGGTACGCAGTGCGATTCGCGAGTTTCTCGATAAAACCGGACTTTACTCATTCAGCACTCAGATGGGCGCCGGTGTGGTGGATGGGCGCAATGAGCGCTTTCTTGGTGTTGCGGCGCTCTCTGACAAGGATTACGTGCATTGCGCCATCGATCGTGCTGATCTGATTATCAATATCGGCCATGATGTAATCGAAAAGCCACCATTTTTCATGGAGCATGGGGGCAAAGAGGTGATCCACTTGAACTACTTCCCGGCAGTAGTTGATCCGGTTTACTTTCCGCAGCTTGAAGTCGTGGGTTCCATCGCTGAGTCTGTCCGGCAGCTGGGGGACCGTATCGGTTCCAGTCTTGAGCACGATACCGACTTCTTTGGGCGTGTACGAAGCGATGTCTGGGAGCATATACATGAAAAAGACGATGTGCCTGACTTCCCGGTCATTCCACAACGCTTTGTGGCCGATGTTCGCAAGGCGATGCCCAGCGACGGTATTGTGACGCTGGACAATGGTATTTACAAGGTGTGGTTTGCGCGCAATTATCCGGTGCACGAGTCCAACACGCTGCTGCTCGACAATGCACTGGCAACAATGGGCGCCGGAATGCCGTCTGCAATGGCGGCAAAGCTGATCCGTCCCGAAGTGCCGGTGCTGGCAGTTTGCGGGGATGGTGGCTTCATGATGAATTCTCAGGAGATGGAAACCGCAGTGCGTCTGAAATTGAATCTGACGGTTTTGATTCTACGCGATAATGCTTACGGAATGATCAAGTGGAAACAGGCCGGGATGGGGTTTAAAGAGTGGGGCTTGGATTATGGCAATCCCGACTTCGTTCGCTACGCCGAAAGCTATGGTGCATATGGTGTGCGCGTTGAAAAGACGGAAGACTTTCTACCGATCCTGCAGGACTGTATTCAGCGCAAAGGAGTTAATCTGATCGAACTGCCGGTTGATTATTCTGAAAACGAACGTGTCCTGATTGAAGAACTCGCAAAAAAAACCTGCCTTCTCTAACGCTAACCATTTGAACAAATTATGTCTGAGCCACTGACTGTATTTTCTGCATGGACACGTGAACCCGTACGTGAACTCCCCTACAACAAAGCCGAAGACGTTGAGAAAAGTTTAAGTGCCGCACTGGAACTATGGAAACAGGGCCCACTGCCCAAAGTGAAACGCATTGAAATACTGGAAAAAGCTTCGGTGCTTATTGGAGAACGTGCAGAAACACTCGCCAGGCAAATCGCTCTGGAAGGCGGCAAGCCCTACACAGACGCGCTAGTCGAAGCACACCGCGCGGCTGCTTCGGTAAAAAACGCGGCTGAGACACTCAGCCATGCCGCCGGTACGGAAATACCGATGGGGCTTACCAAGCCGACCGAAGGGTACCGTGCGTATACACGCATTGAGCCGATCGGGCCCGTTGTGGCGGTTAGTGCATTTAACCATCCTTTAAATCTGATTGCGCATCAGGTCGCTCCGGCAGTTGCCGCAGGCTGTCCGGTGATCGTAAAACCAGCCTTGGCAACGCCGCTTTCCTGCCTCAGCTTTATCGATATTTTAAGAGAAGCCGGTTTGCCGGATGCCTGGGCAAAGCCATTGCTGATTTCAAATGATCATGCAACCCAGCTCGTAACGGATGCCAGAGTCGCGTTTTTTACGTTTATCGGTTCGGCCAAAGTCGGTTGGTCGTTGCGCTCCAAGCTGGCTCCGGGTACACGTTGTGCGCTGGAACACGGCGGTTCGGCCCCGGTTATTATCGCAGCGGATGCCGATATTGAAGATGCAGCAAATCGTCTGGTAAAGGGTGGTTACTACCATGCCGGTCAAGTCTGCGTGTCTGCCCAGCGACTGTTCGTCGATAAAAAGGTATATGCTGCATTTATCAAAGCTTTCAAGCCGCGGGTCGAAGCGCTCAAAGTGGACGATCCGCAACTGGAGAAAACGGAAGTTGGGCCTTTGATCCATCCCAGGGAGGTCGAGCGTGTACACAAATGGGTCGAAGAAGCGATCGAATCGGGAGCCAAGTGTGTTACCGGTGGAAAGGTTTTATCCGAAACCACTTACGCGCCAACGATCCTGGATCAACCCGGCCCGGACGCAAAGATATCGCGTGAAGAAGTGTTTGGTCCGGTAACGGCGATCTATTCGTATGATTCGATCGACGATGCGATCAACCGCGCCAACGACGTTCCCTGGGCCTTCCAGGCGTCGGTCTTTACGCAAAATCTCAAGACAGCAGAACTGGCTTCTGACAAACTCAACGCGGCCACAGTCATGCTAAACGAGCACACGGCATTTCGCGCCGACTGGATGCCATTTGCCGGGTGGAGTGCTTCGGGGCATGATACCGGTGGCATTCCCTACACCTTTCACTCAATGACACGGGAGAAACTGGTCGTTACGCGCAACCATAGCTAAGCCTTCAATTCCCGGTACCTATCTCTTACTGCAAAAATACGAATTTCACAGAAAAGGTGGCACAGTTGGCTCTGACACTACATCAAGCTTTTAGATATTCCGGATTAAACAAAACAGTTGCGCCTTGGGGACGCGGCTGCTTTACCAGATGGCAATCCTTATTTTTTACAGCAATAATTATAAGTTTAGCCATCAAACCAAGAACAATGAAACTAAAACTACTATACTACATCGCTAAAATCCTGGCTGCAGCAATTCTTTTACAGACCTTATATTTCAAATTTACCGGGGCCGAAGAGTCAAAATACATCTTTTCCCAGGTCGGTGCTGAGCCTCTGGGGCGCTATGCATCGGGAGTTGTTGAACTGATCGCTTCCATTTTGCTGTTTACGCCACGGTTTGTCTGGCTTGGAGCAGTGCTGGCATTGGGAGTTATTTCCGGAGCAATTTTCACACATCTGACCGTTCTTGGAATTGAGGTCAAAGGTGACGGTGGATTGCTGTTTGGTCTTGCCTGTGTTGTATTCGCATGCTCTGCATTTGTACTTTGGTACAAGCGCTGTCAGCTTCCGCTCATCGGCAAGTGTTGTTGCAATAAAAAATAGTTTTAACCCGGCATATGCGAACGATCATTCAGCAAAATCAATCGCTCATTGAACAGGCGATCCAACTGATTTCATCCACCCCGAGCTCTCTTTATAGTCAGTGTTGCGAAGAGGTTTTTTCGTCAAGCATCGGGCAGCACATTCGACACTGCATCGAACACTATGATGAATTGTTCATGGCGCAGGATGAAGCTCGGGCGGTTCACTACCATGCCCGACCAAGAAACGTGGATGTGGAGACTGACTCGACGGTAGCCGTCAGTCGGCTGCGCTTTATTTACAATCAACTGGATCGGATGGATGATGGAAATGTCTCTCTGGAGGTTTCTGATGGAGGTGTCGCAGAACCCTCCGGATCGTCCCTTTCCAGAGAACTGGAATTTCTTGTCTCCCACACGGTTCATCATTTTGCGTTGATCACGGTTCTGGCCAACAAGTTGCAGATTGAAGTTCCTGAAAACTTCGGTGTTGCGCCAACTACGTTAAGATACAGAGAATCGAGTTAATGTGTTCTATTTCCTGGAATGTTCGTCAGAGCGAATACGCGGTTGTTTTCAACCGCGATGAAAAGTGGGACCGGGAAAAGTCGCTGAACGTAAGGTTTGAGACCCATCATAAAGTACCTGGATTCTGTGCACGCGATGCACGCGCAAACGGCACCTGGCTGTTTACCAACAAAACGGGGCTGACGCTTGCTTTGCTCAATGCATACCCCGGCAAAACAGTGCCAAAATCCGGTAAAAAGACGCGTGGCCAGATCCCATTGCTTGCCGGAGAAGTCGAGTCTTCAGGCGAATTGGTCCAATTGCTTCAAAGTAAATCCTACCTAGATTACGCGCCCTTTGATCTCATTCTCTTAGAGAGTTCGATTGTGCGGCAATTTAGCTGGGACGGTTCCAGGTTTTGTGAAAAAGCAATCGGAGCGCTGCCTTTTATAACGAGTTCATCCGTCAATAGCGAACGTGTGATTGCTGCCCGTAGAAAGCGCTTTGAGCAAATACGCCAATTACCACTGACTGAAATTCTCAATGACACAGAAGCGGCACAACCCGAAGAAGCCATTTACGTTAGCCGAGAAGACGGTGGTACGGTCAGCCAGACAGCTGTTTGCATCAATCGGGATGAAATTCAATTTTCAGTTACAAGACGCAGAGAGTCACAGCACATCCAAACGATTCCACGGCAACGGACTGCCTTGCAGGATTAACTTGTCCGGCAACCGGCGCTGCAAATAGTCATTAAGCTACCTTTCCACAGAAAAAAGCTTTTGGGGTTTGTGGCATTTGAAAAATGCATAGAGCGTAGCGCGACGCTTCAGCGAGCGTTTCAGTGCCTCTCAGTCCAATCCAGAGAACGCTTGCTAAAGCTGCGCGCTACGTCGCTCCAGCCAACGCTTGCCCCTGACTGGACAGCCCGCTACCTTCATGCGCGCGCGCGAGGTGGACGAATTGGGCAGGTGGATGCGGGTACTGGTATCGTCGCTACCTGCATGCGCGCGCGCGAGGTGGACGAAGACTGCTTGTTCGCTCAAGTGCGCGAAGACACGCTACCTGCATGCGCGCGCGCGAGGTGGACGATTGTTTTCATGAAGGAGGGCGCGAATGATAGTTTGCTACCTTCATGCGCGCGCGCGGGGTGGACGGCTGGCGCAGTCCGCTCGATCTGCTCTCCCTGCAGATCCCACCCGGCATGCAGGGGGCTCCGGGCTGATTGCCCATGCCTTCACTCGCACAGATCGTGCGCCGCTTCGGGGATGCCTACCTGAAGCGGCATAGCGGACGCGCACCCGCGCAAAGCACTCCACGCGATGACCTCAAACAGACCCCTCGAAGAATGGGGCAAACTCATCGGCGACGTTCCGGTTGCCACAGCCATACTCGACCGGTTTCCGCATCACGCAAAAGTTATCAAAATCAAAGGAAACAGCTACAGATTGAAAGATCACGCTCGACAAAACGGCGATGCCAAATAAACAAAAATAACGATTCGGGGTGGTACACTTTGAAGCGCAAAAAGGTGGTACACTTTAAACCGCAAAATGACAATTTAGAAAACACTCATCACTAGGCTAACAAAGCCTACTTCAATTCGAGGGAAATTTTTGCCCCATAGGGGCAAAAAGCAGGCAAGCTTATCAGCTTGCCTATCACACAACTAAACACATAACTAAACACATAACACAATTATCGAGAATCTCATGTCCACCAAACTCAGGGGACATCAGTATGAAACTTTTACGATATGCGAAAAATAAAATGACTCCTGTTTATCTTGTCTCAAATAAAGCGTTTACCCGTCGTTTTTTTGACAGGATGGTATCGACAAACACAGATTAGAAAAAGAATTCCCATCAGACGAAGAAAGTTTTCCCAGATAGACGAACGCAGGCAGACTTTTGGAAGAGAATAAAGGTATTGAAAAACTCCACAATCCACGATGAAATCACGAACCATAAATTTCACAAACCATACACCGGAACTGGCATAACCAGTCGGTGGTATTCAACTCCGTAGGCTGCGCCTACTCCATGTGAAACTTCGACGTTAGAGAGCAATTTTATCTAAAAAATTTCACTGAATTATTTCAGTACAGACAAATACAACACAAAAAAGAAAGAAATATACTATGCCCACAGGAACAATAAAGTGGTTCGACTCAGAAAAAGGTTATGGATTCATCCAGCAAGACGATGGAGGCAAAGATTTATTTGTCCACCATACAGAAACCGGTGGGTACGCACTCAATGATAACGACAAAGTAGAATTTGAAGTTGGCGAAGGTCAAAAAGGACCATGCGCAACAAAAGTAAAGAAACTCTAACAAGTTAGTATTCACAACTCCGTAGGCTGCGCGTCTTCCGTGATAGATCTCTATGATGTGTCCACTTTTCTCAGGACACATCATTTGAGGAAAAAAATCGTGAGGAAATAGCTAGAAGAAATTCGTAACCAGATAGATCATATTCTTTACAAGTATTGGGCTTTATAGCTAGAGCCTATAATTACTTGTACAGGTCTAATTCAGGTAGCGCAGCACCGTACCCGGTGCGCACCCCCTGGAGGGCTTGAGCTTGTCGAAATAGCGTCGCGTAAAGCCTGAGCATTCAAACGTTCGTGCGGCGCAGGGACGCGCCTGCGCTTGTAGGT
>CAWUII010000079.1:0-10182 GCA_963922575.1 uncultured Opitutia bacterium
AACACTTGAACAGGAACACACCCTTTTTTAGCTTTTTAACTCATCTTTTTAGGTTAAAGTTATGAACTTAGCGTGCTTTACGCTAAAAACGTTTAATTCCAAGGTTCTTTACGCATCATATTTTCAGGTTTTGACAGTTCATGCACGAGTTTGTCACCTACGTAAATTTTGACCCAGATTCCTTTGGCAATGTCTTCGCTGTCTCTTTGACCACCGCTTTTCCAAACATAACCCTGGGCAAGTTGAGTCTCTAACATTAGAAATTTTTCGGTGCTGATTCGTACTTCTTCCCGAGCTTTTATCAAAGGGTGACTGACACTTCCTTTGATACGATGAATGGTTCCTTCGCTTCGTTTGTCTGCGGCAAGCGCGTCCTCGAATTTTAAGATAAGGTATTCGACTTTTATATCCTTAAAATCGTTATCGTAGTCCTGATTGGTGATTACGACATCATAATTCATGTTGTATTCATCGTAAATAACACCTCCTTTTCTATACTCATTCTGACCGCTTCTCTCGCGGCTAAAACGAACATCAAACAGGTCGCCTTCCAAAAGCGCGTTTTGAGCCCATTCATTGATGTATGCCTGATCTGCTTCGGTAAAGATCGATAGATGAACCTTTGCAGTCATCCCATCCTTTCGCTCAATGTGGATGTCTTCACCGCTAACATTGGTGAGCTTTGCTTCCATCTGACGGCCTTTGACATCTGTGAATGTACGGAATTCAGATGAAAATACAGGACTGTTTGAGCAAGCAATTAGAAAAAGAAGAAGAGATAGCTTACAAAAATTCATCCTTAGAGAATTGGCGATCAATCTCAATGGCACAAGTTTTTTGAGCTCAGTATACCGGGACCAGAGGATCGACATCGGAAGACCATGCGTGGATGCCACCCGTCATGTTGATGACATTATCAAAACCTTTGGTAACAAGGAATTGCTGGGCCTTCAAACTGCGCATGCCATGGTGACAAAGGGCAATAACCAGCGTGTCCTTTGGCAGCGTCTCGTAACGCTCCGGAATTTCATTAAGCGGTATGTGAAGGGCACCCTCTATCCGACAAATTTCCAATTCCGATGTGGTACGAACATCCAGCAAAACGGCTTCTCCATCTTGTTGTAAAATAGATGCTTCGACTGCGCTGATTTGCTTGTACAAGTCTCTTTTTTAAGATGAATTTTAGCTTCGTGTCAAAGAAACCTTCAATTATTGTTCCGGCTCGGCTGGCATCCAGTCGGTTTCCTCGCAAACTACTGCATAAAGTCCGCGGCAAGCCGATTATACTCTGGACCGCCGAGCGAATTCGTTCAGTCGCTCCAGAATATCCCCTGTACTTTGCAGTCGACGATATCGAACTCGAAGATTGCTTAAAAAATGCAGGGTTTGACGTAGTCATGACTCGGATGGATCATACCAGCGGAACGGATCGACTGGCAGAGGCCAACGCAGCTATTGGCGCTCCTGCTGTGATCAATGTGCAAGGTGATGAACCACTGGTGACGGGTGAGCAGATTCGTGCACTTGCCGGAGGCCTTCGAGAGGGCATTGCGATCGCAACTTTAGCCATTCCATTTGAACGTGTCGAAGATTTCACCAGCCCAAATCAGGTAAAAGTCGTGCGCGATCGTTCCGGAGTTGCTCTTTATTTCTCGCGTTCACCGATACCGTTTGCGCGCGGTGTTGATATTACAGATCAATGGCTTTCGGAGAATAGATGCTACCGACACCTCGGGTTGTATGCCTACGACGCGGATTTTCTTAGCAAGTTTTCAACACTGGAGCCCGGCTATATGGAAACCGTGGAAAAGCTAGAACAACTTCGCGCAATGGAGCATGGATACCGGATTCATGTTGGCATTTCCGATCAACCGACAATTGGGATCGACACCGCCGAAGATATTGCAAACTTTGAAACGTACCTGCTTTCTTGACAAAATAGCCCGAACGTAACCGTATTTCTTATGCAAACCGAAATGCCAACTCTGGAAACTGCGCCTGAAAACTTGCCGGATGCTCATGGACATTTTGGTGACTACGGCGGTATGTACGTGCCGGAAACCCTGATGACTCCGCTTTTTGAACTCTTGGAAGTGTATCAGGCAGCCCGCAAAGACCCTTTGTTTCAGCAGGAACTGGACTTTCAACTGCGTGAATTTGCCGGTCGACCGACGAGGCTCTACCTTGCGGAAGGACTTACCGAGCACTGTGGCGGGGCAAAAATTTATCTCAAACGTGAAGATTTACTACACACCGGAGCGCACAAAATCAATAACGCCATTGGTCAGGCGCTTCTCGCGAAGCGTATGGGCAAGCAACGCATCATCGCAGAAACCGGGGCAGGACAACACGGCATTGCCACTGCAGCAATCTGTGCGAAGATGGGATTTGAGTGCGTTATCTACATGGGTGAAGAGGATATGCGCCGTCAGGAACTAAATGTATACCGCATGCGCTTGTGTGGCGCTGAAGTCAGAGCGGTGACTGCCGGACAGCGTACTCTTAAAGAAGCCGTTAATGAAGCCATGCGCGACTGGGTGACCAACGTCCGCAACACGCACTACATTATCGGTTCAGCGCTAGGCGCTCATCCATTCCCGATGATTGTGCGCGACTTTCATCGAGTCATCGGTATTGAGTGTCGCAAACAAATACTGGAGCAGGAAGGTCGTTTGCCCGATGAAGTTGCTGCCTGCGTTGGCGGAGGATCCAATGCGATCGGCCTCTTTTTTGCCTTCCTCGAAGACATGAACGTGAATCTCACTGGAGTTGAAGCCGGTGGTCGTGAAATCAAGCGTGGGCACCATGCAGCGCGTTTTGCCGGCGGCAGGGTAGGTGTTTTACAGGGTTCCAAGACCTGGATTCTGCAGGATGACGAAGGACAAATTGACCGAACACATTCTGTTTCTGCCGGTCTTGATTATGCCGCGGTAGGGCCGGAGCACGCCTATTACAAAGAAAAAGGGCGGATCAACTTCGGCTATGCCACGGATAATGAAGCACTGGATGCATTTAAGACGCTTTGTGCAGTCGAAGGAATTCTCCCCGCTCTGGAAACCTCGCACGGCATAGCTTACGTCATGCGACGCGCCCGAGAAATGTCATCGGATCAGATAATCATTGGCAATCTCAGTGGGCGTGGTGACAAAGACGTCAGGGAAGCTGCCAGGGTACTGGGAGATCTGGAGTCTTAAGCCGGAAGAGTTGGAACCAAAAAGAACATCGAACGTTGAATACTCAATATGCACTTTGGGAACCACGAATGGATGCGCCTGTTTATAGTCTTTTTTCACATTCAATGTTCGACGTTCGATGTTCGACGTTCAAAGTTCAATCATGCTGCTGGTCATAGACAATTTTGATTCGTTCACCTACAACCTGGTGCAGTATTTCGGGCAGCTGGGTGTAGAGCAGAAGGTGTATCGCAATAATGCAATCACAGTCGAGGAAGCGCTTGAGTTGAATCCGGATCGAGTGATGATTTCACCCGGACCCTGTTCGCCGAATGAAGCCGGTGTCAGTCTGGAGATAATCGCAGCATTTGCCGGGAAGAAGCCCCTTTTGGGTGTTTGTCTGGGACATCAGAGCCTTGCCCAGCACTTTGGCGGAAAAGTGGTTCGTGCGGAACGTCTGATGCATGGTAAGACGTCGCCGATAAAACATCGAAATACGGACATATTCAAAGACTTGCCTAACCCGATGGAAGCGACACGGTATCATTCACTGATTGTCGAACGTGCCAGTTTTCCCGATTGCCTGAAAATTACTGCAGAGACTGAAGAAGGTGAGATCATGGGGCTTGCCCATAAGGAATTACCGATCTGGGGCGTCCAGTTTCACCCCGAATCACTGGCAACTGAGGAAGGTATAAAGTTGCTTGAAAATTTTTTAAAACTGTAGTTTGCTGCAAATAAGTAGTTTACACATGCGGTGCCCTAAATGTATTTCTCTTGAGACCAAAGTGCTCGATACGCGAATCGGTAAAAACGAATCTTCGATACGTCGTCGTCGAGAGTGTCTGGATTGTGGTTATCGGTTTACCACAATTGAGGAAGTACTGCGAGCGGATCTTCAGGTCGTCAAACGTGATGGCCGCCGCGAAGATTTTGATCGTACCAAAATACTGAGTGGCTTGAAAAAAGCTGTGGAAAAGCGCCCGATTGATGTCATGCAAATCGAAATGCTGGTGGCAGACATTCTGGCGACTCTCGAACGGGAGTACGATCACGAGATTCCCTCCCAGGCAATAGGCGAGCATATTATGCAGCGCCTCAAGCATCTGGATCAGATCGCTTATGTACGCTACGCATCAGTCTACAAAGATTTTCATGATCTTTCCGAGCTTGTAGAAGAAATTTCATCACTTAAATCATTAACGGAAAATGGTGACAGAAAACACGTTTGATCGGTTGCGTACCTTGAATGGTTTATTTGCGCACACAGGTGCATCGATTCTCGATAGCGCTGAACACATACGTCGCGTGTTGGACTTTATCAGCGAAGAGCAGCATGGAGAAACTACTGAGTTGTCGTTTGCAGAAGGCGCGTATCATCTGGCGCGATGGCACTTTGGCCCCGAAGACGAGCGAAACCTGTTATTTGCGCATTGGAATGTTTCAAATGATGAACAGTTCAGCCCGCTGTGGATTCGGCAGTCACTGATCGCCCGAATGAAGCAACTTGCCGGTTACCGCACGGCTTTTTTGCTGATTACCGGTCTGCGCGAAGCAGTCTGTCCGGCGGGAAGCTATTGGACGAAAAAGCGACAGGAGCACTACGATCAGGTACTTAATTACATCAGTGAGCTCGTCTGCTCGTGGTCAGCCCCGGACTCAAACTTGCAGTTAGCGTTGCTCTAGATGTTAAAGCGTCGTCGATAGCCGATCGCGGTGACGCAGGCGTGTCCCTGCGCCGCACGAACGTTTGAATGCTCAGGCTTACGCGACGCGGATGCGCACCGGGGATGGTGCCTGCTCTATCTGAATGCGATCCGTACAAGTAATTATAGGCTTAGCTATAGTTGATAAACGCAATGCCCAAATTTTGCCTCGTTACGCGGTATTTCCTTCTGCTTTTTGAGGGCAATTTCCAATCAACTCGCTCGTTTAACGGTGTAGAACTAACAACACGCACTGCCACCAGTGCATTCACTTGTCTCAGTCGTTGCCGAATAGTCCTGCCCTTTGGTTTCTTTCGGATGGCGGCGTGTCGTGCCTGAACATTTAAACGGTTTGGCATCTTCGGACTGAACTTCTGTTAACGGTTCAATCGCTGCGAAATGTCCCTGATACGGTCCGCTTTGTAATAACTTAAATGTTTTGTCGCAAACTGCTGTACGTACACCGCGATCATAGCGATGCCCGTCATCATCGTGAATGGACTTGAAGGGGCCCTGATAAATCACCGCCTGATTGTGTTCGAAACAAGGGCCCTGTTTTCCTTTAAAAGCCTGTACCGTGACCGAACGAAACTCAATGCCTTCGACGGTTTGCCAAGGCTTGGTTTCAAATTTCACTAGCTCAACACCATAGAATCCGGCCGCTTCAAATGCCTTAAGGAAACCTCCTTCCGTCAGCGCACCGGAAATGCAACCGCTCCACAAATGGCCATCGTTGCGCATTGCTTCGGGCACAGGCTCGTCGCTCACAATATCGGATATCACTGCCCGGCCACCCTGTTTCAATACGCGAAAGATTTCATTGAACAGCTTCGGCTTTTGTTCCGGCTCAACAAGATTCAGGACACAATTCGAGACCACGACATCAATGGAGTCGCTCGCGATCAGCGGCTGCTTTTCGCGTAATTCGTTGGTAACTGCATCCAGATCCATGAAATCGGTAGCGCTGGTAATTGGTTTTGCTTGTAACGCTTTATCCAGTTGATCCAGATCCAGCGCCAGGTCCTGAATGCGTCCTTTGCGAAATTCCACATTTGGATAACCGATACGCTCGGCGACTACAGGTGCATTGCGCTGCGCGACCTCGAGCATGTCATCCGTCATGTCGACACCGATCACTTTGCCTTTGGCCCCGACCACCTGGGCTGCAATAAAACAGATTTTTCCCGTCCCGGAACCCAGATCCAGAACCGTCTCACCAGGCTTCAGCCACTTGGACGGATCGCCGCAGCCGTAGTCTTTCTCAATCACCTCTTCCGGAATCGCCTCCAAGTACTTGCGATCATATTCAACCGGACAACACAACGCTGCTTCCGGTTGCTTCGCCGCGTCGGCATAACGTTTTTCTACAGAAGAGCGGATGGGAATGATTTGCTGCATGGTTTGTATATATTAGGATGAACGACTACAGGTAAATTTAGGCTGAACCATACGCCGCAATAAGAGATGTTTGTACTCACATGAAAAGTTCAAATTTATGGCCTTTCATGCCCAATTACACAAATGCTGTCGAGGGAGGAATTTCATATATCAGAGTGTTTTTTAAAGGCCCCCGTTGACATCGCCTGCCGAGTTGCAGACCACTTTTTCTCCAGTAATTGCAACCTAAGGTTGCAATTACTGGAGAAAAACACGAAAACTCAGCGTTATAAGCAAACTAGCAACTGGGCTGCGGTGCATCCCCTTAAAAATTAATGGCTTATTAACTGATGAAATTGATAATTCGCAACCTTGATCGCAGCACTACCGAAGAAGAGATAAAAGCCCTTCTTCAGGAATGTGGCACCGTACAGTCTTGCGATTTAGTATTAGACCAGATCACCGGTGGATCCAAGGGGTTTGCTTTTGCAGAAATGCCGAAATCAGGAGAAGCCAAGGTAGCAGTGAAAAACTTGAATAATCGGACTGTTGCCGGAAGCAAGATCCGTGTCAAAAAAGCTGAAAACAAAGCAGAGTAATCGAGTCGTCAAAGTCAACGCTGCAAGCGGCACGTCGCATCCTTGATGCTATCAACCCAAAGTACTTAAAGTTAATGGCGGTGCATCAAAAGTTATGAATAGTGAACAATCTAATAATCCCTTGCATGGCCTAACGCTCGAAAACATTGTAACGAGGTTAGTAGAGCATTACGGTTGGGATGAAATGGCTCAGAGAATCAACGTAAATTGTTTCAAGAGTGATCCATCAGTAAAATCTTCACTGAAGTTTTTGCGTAAAACCCAATGGGCCAGAAATAAAGTGGAGAATTTGTATATTTCAACATTTGTAAAGCAATCACCCTTGGGACGATAGCATGGCCGTTTGGAATCCTTATCCCATCGGGGTCAGAAAGTGGTCAGCTCAATTTTCCCGATGAGGGTGCTTCTTTATAATTGAAATGCATTCAAAGTGTCTACGCACAGAGAATCATGTTTCGGAACCGAAATACGCTGATGTTAAAGCTCTTCGGCTTCCAAAACTAGAAAAGGGGAAGCAAGTCACTGGTCGTATCGTGTCCTTGTAGGTGAAGGAATAGGGACCTCAAATATGGATTGAGGCCTTGGCCATTTACTTTACTTTTTGCCCCATTCTTCTTTTTTCTTGTTTTAGACCGCTTTCGGAAGGTATGACTACAGCACAGCAGCTTATGTCGCCGCTGCATCAAGCAGGATTCACCTATCACAAGAACTTTTAAAAAATTACCCCATGGCCTTCACACCAAGCAAAGATCAGAGACGCCGCGATAGAGAGCAGAAGAAGAGAGATAAACGTTTAGCTCGCGAGGCAGCGAAGGTTGAACAGCTCGCAACTCAGAAGGCCGCCGAGGAAAAAGCTGCCGAGGAAGCCATCAAGAAAAGCGAAGCAGAGATCATAGCGAAACAGGAAGCTGATTTTGAGGCCGAGCTAGCAGCAGAGGCCGCGGCTTCGACATGATCCGGGGACATCGGGAACACTTCAAATTGGCATTGATGCCATGGAAGAGACGCAAAATGGAGTCAATCTCCGCATTCTAAAAATCTAACACTGCTGTTGATAGACTTCTGTGCCTATATTTACACGCTCGACCAACCACACATTTAGGACCAAACAACTCTCGCGTAAGTCTTGATGCACAAATTGGCAATGAAGAGTAAACCCAGCTGAACTAGGGCCTCGTACAGCCGCCAAGCACGCTAAGTCTTTACCTTTAAGTAATTCAAAAAAACGAACACGCGCTTCCTCACTACCAAATATTCTGATTACGAGGCAATACGCGAAGTGCGTCGCTATGCTCGGAACGATTTGAGCCTTACGCACCATCCAGTTCAACACACGCTCCGCCGATATAGAAGCCAATGATTTTTGTGTATTTGCGTAGACTGACCTCATTCATTTACCCTAAAAAGCTTGACGATACCTGATTGTTATTTAACAAGGTCAATGGTGTTTATTAATTTTAACCAAAAAAGTAATTTATTATGGGTAAATTGAGTTCAAATAATAGTGGTATCGATGAAAGCGCTATCGACGAAGCTATCAAAATATTAGATTTAACAAAGTGGAAAGCGGCAACTATCGGTGATTCTGAGCCTTCCGTAACTTTGGCAAAAGTAAATGAAGCGATTGAAGCATGGGATAAAACTACTGAGAGTGATCTCTTAGAACAGATTAAACTGTTGAGTGCGATATATTCAGCAACAGGTAAATGGATAACCAGTGGAGACGCCGAACCTTATAGAAAAGCAGTTGGAGAAAAACTTGAGAGGAGAGTTGGCAAGGCTGCGACGATACGCAAAAATATGATCAAGGCGTTAGAGGAAATTGATGAGATGCTCACAGACGATCCGATGCCAACATCCACTGAAGAACGTAATCGCTACAATTCTCAAATAACAGTTGTCAGAACACTTACAGGTTTTGGCGACAGTCTACTCAGCAATGGAGATAAAGTGCTTAAGGCTGTCATTAACAATATTCAGCAACTCACAACAATAGATCAGCGAGTGCAGGCGCTGCAACTCGCTGAAACACAGGAACAAGACCGAAAAAAGGTCGCTAAATATATTCCAAAAGGTGGTGATACGGAGACCCTATTCAGTACGCATGGCAAAGATGACGTGCGACAGGAGATCATCAACTCAATCTTCGACGATTTTATGAATTATGGTCAAGGTCGCTTTACATATTCCACAAGCGTCAGCAAACAAGAGAGCTTGCAGGGCGGTGGCACAACGGGTGCTTGTGCTTCTTTCGCCGGTGAATTTAGGTCTCTAGTAAATGCTGCCTACGGGAAAAAGATTCTGAAAGTAGAGATGATTGCTGCAAAGAATTTTTACACAATCCCGATCAGTCAGATGAATTTCATTGATACAAAATGTCCGGGAAATTTGATCGATCTTACTTGTAGTGAAAAAGAAAGTCTTGATAGCTATGTTGCAAGTGATGCTAAAAGGTACTTTTTTTCGGAGCATTGGGTAGCAAAATACAATAACTACACCTATGATCCTACAACAGGTCTTCATGGATCAGCCGCAGATAATACAGTAGCCGAATCAGGCTTTGTGGGAACCCCAGATACCTACTACAAAAAAGGAAATGAATATATTAAATATGTATCTCAATCCAATGGTTACGGTGGAGGAACCCTGGCAAAAATTCTTACCGAAACTGAAGTTAGTAGAGTGACTGGATAGTTAAGCAGGGACAGAGAGGGAGGAAAGAAAAAGGGGTCAAAGGGGAAGGGCGCTAACTTAAGGAGTTGAAGCGAGTAATATTTCTCAATAAAAAGCTTACGCAAGAGGCGTTGGCCGATATTGTTCTTGGATGCGAAACCTTGAACAATTCCTACCCGTGATGAACCATGTATTATGTGGTCGTCCACCAAAGACGTCTCTTGCGCAGATGGAAGCGAAGCTGCGTTTTTATCGTGAGCCAAGCTTGTCAGAGTTGATGAGTGTGTTTGGAGCATGGGTGCCATTTGCCCGGCTCCAATCAAAGAGCAGTAGAGCCAACTCTCGCCAGCGAGACTACACTTAGCAGTGACCTTTTGGGCATTCCTGTGGCAGGTCCTGACACCCCGCACGCGCCCTGCCGGGAGGTGGTTCGGAAAGTGCAGAGTTTTTGCAGTGAGTTGAAACTCAAGATTCCCGGTTCGAGCAATGTGGACTATTGCAAGGCGCGTGGACGACGAAATCATCGCCGCTCACATCAAACGCTTTCTATCAAAAGCAGCCAGCATCAAACGAAATTAGCAGGCCCCTTTTTTCTTCCCCTGCCGGATTAGGATTAGAGACCTTCCAGTCCGTAGGGCATTCTGGTGTAGACGC
>CAWUII010000080.1:0-9943 GCA_963922575.1 uncultured Opitutia bacterium
TCTCTAATCTGACTATCTTGCAAGATAGTCAGATTAAATGTCGAACTCTTCGAACATCGAACGTCGAACGTTGAACGTTCAAAGAGTTCGTCTAGCACGGATAACCTTCAAACATGTAACGACGCAGATTTTCAGCTTCGATCTCATTTACTTTCAGCAACCAACTATTGATGTCGATGATCGAAAGCATACCAAGCAACTGATCGCCATCAAACACAGGCAAATGACGTACCCGGCGCTCTTTCATTATCTGCATTGCATCTTCTACCGATGCATCGTACGGGATCGATTTGAAGCGCACTGTCATTACCTCGCCTACCAGCGTCGACTTTGGATTCAGGTCAGCAGCTACTACGCGGGTAAGTACATCACGCTCGGTGAAAATACCAACAACATAGTCGGAATCAGTAACCATCAAAGAGCCAATTCGCCGATAATTCATCTCTTTGACGGCAGCTTCAACAGTGGAATCAACTTCTATACAATAAACAGAACTATCCTTATTCTGCAGTAAAACACTTATTTGTACCTCATTTAAGTTCATGATAGTTGTTACTCATATCCAGATTTCAAATAAGGACAATTTAATTAACCAACGTTTTAGGACTATTAAGATATACTAATTAAAAATTCATTTGTCAGTACCGTTTCTTTATAGCTAAGTATGTAATCATCTGGACACATGATTCTTATCCAAAATGGTAGCGCAGGCGCGTCCCTGCGCCGCACGAACGTTTGAATGCTCAGGCTTACGCGACGCCATTTCGACAAGCTCAAGACCCTTCAGGCAGGTGCGCACCGTGGATGGTGCTGCTCTACCTGAATGCGATCCGTACAAGTAATTATAGGCTTAGCTTTAACGCCCCGGCAGCCGGCATAACTCAGGGATACACCGAGGCATTGTCTTGCAAATCTTTTAGCGCGACACTTAAGCGAGCGTTCAGCGTATCCTCAGCTTTGTGGATCGTTTGCTGAAGCGGCGCGCTATGAAGGTTACGCGCTAAAAGGAAGCCACCTTAAATTAATGCCTCGTACCCGGAACGAAAGTCCGGATGTATCGGTTGCCATGCAAACGTCTGGCTGAATTTGCGGTTTGAAATTCTTCGACTGGGCATACGTCCACCGCGACCTTGCAATCGAGAGGATACCTGATCCGGGTCGAACTGCGGCGTCGGCAAGCCCATTTGTCCGGCCAGCCATTCGACCATTTTGGCTTTTGTCGTCGGATGGTTGTCCGCCAGATTGTAAATCCCTGAATTTCCGGATGCTGCACACGTCAACAGTGTGTAAATCGCGCTGGTAATATCGTCGCGGTGGATCAGATTCAAAAAGTAATCACCGACCCCGGGAATCACTCTCTCACCTGAGCGCATCCGATCAAGCAGGTAATGCCGCCCGGGACCGTAGATACCGGCGAGGCGTAACACGTAACGCGACTCGATCCGGTGCGGTGCATCCATCAATATCTGTTCCGATTCCAGCAGCAACTGACCCGTTGGCGGGGCGGCTGTAGTATCTGCCGTCTCATCGACTTCAATGCCCCCATCCTGCGGATATACGGAGGTGCTACCAGTGTACACATAGCTCCGAATCGCGCTTCCTTCGACCCACTCCAATATTCTTCGCTGACCCTCAACATACGATTTTCGATAGCCTTCAAGCCCACCGCCTGCCGAACTGACACAGTTTACAACCGCGTCATAGTCATCTTTGAGCACTGGATGCCAGGCTGTAGCGTGCAGGTCTTCAACCACCACCTCACTCACTCCCAGCTTTTTCAGATCGGCGGCCTGCGAAGCATTGCGCGTAAGCGCTCCGACACGCACGCACGCTTTGATGAGTTTTTGGGCCAGTGCCGTGCCGACGTAGCCGCAGCCAAAGATCATGACGGATTTCGGCATGTCATTTATTTCAGCAGTTGTTAAAAACGTATCAGACATTTTAAAAACATTTGTCTCTTCAGAGATTCTGCAACAACTTACAGTCGTTTATGGAAACTATCGACCCGGAAATCGTACACCGCTACCTGATTCAACTTCAGGATACTATATGCACGGCTCTGGAAAAGGAAGATGGTCGCGGCACGTTTCGTGAAGATAAATGGGATCGCCCAAAAGGCGGTGGCGGTCGATCACGCGTCCTTGAAGGCGGTGATGTCTTTGAAAAAGCCGGCATTAACTTTTCGGACGTACACGACGACCGTTTGCCACCGTCGGCAACCGCCCAGCGGCCTCAACTGGCAGGTGCGCCCTACCGCGCAATGGGAGTCTCTCTGGTCTGCCACCCGCTCAATCCGTATGTGCCGACCACGCACATGAACGTGCGTTTCTTTTATGCAAAGCCGAAAACCGGCGCGCCGGTCTGGTGGTTTGGCGGCGGATTTGATCTGACGCCCTACTACGGCTTCGAAGACGATGCCGTGCACTGGCATCGTACCGCATACGAAGCCTGTGAACCCTTTGGCGAGGAGCTGTATCCGAAGTTTAAGGAAAACTGTGACCACTACTTCCATCTGCCCCACCGCAATGAACCACGTGGTATCGGTGGCCTTTTCTACGATGATTTTAACGGCGAAGGGTTTGAACACGCATTCGCATTTACCCGTTCCGTCGGCGACCACTTCGTACCGGCCTACCAGCCGATTGTCGCCCGGCGCAAGGCTACCAATTACTCGGATCGCGAGCGTCAGTTTCAACTCTACCGCCGTGGCCGCTATGTCGAGTTCAACCTGGTTTACGACCGTGGCACACTGTTTGGTCTGCAATCAAAGGGCCGCACGGAGTCCATCCTTATGTCACTGCCCCCGTTGGTTCGCTGGGATTACGACTGGCAACCTGAACCCGGTTCGCCGGAAGCAGAGCTATACGATACCTTTTTAAAGCCTAAAAACTGGCTTAAATCCAAACACACATGATGACTTCTCGCGAACGCTTCCTAGCTGCAGCCCGCAATCAACCGGTTGACCGTCCACCGGTCTGGCTGATGCGACAGGCCGGGCGCTACTTACCGGAATATCGCGCCCTGAAAGCTGAGTACGACTTCGTGACCATGGTGCGCACACCAGAGTTGGCAACCCAGGTCACGCTGCAACCAATGGATCGATTTCCACTCGATGCCGCAGTCATCTTTTCTGATATTTTAGTCATCCCGGAAGCGCTTGGTCAGGGCTATCACTTTCGAGACCAGGGTGGCATCGGCATGGACTACCTGCTCGATTCACCGGAAAAGATCGCTGCGCTCGACGGTTCAAACATTTCTGCAAAGCTTGATTACGTCGCTCAGGCACTCAGCCTGACGCGCACACGACTGGGCGAAGACAAGGCGCTTCTCGGGTTTTCCGGTTCCCCCTGGACACTGGCCTGCTACATGGTCGAAGGTGGCTCTGCAAAGGACTTTATCGCGATCAAACGGCTGGCTCTGGGACAGCCGAAGCACTTTGAACAACTGATGCAGACACTCACCGATGCCATCGTTGAGTATCTAAACATGCAGATCGCCGCCGGAGCGGACGCTGTACAGATTTTTGACTCATGGGCAGCACTCTGCCCGCACACTCACTACGAAGCATGGTCACTACGCTGGATACGTCAGATCATTGATAAGCTGGATCGGCCAGTACCGGTTATTCTTTATGCCAAAGGCATGGGACACAAAGCAACCGAACAGGCAAGCACCGGCGCCAGCATACTCAGCCTTGATTGGACCATGCAACTGAGCAAAGTGCGGGAACAGCTCGGCCCCAACATCGCGCTTCAGGGTAACCTCGATCCTGTCGTTCTAACAACAACTCCCAAAAACACTCGGATCGAAGCGCAAAAAGTGCTGGATGACATGGGTTCAAAACCAGGCTTCATTTTTAACCTGGGCCATGGCATGGTGCCCAGTGCCAAGATTGAATGTGTCGAGACTTTGATGAAAGTAATCACAGAACAGTAACTAATAAATGCAACCATTATGGATGACTCAAACAACAAAGTCTCAGCAAAAACATGTATCATCGGCGCCGGCATCTCAGGGCTCGCTCATGCCTGGCAGTTAAAGCGCAACAACGAGGAGTGCATCATCCTCGAACAAGAAGCGCAGGCGGGTGGATCGATCAGCAGCCTGCGAAGTGATAAGTACGTTGCTGAGGAAGGTCCCCACTCAATCCAGCTGAACAGCGCGGAGGTCGAAGACTTCCTCAACAGCATCCCTGATCTTCAGGATTCTATGGTCGAGGCCAAACCGGAGGCCAACAACCGCTTCATTGTGCGCGATGGACAACTGCACGCAGTACCGCTGAAACCGATGGCGTTGTACAAAAGCAAGTTGTGGTCGTTTAAGGGCAAACTGCGTGCGCTGAAGGAGTGGTTCGTCAAACCGGGCCCTGCCGACAATCAGGAAAGTATCGCAGACTTCGCTCGTCGCCGCCTCGGTGATGAACTTTACAACTACGGAATCAATCCGATGGTCGCGGGCATCTATGCGGGCAATCCGGAAGAGCTCTCACTCAGACTCACTTTCCCGAAACTGCTCGCATTCGAACAAGAACACGGTGGATTGTTGCGCGGCATCAAAAATGCCAAAAAAGACAAAACCAAACAGCTCGGAGGACACACGATCTCTTTCAGAAAAGGGATGGCCGAACTGACGGAGAAACTTGCCGCTGCGCTGGGCAAGGCACTGCATACATCCACCACGATTAAATCCATTAGCAGATCCGATGACGTTTGGAACGTGACTTGGTCCGATTCAGAAGACAACGAACACGAGGGTTCCTTTGAGGAACTGATCCTAACCATACCCGCCCACCGCCTCTCGAGCTTACCCTTCGAGCCTTACATTAGAGACGAATTGAGAGCGTTCATCGCCATCGAATACCCACCGGTTTCTGTACTCAGCCTCGGCTTTAAACGATCCGATGTGGACCACCCACTGGATGGATTTGGCTTTCTCGTACCAGAATGTGAAAATCACAAAATACTCGGCGCATTATTCACCTCAAGCACCTTCCCCGAACGCGCCTACGAAGACGAAGTCATGATCGCGGTATTTATGGGTGGCACGCGTCAGCCTGCCCTTGCAGAAAAAGATCTCAATACACTAAAGGCCACTGCGATGGCTGATCTACAGAAACTCATCGGCGTTCGCGGAGAACCCACCTTCATGCATCACAAGTATTGGAAAAAAGCGATCCCACAGTACACACTCGACTACGATGAAAAGCTGGAGCAGATGAAGCAGATCGAGATGAGCCAGCCAGGACTTAAACTCGCAGGTAATTACCGAACCGGCATCTCGGTGACTGCCTGTATTGAGGCAGCACTCAACTATCAGGCATAGTCGGAGCAACGGATGCTAGCGTGAAACACATTAATTTCCATTCAGTATTTAGCACGGTTTGATTGTGGTTAACGTAGCCTGAATGCCGCTTTATAACTACCGTAGCACTTGACTTGATGATATAGCTCTTCATTTTTAGTGACTATGGCCCATACTTCAATCGAAACCTCTCAGGCAGCACTTTCTCTTCCTTTGGATGAGCGGGCTGCATTGGCACATGCGCTCATCCAAAGTTTGGACGTGCTACATGATCCTGAAGTTGAACAAGCATGGGACCAGGAAATTGAAAAACGCATTGAGCGTTATGAAAAAGGTCAAGTTGCCAGCCGTGATGCTTTTACTGCTTTGGAAGATTTAAAGTCACGTTACAGTGCATAGAATATACTTAACTGATGAGTCCGAAGCCGAACTTGATGAAGCAGTTCGTTTTTATGAAAGCCGAAAAGTTGGTCTGGGGCTCGACTTTGCAAATCTCATTGAAGATGCTTTTCTTTTTATCCAATCAAATCCTGACCGGTGGCCAATTTACAAGGATCAGGTTAGGATATTTCTAGTTCGTCGATTCCCTTTTAAAATATATTATCGGATTGAATCGATTGATTTGATCGTTGTTTTTGCGATCGCTCATGCAAGCCGTCGCCCGGGCTACTGGAAAGATCAACTTTCCAACGGTTAGAGAAAACAAGCACATGTCTAAAACCAGTAAACGGATTGCACAACTGCGTGCTGAAATTGCCGAACATGATCGTCTCTACTACAAAAAGGCATCGCCACGCATCGATGATCAGGCCTACGATCGCCTCAAGGCCGAACTCGCAGAGCTTGAAGCACAAAACCCGGAATTTGATTTTGCCGCATCGCCGACGCAGGCAGTGGGCGACGACCGGCTCGAATCCTTTGCGAGCTACCAGCACCGAAAGCCCATGCTCAGTCTGGATAATACTTACAACAAGGAGGAGCTGCTTGAATTTGGTCGACGGCTCGAGAAACGCTTCCCCGATCAGCGACTGGACTATCTGGTCGAACCCAAAATCGACGGTGTAGCCGTCAGCCTGACCTATGAACAGGGCAAATTCATACGTGCAGTCTCTCGGGGCAACGGAACCGAAGGCGACGACATCACCCAAAACGTTCGCCAGATTGAAGGCCTACCCCAAAGCATTGAGAAAGCGCCTGAAGTGCTCGAGGTGCGCGGTGAAATCTACATGCGGCACAAGGAATTCGAACGGATCAATGCACTGCGTGCGGCCAATGATCAGACACTTTACGCAAACCCACGCAATCTGGCCGCGGGTACTGTGAAGTTGCTGGATCCGGCTGAAGCCCGAAATCGACAACTGAGTATTGTGATTTACGGGATCGGTGCCTGCACACCCAACGATTTCTTTAGTCAGCAGGATCAGATTCAGAAAACACTGAAACGGTGGAACTTTGCCGTCCTTGAAAAATTCTGGCTGGTTGATAGCATCGAGGCTACCTGGACAGCAATCGAGGAACTGAACGATCTCCGCCAACGATTCGCCTATCCGACCGATGGCGCCGTGGTCAAACTCAACGATTTAAGCCTCCAGGAAGCTGCCGGATTCACCTCCAAAGCGCCGCGCTGGGCAATTGCCTACAAGTTTGAAGCCGAGCAGGCAGAAACCATCCTCAAGGAAATCAGCCTGCAAATCGGTCGTACCGGAGCCGTCACTCCGGTCGCTATTCTCGAGCCGGTACAATTGGCAGGCACCACCGTTTCCCGGGCAACTCTGCACAACGAAGACGAAATTCGCCGCAAGGATCTGCGCCCCGGCGATACTGTAATTGTACAAAAAGCCGGAGAAATCATTCCGCAGGTGCTGAGCTTTGTGGAGAACAAACGCCCGGCCAACAGTCAACCGTTCGATTTTGGCGAGCATTTGAAGTCACTGGGCATACTGGCGGAGCGCGACCCCAACCAGGCCGTCTGGCGTATCGTGCACAAAGACGATCCGATCCGCCAGCAACGCGCGCTGCAGCACTTCGCCGGTCGCCCCTGTATGGACATTGAGAATCTGGGCTCCGCCGTGGTCGAACAACTGGTCACCCGTGAACTCGCAAAAACACCGGCCGATCTGTATGCGCTCCAGTTTGAACAACTCGTCGCGCTGGACAAGTTTGCGGAGAAATCAGCGACTAACCTGATTGAAGCCCTCCAAGCCAGCAAGACACGCGCACTCTGGCAACTCATCCACGGCCTGGGCATTCCACATGTTGGCAAACAGTCGGCCAAAGATCTGGAAATGCATTTTGACTCTCTGGACGATATCGCCAGTGCCAGTGAGGAAACGCTCGAAGCGATTGACGGCATCGGCCCCATAATGGCACAGAGCATACACGCCTGGTTTGCCGATCCGGAGCATCAGGAGTTGATACACCGTCTGCGTGAGCACGGACTGAACTTCCAGTCTGCGCGTTCCAGCACAAAGGCCGAAAGCAATCTGGCCGACAAAGTCTTTGTCCTGACCGGAACACTGCCGACGCTGACCCGCGATGAAGCCACCGAACTCATTGAAAAAGCCGGCGGACGTACCAGCTCCAGTGTCAGTAAAAAGACCGACTACGTCATCGCCGGCGAAGCCAGTGGCTCCAAGTACAAGAAAGCCGTAGAGCTAGGCATCCACATCCTGGATGAAGACAGCTTCAAGAGTATGGTCAGGAAGGAGGAGTGAGTGGTGAGGAGTGAATTGCTGATCGGCAATCGACTACCTTCTTCAGATTAGAGCAGAATACCCTAACACGCAAAAATAGCCGCGCACTTAAACCCGGATTATGTAATCGGCTTGATCACCAATCATTCACCACTCACTCTTCATCACTCACTCTTCATCACTCACTCCTCCTTCCTCACCACTCACCACTCACTCCTCACTTCTCACTTCTCACTCCTCACTCCTCACTCCTCAAAATGGATCTGTCAGCCATTCATCAACTGTTAATCAATCAACCGCTGATTGCCCTATTCGCAATCATTGCCGGTGGACTTTTACTGGGACAAATCTCCGTAAAGGGCATTCAGCTGGGCACTTCCGGAGTTATATTTGTTGCTCTGCTTGCCGGTCACCTTGGTTACAATATACCAAATGGCGTGGGGACACTCGGCCTGGTCCTGTTCGTCTACTGTGTTGGGATTGGCGCCGGTGGCCGCTTTTTCACAAGTATTGCCCGCGAAGGAGCCACATTCGCAAAACTGGCGATACTGATTGTTTCTATCGGTGGTGTCATTACCTGGATCGGCGCGAAAATCCTGAATTTACCCGTCGACCTGGCGATAGGCATTTTTGCCGGTTCATTGACCAGTACACCTGCGCTTGCAGCCGCGACGGAAGCGCTTAAAGAATCTGGCTCCGGCATCAGTATCGGCTATGGAATCGCCTATCCATTTGGTGTGATCAGTGTCGTTCTGTTTGTACAGCTTTTGCCGCGTTTGCTGAAGTACGATCTGGATGCACTCGCAAGTGAAACCGACGATGATACAGATAGCCGTGTCGTCGAGGTGCTGGTAGAAATCACCAACAGACAGCTCTTTGGTAAACGAATTGCTGACAGCAACATCAATACCTATAACGCATGCCAGATTTCGCGGGTACACAAAGAGGGAAAGCTGGTACCACTGCACTACGACGATGTGTTTCAGGAGGGACAATTACTGCTACTCATTGGCCGCAGCAAAGAGATCGAAATCGTCATTGATTATCTCGGACAACGCAGCGATCAACGTATTTTAAAGGACACTGAAAACGAGCGTCAAAACCTGATGGTCACCAATCGGAAATTGTCAGGCAAGTCCATTAGCGAAATTGCCCCGCTCAAGAATTACAGTGTTGTCATCACACGCATCAAGCGCTCCGGAATCACGTTTGTACCCAACGCCAGTACGCTTATTCAGCGGCACGACATCCTGACAACCGTTGGTCCGTCACAAAAGCTTAAAGAGTTTGGCAAAGCAATCGGCCACCGTGACAACATAATTGACTCCACCGACCTACTGTCTCTCTCTGCCGGACTGACGATAGGGATCATTGCCGGACTGATACCCATCGGCCTACCCGGCGGCACACCCGTAACGCTAGGCCTTGCCGGTGGCCCACTAATCGTTGCGCTCCTGCTGGGGCACTTTGGCAAAGTAGGCAATATCGTCGGCCACATACCGCACCAGACCCGCTCGTTACTACAGGACCTGGGACTGGTTTTCTTCCTGGCCAGCGCCGGCGTGAAAGGCGGCGTTTCGCTATGGGCAACCATCCAGGACTACGGCATAACTTTGTTTGGACTCGGCATACTCGTCAGCAGCGTGCCCATCCTGATTGCCTGGCCAATTGCCCGCAGATATATGGGGCTGGATCCGCTGCAAACACTCGGCGGCATCTGCGGCGGCATGACCTCCACCCCGGCGCTCGGCGCAATCACCTCAAAAACAGACTCACAGATACCTGTGGTCAGTTACGTTTCCGCATATCCGATTGCCTTGATCGTCATGATTCTGATTGCAAAGGTTCTGATCGGGCTGCTGATGTAGCGATGTTTTAAAAAAACAGAGCATTGGACGTTCAAAGTTCCTTCTGGTTCCGGCTCTGCCGGGTTAGGTTATGGGAATATA
>CAWUII010000081.1:0-9908 GCA_963922575.1 uncultured Opitutia bacterium
CAAAATGGTAGCGCAGGCGCGTCCCTGCGCCGCACGAACGTTCAGGCGCTCTGGCTTACGCTACTCGGGTGCGCAGCTTTAGCAAGCGTTCTCTGGATTGGACTGAGAGGCACTGAAGCGCTCGCTGAAGCGTCGCGCTACGCTCTAGCATTTTTATGCCACAAACCCCAAAAGCTTTTTTCCACAATAAATAGCTAAGCACGTAATCATCCGGACACATGACACGTATCCAAAATGGTAGCGCAGGCGCGTCCCTGCGCCGCACGAACGTTCAGGCGCTCTGGCAAACACCACGCCATTTCGACAAGCTCAAGGCCCCCCAGACAGGTGCGCACCGGGGACGGTGTTGCGCTCTACCAGAATGCGATCTGTACAAGTAATTATAGGCTTAGCTATAACTTCTGAAATAAGGTTGATTGACGTACGTATCTGATACCAAATCTAGAAAAATGTACTAGAGTATCTATTCGTCTGTCTCAGACATCCGGTTTTTGCACGACCCAGAATCGACACTCGTCAGAAAATTCGATTACTTCGGGTGATTCGGCAGCTACTTCGGAGCGCAGTGCCGTTGCTTCAATCCGAAACCCAACGCGCTCCAGCACGACCTTCATTTCTTCGAATGTTGGGACATGCATGAAGTGTACACCGTCATCCATAATTTCGAAACGATCGCCCAGACACTCTAACTCTTCGGACTGTTGATGAGTCTCCCAACGTCGCACTTCCTCAATCCAGAAATCAGGATGTTTCGAATGGTCACGATCGTGTGTTGTAAATACAAACCAGCTGCCCTGACGAATCACTCGTAGAATCTCGCTCAATGCCTGCTCACGCAGAGCCGCCCCGGGAATCTGCATCAACCCGTTGAAACCGAAAAACGCGCCATCAAAGATATTGTCCTCAAACTCAAGATTCGTCGCATCCTCTACTCGAAAAGGCACTGAGTATTCCAGCAACTTAGCCAAATGCCGAGCTCGTGTAATCATCGCCTTGGAATAATCGGTCGCGAGTACATTCTCAAAGCCCAGCTCATGAAGCCCAAAGGCAATCCGTCCGGTGCCACAACCAAGCTCAAGCAGTGAAGCACTCGGCTTGAATACCCGCGTAAAAATCTTTTCTTCTGATTGCCAGAGGCCCAATCGAGTAGAGGCTTGCGCATAATGCTCAACAATAGGTTCTGACTCGAAGTAGCTTTTTATTGCTTTATTATCCATAAGAGTAACGTGACTAAAACAGAGTGTTCGAAAAGTCTTATTTCACTCCACTGGCCAGAACTGTCTGGAAATTAGGGGCTTCCGTTTCCCGAGAAACTACATTGACCTCTATTTTGCGAAAACCAGCGTTTTTGAGAAACTGGTAGAGTTTGTTTTCCGAAAAACCCAGCCATACATCCGCGTAGAGATCACGAGCTTTTTCAAATTGGTGCTCCAGCAGATCAATGACGATTAATTGCCCACCTGGCTTTAAGATTCGAAAAGCTTCACCAACAGCTACTTGCGGACGATGCGCATGGTGCAATGCCTGGCTGAGCAAAGCACAATCAAACTCATCGTCACGAAGCGGGACAGACTCAATGTCTCCCAGCTTGTAACTTAGATTGGCAAATTCGTTTTTCTTCGCCAGTTCACTTCCAAACTCAACCATCTTTGGCGAATTATCTACACAGACCACTTGTTCGGCTCGCCGGGCAAGTAACTGGGAAAGCAGTCCTTCACCGGCACCTAAATCGACGATTTTGATCTTGGACGTCAGGTTTAGTAAAAAATGCCCGATTGCTTCCCAACTGCGCCCGGGGCAGTAATTTTTATCAAGGCGCCCCGCCACTGAATTAAAGTATTCTTCTGCCTTACGCTTCCGCTTTTCCAGAATCCGCTTGAGGTTTGAACTGTCTTCGCTCACCTCTGCCGTATTTTCGACCGCCGCACAGGCTGCTTTAATCAACCCAGTTACTTCCTGTCCGACATTATGTTTTAAAGCATAGAATGTTTTCTTTCCTTCGCGACGATCCTGAACCAATTCACCCTGACGAAGAAGACTTAGATGAGATGATATCCGTGATTGCCCCATATCCAGAATTTCCTGTAGCTCAGCTACCGACAGCTCTTCCCGCATCAGCAATGAAAGAATGCGTACACGTGTTGAATCTGCTAACAGCTTTAGAAGTTCCCAAGAATCGACCATTTTAATTGTTGAAAAGGAAGTTTTTAGAAATTGCGAGCGAATACATCCACAGTTGTTGAACATCAAATGTCGAACACCGGACGTCCAACTTCGAATATCATGTCCTGATCCCACCCCCCACCTCTCACCTATTCGACGTTCAAAGTTCGACGTTCAACGTTCGATGTTCAACGTTCAAAGAGTTCAGAAGCTCAAACGAGCGCCCATGTAGCCGGTGCGGCCCAGTGCAGGATATCCGAGAACGGACTCATAGTTTTCGTCCAGCAAATTCTCAATTCGGGCAAACAGGGTTACACATTCGTTTAATTCGTAGTCGGTTAGCAAATTAATCACAAAATAGTCTTCGTGATCGACAGTGCTGAAACCATCAATGTCTTTACGGTCAAAGTAGCCCAGCCCCTGAATACCTAAGAAGAGTGCATCCGTAATTTCATAATCAGCGGATAACTGTAAGATATGGCGCGGACGGCGCAAAAGCCGCTCATCCCGATCGTCATCTATCGCGACCAGATAGGTATAGGCACACGACAAATAGATGCTTTCCACAGGATTGTAGCCGATCGTGAATTCGATACCTTCGGTAGTTGCATGGTTGATGTTGAAACTGTCATTGGTGATGATCGTCGAAGGATCGGAAAAATCGAGCTGCTCATAGGCAAAACCAATTAAATTTTCAATTTCGTTACGGAACAGAACCACAGAGCCTGTTACTGTATCATTCAGTCCGGCATACTGAGCGCCCACTTCGTAAGATTCGCCCTCTTCCGGTTCCAGAGGCGTATCGACGATCACGCTATTTTGTAAATTTATATCAAATGCAAGATCCGAGGCAGAAGGAGGTGCGTACGAGTTCGCAAGTTTTGCAAATAGAGTCACCCCCAGATTAGAAAACGTGTATAGTGCCTCAACACTACCGTTGGCAGACGACTTGAAATCGGTGTACTCATCTACACGCCCACCCAAACGTACTTCAAATGTTTCTGTAAGCTGCCATTGAACCTGCGACCAGAGTCCCACCTGTTCCAGATGTTCGTAAAAAGGACGTGCGGGCGAAGAAGGATCGAAAAAGTCAATGTTACTATTCGAGATACGATCGTTCCGATAAAGCACCCCCAGACTAAATAAGACATCTATGGGCGATTCGTAATTAAGTTGCCCATACAATTCATCGGTTTTCACAGTACTGCCAGAATCGGTCAATTCCGTTGGAAAAGGTGCGTTAAATCCTGTTTCCAATGAACGGTTATCGAAGGTCAATTTGTTTTTTGAGTAAAATATCCGACCAGACCAATTTCCATTTTGATACCGCAGGCCCGGAGAAACCAACAGTGATTCTGTCTCGCCCTCGTCAGTAGGGCTCGGACTGGTTATGGGACCGGAAACTTCCTTGTCGCTTTGAGTCGCAAAGCTAAGTAATTCAAAGATGAAATGCTCCGACAATTTGTATTCAAAGCGTCCGTTAAAGTTGAGACTCTCAAAATCGTCATTGTCGCGCTTATTATCCGTCGAAAAAACACTTGAGCCTAAACTAAGTGCCCATGCTTCATCTGAAAACGAAGCATTCACGGCGCTTCGATAGGTATCGTAGGATCCGTACTCAGCTTCAACCGTAGTCGATCTCGTTTTTGAACCCAGACTTGAACGAGTCTGTAAACTGACCACACCACCAATCCCGGAAGAACCAAAGTTTACAGAGGAGGCTCCTCGTTGTACTTCGATACTGTTCAGATTATCAACCGGGAGAAATTCCAAATTGTATGAATTAAAGAACCCTGGGTTCAGGCGGCGACCATCAATAAAAAAGCCGGTGTGATCACTGTTGGTGCCTCTGGTAAATAATGAAACCTGGCCGCCTTTTGCCCCGCTTGTATTTAAGACCATCCCGGGCTGACGACTCAATACGTCAACAAGACGGTTGTCCTGATGACGCAGCATTTCCTCTGCGGGCACATACGAAACAGAGGGTGAAACCTGATCCAATGACAGCAAAGTTCTCGTAGCAACAACAACATATGGAGGCAATTCGAGCCTGGGCAAAGGATCTTCGTCATCTTCTTCCAGCTCAGAGCTTAACAATGTCGACGAAGTTGACATTGCAATATGGAAGATAACAAAAACGGATACAATTTTACGGATTTGCGTATGCATTTAAAATTGTGAATGAGGTGTTTTAATTGAGATGCAACAATAATGATCAAAGAGAATCATTCTCATTTATTAACCTTCCAGTTGAGTCGATGGTGTCCCTGTTTCTAACTAGTTTTCCAAGTTGCTATAGCGAAATAAGAATAGATTGCTCTATTATCCCATAAAAACTGTCTTCTGCGAAATTTTATAGGCTACTGGGAGCGCTGGCGTCCCCGCCAAAAACCCAAACAATTAATAACTCCACTTTTATAGCATTGCTCCTCGCCGGTTTCAGTGCCTTTGCTAATCCGATGATTATTCCAAAACCACTTGAACTTAAAGAGCTAACAGGCTCAGTCCGACTGGATCCGAAAGCGACTATTTCCTATACCAATTCGGAAGCTAAACCGGTTGCCGAACTGCTCGCTTCGCAACTCCGCCCTGCAACCGGTTATTCGTTGCCGGTCACCGCTGGAAAGGACGGTCTTATTGTCTTCGGTAATGTTGATGACGCAGCTCTTGGGAATGAGGGTTACACGCTCAAAGTGGACCACAAGGTAAACATTACTGCTCCGGCTCAGGCGGGGCTTTTTAACGGCGGGCAAACATTACGTCAGTTGCTGCCAGCAGAAATCTTTAGCGCTGAAGCCACTGAAGCGAACTGGATCATCCCTGCTGTTGCTATACGCGACATGCCACGCTTCGGTTGGCGTGGGCTTCATCTGGATGTCAGTCGGCATTTCATGCCAAAGCATGATGTGCTTAAATTTATCGACACAATCTCGGCATTCAAGTTCAACATATTCCACATGCACCTGACTGATGACCAGGGTTGGCGCATAGAGATCAAGAAGTATCCAAAGCTTACAGAAATCGGTTCCAAGCGTGCCGGCACTTTAATCGGTCACTATCTGCAAGAGAACGAAACGAAGAAATTCGATAACATTCCCCATGAAGGTTATTACACTCAGGAGGATCTGCGAGAGATTGTTGCTTTTGCTGCTGCACGTAATGTAACCATCGTACCGGAAATTGACATACCCGGTCATTCTCAGGCAGCAATTGCGGCTTATCCCGAGCTGGGTTGCACCGATTTTCCGATCGAAGTCAGGCAGGACTGGGGGATCAGTGAAAACATACTCAATCCGGAAGAATCAACCATTGAGTTTTACAAGGACATTTTTACCGAGGTGATGAGTATTTTCCCTTCTGAATTCATCCATGTCGGCGGTGATGAAGCGCTAAAAACCCAGTGGGAAAAAAGTCCGCGCATTCAACAGCTTCGCAAAGATCGTGGTCTTAAAGATATGCATGAAATGCAGAACTGGTTCATCCAACAATTTGATAAATTCCTCGCCCAAAACGGTCGACGCATGATTGGTTGGGATGAAATTGGTGAAGATCCCGGTCTTTCATCCGGCACGGTGATCATGTGGTGGCGTGCCGACGACAGCAAAGACATCTTCGTCAATAACGTAGAAAGCGGCAAGGATGTCATCATTGCTCCCCACAAAAACCTTTACTTCGATTACTACCAGAGAGACAAAAACAAAGAACCGCTTGCCATTGGCGAGCTGCTCACACTCGAACAGGTTTATCGCTTTGATCCGATCATTCCGGAACTTAAGGATCACACCAAACGTGTTTTGGGAGCTCAGGGTCAGCTTTGGCGTGAATACATGTCGACAACAGAAAGTGTTCAATACATGGCATTCCCAAGAAGCTGCGCACTTGCTGAAATCCTCTGGTTACCAGATGAAGAAAAAGATTATGACGACTTTATTGAGCGTATGAAAGTCCAGGAAGCACGTTTTGATGCAGCGCATATAAATTATCGAAAACTCGATTGATCTATCGGTTTAACGATGCAACGTAGCGCGACGCTTTAGCGAGCGATAAGCCGGACTGAGAGGCACAAAGCGCTCGCTAAAGCGTCGCGCTACGTATGGATTCCTGCTTCTATCAAAGTAAACTTAAACGACCTGCATCCACCTAAAAGCGTTGCCTCTCAGCTTTTGTGTATTCTCGTAGTTATAGCTAAGCCCGTATTTATCTGCCGACTGCTAGTCAGCACTTCACTTCTCGCTCTTCACTCCACCCTCAAGGTTTATTCGACCTTTAAATCGAATGAGCCGAAGATTTCACGACCGCCTAACTGAATCTGTGCAAACAGACGATACCAGCCGGAATTTGGAACATTGAACAAAAATGCCAATTCAGAATCCGAACCGGCCGATCTTTCTCTCAAAACAGAATCAATCGGATGCATGTGAGCAAATCCCTTTCGCTCTGCATCAAAGGCAACCATGTGCCCCTTTGCACCCATAATCGTTTCAAACGCGACTGCATCGCCTGCTGCATCGAGCACCTCCAGATCAAATCGGTAATCGATACCAGTCTTCAAGGTTTGGGGCACACCTTTCAGCGTAAAATATAGACCGTCGACGTTGCTTTCTGTTCGGTGCTCAAAGCGAATATTTTCCGCTGCACCTTCGATCTTTATCGTGCCGTCAGCAATAACCTGACGACGTGTGCGCAAAGGCACAATTTCAGCGTATACCGTGTAAGTACCTGCTCGTTTAGGAGTAAATTTAAAGGTGTACTTGCCGCTGATTCCCTCTGGTCGCGGATGCACATGATGATAATCCACCAGAGAGGGATCGATCAGCATAACGTGCATCTTCTCAGTATGCGTAATCGCCAACTCGTGTGGTGCGATGGGCATGCCTCCCGGTGTCAGTAGTTCCAAGGTGACTGCTTGTTCTGTATCTTTCGTGGACAGACCTTCTATCGACAGGTTCATATCGACAGGATACTTGAATTGTGTCAGATCCAGAAAACCAGCATGATTCGTTGCACAATATTCAACGGTCCCATCGGGATAAATAATTTCTTCATAGTGCAGAAACCCGCACTGAGCATCCGGCAACGCTCTAAGTACAAAGTACAGGCCACCAAAAAACAGTGTTAGCAGGCTAATCTTCAATAGAAAGGATCTGCTGGCGTTTGGTGCTTTAACTGTCTGTGCTGAATTCATCGCTGATAATGGAATCGAAAACTTGTTTACTAGAGGGCTTTGATTTCTTCCAGAAACTCCTCGACGGACCACTTGGATCCTTCTTTACGAAATGCAATGCGCCCGTTGGCATCAATCAACAGAGTTGCCATCGTATGATTGATCGTACCGTCTTCATCAACGGTTAGAATCCCAAATAAGCGCAGCAGATCGTCAACGGTTTCCTGAGTGGATGTTAACAGGTGGAAATTTTCATTTTCGATACCGTAGTTTTTTCCATAGCCACGGAGGATCCCGGGCGAATCAAATTCAGGGTCAAAGGTTATAGTCACAAAATGCACGTTCTCCAGACCCTTATCTCTGGAAGTGTCCTGCAGATCAGACATGCGAGTGGTTGAGGCCGGACACATGGTTGCTGCTTTACACCGAGTAAAGATGAAGTTCAGCACAAATGCATTTCCGCGCAATTCACGGATCTGTAAGAAATTTCCATTTTGATCAATCATTGCAAAATTGGGGATATAATCCCCTTCCCTGAGGTACTCGCGTCGATTCATCGATGCAGTCAAATCGTTAAGTTGCCGATTGATATCCCTCATTGCTTTGGCCCCGACACCATCCAGTGGAAAAACGCGTTCAAGGTTCCAGGTCTTGTTGTAATACACAGCGTCTGCCCGGATCAAGCGACCCACGTAGCCAATTTCCAGATCACCCGATCCAGCGCGAAATTCATGCACGGATCCAACAGGTACCTCCGATTCGTTGGATTGGCTCACTTCGACCTTGAACAATCGTTCATCGGGTAAAACCTCCAGAACACGCCCTTCAATCGATAAGGAATCAGCCAGAAGTCGACTGGATAGCAAAGCGAATAAGGAAATTTTATAGAACATTGAATTCATATTAGAAACATTGCTAAGGATTTATCGATCAGCAAGCCGAGAGCACATTTAATTTCACGTTACACTTATGTAGGGCATGTGCGCCTTCGCACCGCACAAGTGTTCGGACGCTTCAGCTCACACGACGCACAGCGTTATTTCAAATTTATCTTAATACCACGACGTAAGTAAGTCGGCACGTCCAGGTCTTCGCCTTCATATTCATTGCGATCCGTTTTCTCAAAATAACCACGCTGCTCTTCCAGTTGATTAAACACGAACTCATCCTGTCCCTCGCCTTTATCTCTGGACTTGGGTTTTAACTTTGAATGGTGCACCGGCACGGGAAACTGAGCAACCGTTGCAGTGTTTGAATTCTCAGGGATTTGGACAGCTTGAGCAATGAGCTGATTGCCATCGATTGCACTGGTAGAAGTATCAACCGCTCGTTCTATCTCAGACTTTCCCAAAACGCAGACCTCAAGGCTTTGCTTTCTGGATGGATCAATAACAGCGCCAAAAATGATGTCCTCACGCGTGCTTAGCCGCTTAGAGGCAATTGCCATAATCTCGTTTATTCTGGAGAGACTTAAGTCAGGGCTAACAATCAAATGAACCAGTATTCGATCGAGTTTGGCAGGTCGGTCCTGGGTGTGCAGCAGAGGACAGAGGAACAGATCGTCCAAAGCTGCATCGACGTAATTATCTCCTTCGGCAAATCCTATTCCGAACAATGTCTTACCTCCCTGACCCTGAAATACAGAACGCAAGGAACCGAAATCCTGATTAATAAGGCCATTTTTCAAAAGCAATGTGCATATCGAACAAACTCCCCGCTCAACCCAGTTATCAGCAACGGCAAAGGCATTCAATACACTCGCGCCCTCTTCACCTTCCTGCAGCAGGACATCATTTGGCAGTGGAATGAGACCATGCACCTGATTGCGTAATATGCCCAGACACTCATCCGCAATGTGTTTGCGACGTGAGCCTTCGAAACTAAATGGCAAAGTTGCAAAGGCCAGCGTCAGCGCATCTGTTTTGCTGGCAAGCTCAGCAATCTTTGTTGTCAAAGCACTGCCAGTGCCCCCGCCCAATCCGACTACCAGTATAATCAGTTCCACGTCCTCAACCAGAGCAGCAATTGCATTATGTTCAGCTTCAACGACTTCCTTCCCGATCTCAAGCTCACCACCGGTGCCCAAACCGCGTGTGATTGAAGCACCGAGAAGCACTTTCTGGTCACATTTCAAATTGTTTAAGGCCTGTGCGTCTGTGTTAACAGCAATTTTAGTGATCGTTTCAAACGCATCCAGCTCAAGTCGACTGACCATGTTGGAACCGGCACCGCCTAAGCCAATAATTTTTATCCTGACCGAGTTTAACGGACTAATGCTTTGTGAAGAATCACTCATACTAAGCTCATTGTGATAACTACAAAGTGAGGATGATCAAACATAGATTGTAATCGGATGCTCAATTAACCTTAAACCCGTATGACGCGATAGGATGAGGCGTGTGGTTCTTCTCTACTTTTATAGCTAAGTATGTAATTCATCTGGACACATGATTCTTATCCAAAATGGTAGCGCAGGCGCGTCCCTGCCCCGCACGAACGTCTGAATGCTCAGGCTTACGCGTCCCCGGTGCGCACCGGTGACGGTGCTGCGCTAGTGTGACCATGACTATATACAATCCAG
>CAWUII010000082.1:0-8948 GCA_963922575.1 uncultured Opitutia bacterium
TCACAGCCGCCATGAGAAAACTCCTTATTCACCTCCAATCAAACATACAAAAACTCAATTATGAGCTTGCATGAGACACAGTTGCTCTGTCGCCGTGCTTTATATTAGCTGCCATATTTTAAAGGTCGTCAATGCCTTGGCAGTTTACACCACAGAGTACGACAATGCCGGCGATCCGATACGGGTCATTGCCCCGGATACAGGCATCACCCGGTTTGTTTACGACGGCAATAAGAACCTGATTCAGCTAACCGACAGTCTGGGGCGCACAAAAAACTGGACTTACGACGAACGCGAACGGGTAACGAGCTACACCGACGCACTCGGGAACCAAACACTCATGGCATACGACGAAGTCGGCAACCTGATCGCCTACACACGTGAGGACGGCACGGTTATCGAATATGTTTACGGGCATAAATCTATAGCCCGTCCCTTAAAAAATCCCTCAACAGTCTGGTCAGCATCGCGCTGAATACTACATATCTGACAAAGCAAGGAGTCCCCTCAATCAGGGAACTCTGGGTGCGCTTTAAATACGGAGATCAGGCGAGCGTCTGATCTTTGGTCACTGTTTCTTAGGAATCGCCGTGCTACGGACCCGTATGGCCGGTGATGTGGGGGTCGGGAGAGTTAATGCTCCCGACTACCCGATTCGACTACTTCGATAAAGTTTATTTGTGCTGAAAACAATAAATGTCACCAGGATTGCTTACTCCTCTTGTGCATTGCTTTCCTGCTTTTGTTATACCCTGACATTGCCCATATGTGTAGGCAAAAGCTGTCGTAACTAACAGCAGTGCTATAGCTGTAACTTTCATATATTTTCTTTTCATAATATTATGTGTTTCGCTCTTTCAGAGTGTGGGTTTTGTATAAAGTTAGTGCGTAAATATTACTTTTTATATTTTTCGTCGAACATCGAGTGCATACGATGGAGGCGGCGCAGCAGCCGGAATTGTATGTCACGATTTGTTAGGCTCTTCAATATCTTCTTCGAAGGAATGCAAGAGATCGAAGAATTCTTCCATGGGTTGTTCTATTGTCCTTTTTTGAGCCTCAGATAAAATTTCATCTATTTCTTGCTCAGAATTTTCGTTAAATGCTTCAGTGGCGTAAAGTTGGATATCCACGAAGGTCTTTAAGTGAGAGATTAGCGTGTAGACTGGGAGCTGGGCTCTTGCCGCTCTCCAGATTCTATCGTATGGATCCTCGAGTTCGGCATCATCGTCTACCACTGCCTCTAGGGCTCTTTCGATCTTCTTTTCTTCCAATTTCGTCTGCTTGGAGATCGAATCAATAGTTTCATGAAATGTCTGGCTTGATTGAGAAAGTGCTTCGAAACAGTACTCGGGTATGATTTCAAATGCTTCGAGAATCAGTTCATTGTAAACATGAGCCAGCTTGCCGTAGTAAACTGCTTCTTCGGTAATATTTGAAAAATCCTTTTTTAGTTTTTCAATTTCATCCCTGTAGAGTTCTTCTTTTTCTTTGAAGCTTTCCTTCAATTTTTCTCGAACGTCTTTGTGGCTTTCTGCCACGTCTTTATAAGCTGAAATCGTTAGGTTGGTTGCTTCCTCGTATTCTTTGTCGCGCTTGAGGCTTCGCCGCAGAAATGATATTCCTTTCCAGATCAAGAAGAGCAGGCCTATGGCTGCTAGTAGTAGTTTTGCTATTTCCATTTATCTTTGCCTAACGTGGAGAGTAGTCATGCGAGCCTGTAGGCTTCAAGGTGCAAATGCTTTTCAGAAGTCCCGGGGCGTGATCTCGCATTGACTAGCTCGTCTGGATATAGATCCAGAGTTGGTCTAAGTCTCCAAAACTGTCTATGTGCCTTTCCCATGATTCTCTTATTTTTTAACCACCGATTGCACCGATGAGCACCGATTTTTGATTCTCTTCTCTTCTCTTTTTCTAATCGGTGTTAATCGGTGTCATCTGTGGTTAAACTCTTCTTTTTCATTTTCTTCTATATCGTAGAGCATGATCGCGGCGCGTTAGCGACGTTGCTCACTCCGACTTGTTGGAATTTTATTCGATAGCGATAATGCTGAGGATTTTCACGGCATGATCCACATTGTAGGTGATCACATGGTTCCCTAAAATGCTTATCGAGAATTTATCCCCGTCAGTTGCAATAAAACTCTCAGTTGGTTCGAGGTGAATATTTGTCGCAAGCTGATCAAAGTGATCTAGTAACTTCCTTCTTTCCGTAGCTCGGAATTGCAGGAATCGCTCAGTGCCTTGCCGGGAGATCGACCAGTCGTAAGCATCCACGTCTAAATTCCCTTCTCCTCTAAAGAAGTATGGATTTCTCTTAGTGATGCAGAATCAATGAAATCTCCATTCTTCATTGAGGCCAGTCTGCGAGAACTCTCTTCGGCATAATCAAATCTTTCTGAAAGGTCTTTTGCTTTCAAATAAGCCTCAAAGAAGGCTCGATCCTCTCTATCCATTGCGTTGACTGCTTCAATGACTTCTGTTCGTGACATGATAAAAAAGCTACCTATTTCTCGCGGCTCTGCAAATTCTTTTTTCCAACGTAGAGATGTATCGATGGAGTGGAGGCGGAGCCGTAACGGAATTGATACTATCGACTGGTTGGCATTAGAGGGTGGAACTCGATGGAAGACGCTCTCAATTCTCCGCCTTCATCGACTAAAGTAATTCGTTGGAAGTTCTTGGTAACCACCTCTTCGCCAGAATCTTGCTGTTTTCGCTCCATAAAGATTACTATGATGTAACCTTCATCAGTTCGCTCAGATTCTAAAAGCTGGTTTGAGTAGCTAAAGCCTTTCGCATTTTCCCATATTGCACTTATATCCCCCAAATAAGTTTCTTTATTTATCTTTGCAGAGCCAAGCTTTGTTCCGTGTTCGTCGAATCCGGAGACTTCAATTTCGTCTGTTATTGTCAGAGATAACTTTTCAATATTTTGCTCGTTAATTGCAGATACCACTTGGTGCAGAAGTTCCGTGAGCCTATGATCGGTTTCTGTGGATGACCCGAAAGCGTAATGGCTAACTACTAGTAAAAGCATTAAAACTATGATTGGAGTATTTTTCATTTTATTAGCCAACGTGGAGGGTATGCACGGAGTGAAGGCGGAGCCGTAACGGAGTTGTCATATCCCGCCTTGTGTGTGCCCAGCATGGACACGATGTAAATGTGGTTAAAGTCCACTATAGTAAGAACCAATAAGTAAAATGAAAGAACTATTACCAGAGGCCAAGTGCGTAACCGTGAGGTTGGGTGTGTTCCGAGGTCCGCCGACAAGACCGGGCGCGCAGCGAACCGGAACAGGAAGGCTATGGGTACCGAGGAACGCAGTGACGACACCTCAACGCAGCGTAGCGAAGAATAACAACCTGTGAGCTGATGGACAAGAACCGTATAAAAGGCCGACGTATCATGATGAGCTGGCACAACACAGCGAAGTCGTTTGGTTCGTGTGCGGAGGTAAATACGGCAGTTGTGCAGGGGAGCATCGTGTTCTTACCTGGGGAGGCCTCAATGGGAGGCGTTGGTCGGTTTCAATCTTTAGCTGCTTGTTCAATCAATGCTGCAATGTGCAATGGCACTTCACAAGCAATGGTTCCAATCGACCGTCCCGCCCTTAGCAGAACTCAAAAGGGGACAAGAACTCAAAAGGTCTAGGTCGAGCGGCTGGTTGCCCGACCTAGACCATCAAAACTTTCTGTCATCTAATTCCTATTGCTAATTCCAGCTTAGCTCTGTAGCTAAAGATATATGAATGAAATTTCATGTCCACATTGCGGAAAAGCATTCAAAGTCGATGAGGCTGGCTATGCCAATATTCTAAAACAAGTCCGAGATAAGGAGTTTGACGCACAACTCCACGAACGACTGGAGTTGGCCGAGAAGGACAAAGCCAATGCCGTGGAACTCGCGAAGGAGAGGCTGAGCCGTGAACTTCAAGCAGAGGCTCAACAAAAGGAAGCTACAATCAATGAGTTGAAGGCTCAATTGACTGCGGGAAAGACCGAGAAGGAACTGGCAGTCAACAGTGCCGTTTCGGCAGTCGAAAAAGAGCGGAACGATCTTCTTAACCAACTGAAGCAAGCACAGTTGGACAATCAGAAGGCCACTGAGCAGGCTGTGAAAGATAAGGCCAGTGCCGTCGAGCTGACCGAACAAAAGGTCAGCAGCTTACTGCGCGATGAGCTTCAGGAGCAGAAGTCGATCATCCAAGGGCTGAAGGCTCAGTTGGAATCTAAGGAAGTCAGCCAGAAGCTGGCCATCACCGAAGCGGTGAGTGTAGTCGAAAAAGACCGCGACACACTCAAACACAGCTTAGACCAGGCCGCTCTCGAAAAGCAGGTTGCAGAGAAAGATCTGACGGATAAGTATGAAATCCGCTTGAAAGACCGCGATGAAGAGATCGAGCGTCTTAAAGACTTTAAGGCGAAGCTCTCCACTAAAATGGTCGGCGAAACCCTTGAGCAACATTGTGAGACGGAGTTTGACCGCATCCGCGCTACCGCCTTTCCAAGGGCATATTTTGAGAAAGACAACGATGCAAGCTCCGGCAGCAAGGGTGACTTCATTTTCAAAGACATGGATGAAGCTGAAACGGAAATAGTTTCCATCATGTTCGAAATGAAGAACGAGAACGACACCACTGCGACGAAAAAGAAGAATGAGGACTTCTTCAAGGAACTGGACAAAGACCGGAACGAGAAAGGCTGCGAATACGCCATACTTGTCTCACTGCTAGAGCCTGAAAACGAACTCTACAATACTGGCATCGTCGATGTGTCCCATCGCTACGAGAAAATGTATGTCATCAGGCCGCAATTCTTCATGCCCATGATTACTCTTCTCAGGAATGCCGCGATGAACTCTCTGAGCTACAAGAATGAGCTGGCACTGGTGAAGGCTCAGAACATCGACGTGACAAATTTCGAGAGTGACTTGGATCAATTCAAGAATGCGTTTGGAAGGAACTATGAACTCGCATCACGGCAGTTTCAGACTGCTGTTTCTGAAATCGATAAATCCATCAATCACCTACAGAAAACGAGAGATGCTCTTCTGAAATCGGAAAATAATCTCCGCCTTGCAAACGACAAAGCCCAAGACGTAACGGTGAAAAAGTTAACGCGTAAGAACCCCACGATGAAGGAGAAGTTTGAGGAGGCGAGGCATGACCTTCAAATTAAAGGGGATGTGGAATCGTAAAATGTAAGCCTCCCATAATCGAAAAACCAAATCATTTCCCATATGGCTACGATCAAAAAGCTAAGAATATACAACTTCAAACGCTTCAAGAAGTTAGAAGTCCGCTTCAAGTCTGGAGTCAATACCATCATTGGAGACAACGAGTCCGGAAAATCATCGATTCTACAAGCCATTGACATGGCGCAGAGTGCGAACGTCAGAAAGATTCAAGACTACGGCATTGAGTCTCTGATGAACCTCGAAGCCATACAGCAATTTAAAGAGGGTGAGCACAAATACGAGAATTTGCCGGAGCTTTTGATCGAAATCTATCTTGATAATTGTGACTTAGAGGAGTTTGACGGCAGAAACAATTCCAAGCAAGAACAGGACTATGGATTTCGGCTGAAGTGTTTGCCGAACGAAGACTATAGCGAACAAATCAAGGAAATCTTGACGTCAGGCGACGGAGAAATCCCTTTTGAGTTCTATCGAGTGGAATTCATGATGTTTGGAGGCAGGGCTTACACGTATTACAATAAACCATTCAATCCAATTTATATTGATTCAACGGAAAGTAGTCATGCACATGCTCGAAATCATCTAGTTTCGAGCATTTACACTAATCGCTTTGACGATGGCCAAATTGCATCACATCAGCATGAATATAAAGTTCTTCGAAGCTCTTTTCTAAGGGAGAAGTGTTCGTCAGAAGGAGAACAGTCATCTGATGAACTGCTCAGTTTAAGAAAAAATGCAAAAATAGAGCAGGATTTGACCCTTGAATATGAAGGTGTCGATATAACCCAAAAGGGTAAGGGTGCTCAATGTGAAATCAAGGCAGCATACGCTTTGAGAAATCGATCCGGTGACAAGGAAAACTTAGTTTTGTTGGAAGAGCCTGAGAATCACTTGAGCCATTCAAGGACGAGGGTGTTTGTAGATAAGATAAAGAATTCGGATTCTGCTCAGGTAATACTTACAAGTCACAGTAGCCTGATTTGCTCATCTATCGGTTTGAATGAATGCGTATTTCTAAGCAACTCAACACTTAGCAATAATAAGCTTTCGGAGTTAAACCCAGATACTTCTGACTTCTTCACAAAAACACCGAACCACAACATTCTGGAGTTGATCCTGTCTGCCAAGGTGATCTTGGTTGAGGGGCATGCCGAATACCTACTATGCCAGCATTTGTTTCAGCAAGAGTATGGAGGAGACATGCACGCTAAAGGAATTCATTTAATCTCAGTAAATGGACTGAGCTTTAAGCGCTACCTCGAGGTCGGTCAATTACTCGGCAGGAAAGTTGCCGTCATTACTGACAATGATAAGAGCAAGGATAATATTATCAGCAAGTATTCAGCATTTAGCGGCGTTCCATCAGTTGAAGTATTCTATGATGACGACGAATCTAGATACACTTTCGAGGTATGCGTTTATCAGGATAATCAGTCTATCTGCGATGAAGTCTTCACCTCCAAAAAGAACGGTGCTTTAGATTGGATGCTGAAAGATAAATCTGAGGCAGCATTCCAACTCTATAAATCTGGAAAGGAGCTAACCTCCCCAAAGTATATTAAAAAAGCGTTTGCATGGATTCTAAGTTGATACTTGCAGTTGCTGGATCAGGCAAAACTCGCTATTTGATTGAGTCTCTTAGTTTGGAGCGTAGGTCGATCATTCTGACCTATACCATCAACAATACAGAAAACCTCAGAAGGCGAGTAATCCAAAAATTTGGGTTTCTCCCCAAAAACATCCGAATACACACGTATTTTTCGTTCTTATACCAATTCTGCTTCCAGCCTTTATACCAAGACGCCTTTCAAGCTAAAGGTATATCCTTCAACAGTCCGCCCCCCAGAGATTGGCGTAAACAGTCTGACTTGGCACATTACTTCGTTCCTAACTTAAAGTTTCTGTATGCTAACAGATTGGCTAAGCTCTATCTGAAGTTGGACGCCGATGGTTTTGCTTCTGTAAAGCAACGCCTCGAAAAGTATTATGACGATATGTTCGTCGATGAGTTTCAGGACTTTGCTTCCTATGATTTCGACTTTATCTGCGAACTGGCAAAAACGCGAGTTAAGTGCGAATTTGTAGGAGATTACCATCAGCACACTTTCGATACTAGCCGAGACGGTCAGTTCAAGAAAAGCCTGCATTTGAGTGAAGACCGCTTTCTGGCTGAAGTTAGAAGGCACGGAATTGAGATTGATACCACGACGCTCAGCAAAAGCTATAGGTGCAGCCCGTCGGTCTCATCATTTGTGCGCGATAGCCTTGGGATTGAAATGGGGTCACATAGGGAGGACGAAACGAATATCGTTTTCGTTAAGGATCAGGCAGAGGCGACCAAACTCCTTAGAGATGATAAGGTGATAAAGTTAGTCTATCAGAATTCGAAGAAAATGAATTTTTTCTCCATGAACTGGGGTGCATCAAAGGGTCTAAACGATTTCCATGATGTCTGCATTATCCTCAACAAGATACAGTTCGAGCAAACGCAGAACCTGAATGCTCAGTGTATGAACCAGCAAACCCTAAAAAAGCTCTACGTCGCATGCACAAGAGCCAAGGGGGATATTTTCTTTGTAAAAAATAGACATGTCATATCCTAGCATCTTACAAACCCAGAAAGGGGACAAACCCAGAAAGGGGACAAACCCAGAAAGGTCTAGGAAGGAAAAAGGGGTCGATCCAATGTTCCAAGGAAGGAAAAAGGGGTCGATCCAATGTTCCATAATTTTTCAATCCTTAGCCGCTTGTCTGATCAACGTGAACTTCTGCAACTGACCGTCCGCAAGCCAGGGGGTAGTGAGGCCGCTTCTTGCGCACAAGGACATTATGTCCAATTTTCCCACCCTTCGGGCCGGAGCCCTCGCAGTCGGTGACTGCTCAATCAAGGCTTCTTGAGAAAAAGAGACATAATGTATTCTTGTGCCAGCCAGCGGCAAGCTAGTCGGGGCCAGTCGAGGGGGCAACCGGGGGCGGGTCTCCCGGGTCGCCGTTTGAGAGGGTCCCTGTCTTTCAGTCAGACTCCGTATCGGGCAAGCCGATACTTCGCAGCATCTTCAAAACCCCCGCGCCCGGGCGCCTCGTCTTTTGAGCGGTTGATCTCCGATGCTTATCTTTTTAGCCGCCTAGCCGTCCGTAGCCGAATTGCCGCTGCGCGTTCACTGGCTACGATCTCGCTGGTCGTGCCGCGTCCCTCCACGCGTCCCCGAGGGGACTTCCCCCAACCACCTGCACATCAGATGCCCCGCCACGGCGCGCTTGGCCGCGCGCGTGAACCTGCACGCCGCTGGCCAATCCACCGCCAACACCGAGCCACTGCTGCGCTTACGCTGCACAGATGCTCGATAAAAATCAGGCGGCTAGGGCCGCAGGGGTGTAAAAGCCATGCCCGTCGCTTCGCGACCGGCACCCAGTCTTGTGCCGCCTCCCCGGCACGCTTTCGCGGTATCGAACGCAACAGCAGAGTTAGTTATGAAAGGCTCAGGTTGTAGCGATTCTCTCAACCGGGGTCGCGATGTCCGCTGGATGCACAGAAACATCCGCTGGATGCACGGAAATACCTGCCGGATGTACGGAAATACCTGCTGGATGCACAGAAACATCCGCTGGATGCACAGAAACATCCGCTGGATGCATGGAAACATCCGCTGGATGCATGGAAATATCCGCCGGATGCATGGAAATATCCGCCGGATGCACGGAAATACCTGCCGGATGCACAGAAATATCTGCTGGATGTACGGAAA
>CAWUII010000083.1:0-8802 GCA_963922575.1 uncultured Opitutia bacterium
ATTCTCGGCTGGGACCTGAAGACAGTTTGCTTTGACGGCCCGGATGAGGCGCTCACTGAAACTAAAGTCTGCCAGCCGGCTCTGTATGTTCATGGCTTTGTTCTCTACAAGCTACTGCTGGAGGCGGGAAAGCTAGGTGACCTGAAAGCTGCCTGTGGACTAAGCCTTGGAGAGCTGACTGCACTTGCGGTTGCGGGTGTATACGATTTTGAGACTGGTCTGAAGTTGGTTGCCGAACGTGGTCGCCTGATGCAACTGGCCTGTGAATCAACCGAGGGTGGAATGGCCGCTGTGATTGGTGGTTCGCTTGAAGATGTTCAGGCTTTCTGCGATGAATTTGACATTGAGGTCGCTAATTTGAATTGTCCGGGACAAATTGTTGTTTCCGGTGAAAAGGATAAGGTGCTTAAGGCGGTTGAAGGTGCAAAAGGGCGTTTCAAATTGTGCAAACCACTGAACGTTGCCGGCGCGTATCACAGTCGTCTGATGAACTCAGCAAGAGAAGCTTTTGCTAAGTTTATTGAAAATGTGGAATTCAAAACACCCGAAATTGCTGTGTATACCAATGTGACTGGTAAACGCGTGAAGGATTCAAGCGAGATAAAAGGATCTCTTGTCAGTCAGATTGTCTCTTCAGTGCGTTTTGAAGATTGTTTGCTTAATATGGCTGCAGAGAATCAGATTGAAACTTTCTACGAATGTGGCCCAGGTAAGGTACTAGCCGGCTTTGGCAAGCGGACTGACAAAGTATTGAACATCATATCAGTTTCAGAATTCAGCGATCTGCCTGCAACTGAGGCCTGAGGAAATGGAATTAACTCTACTTTGTTAATTTTACTTTGGTAAATCTAATCAAATGTCTTGTCCACTTGGAGGGCAACGCGCCGTCGTTGCCGCCGTGTGTTACGGTGCTGTGGTTTTGCTTACGCTGACGGGCGGAAATGACGGCGCATTTCCCTCCAGTTTTGAGACAGCCTCCGGAGCATTTCAATCCGGCCATCCATTTACCAAAGCGAAATTAACAAAGTAGAGTTGAATAAAGGCAACAGGCTAAATGATTTTCTCTTCGGCTTCATGTCACTAACAAAGCGGGCGTTGAAAACAAGATGCTGAAAAGTTTCTTTTAGCTTTCGAAACATTTCAGCATTGAAGTTTCTCTGGAGTGTTCGATCTTAAGTAATTTATTCTTTTTGATGACCGATTTAGCTCATATTCGAAACTTCTGCATTATTGCACACGTTGATCATGGTAAGACAACCTTGTCGGATCGTATTCTGGAACTGACGCGTACGGTCGAAATGCGCGATATGAAAGAGCAGCTGCTCGATTCAATGGATCTGGAGCGAGAGAGGGGGATCACGATCAAAAGTCATCCCGTGACCATGGTTTATCGCGCGAAAAACGGTGAAGATTATACGTTTAACTTAATTGATACGCCGGGCCACGTCGATTTTTCCTATGAAGTTTCCCGAAGTCTGGCTGCCTGCGAAGGTGCAATGCTCTTAATCGACGCAGCGCAAGGCATTGAAGCTCAGACGGTTGCTAATGCTTATCTGGCTTCTGAACAGAAACTGAATATCATTCCGGTCATTAACAAGGTTGATTTGCCGAGCGCGGATGTTCCGGCGATCCGGGCGCAACTTGAGGATGTTTTGGCGATTCCTGCAGAGGAAGCAGTGCTGACCAGCGGTAAAAGCGGTATCGGAATTGAAGATTTGCTGGAAGCTGCTGTTGAACGTATTTCACCGCCGCGCTGGGCCGAAGTGGAAGGTCTTCGAGCTCTTGTTTTCGACTGTATTTTTGACGCCTACAAGGGTGTCATCTGCTATGTTCGAGTGTTTTCCGGTTCTGTGAAGTCAAGTGATCAGATCATTACAATGAGTGATGGTCGCAAGATTCAGGTAAAGGAAGTAGGGCGTTTCTCTCCGGCAATGACAAAGCAGGACAATCTAAATCCCGGAGATGTTGGTTACATCGTAACGAATATGCGCGATGTTACCGATTTTAAACTTGGCGACACAATTACACATGCCTCAGCGCCGACGGCTGAAATGTTACCTGGGTACAAGCAGGTCAGCCCTATGGTGTTCAGCGGCATTTATCCAATCGACACCAGCGATTACAATAAGCTCAAAGCAAGCATGGGCAAATTACGTCTTAACGACGCGGCCTTTGTCTATCAGTCGGAAAATTCAGTTGCGCTTGGTTTCGGCTTTCGCTGTGGATTTCTCGGATTACTGCATATGGAGATCATACAGGAGCGCATTCGCCGTGAATATGATCTCGATGTTATTTCAACCTATCCGAGCGTTGTCTACAAAGTTACCAGGACAGACAAGGAAGTCATTGAAGTGCACAATCCGGTTCACTTGCCACACGCATCGGAAATTGAATTTATTGAAGAGCCAATGATTTCCGCTTCCATTCACATTCCAAGCACTTCAATCGGCGACGTCCTGGCACTTGTTTCTGAAAAGCGTGGCATCTGTGAGCATACAGAAACCATTGATGCCCAGCGTGTCATGCTTGTCTGCAATATTCCGCTCAACGAAATCCTGATCGACTTTAATGACCGTCTAAAAAGCATCACTCACGGTTACGGTTCAATGGACTACGAAATGAATGGTTACCAGACGTCGAAACTTTGCCGTTTGGACCTTATGGTAAACAGTGAAACAGTAGATGCATTCTCCTCTATTGTGCATATGGATAAAGCAGAGGGTAGGGGCCGGGCGCTTTGCAAGCGGCTTAAAGAGATACTCCCTCGGCAAATGTTCAAAATCGCACTACAGGCTGCGGTAGGATCCAATATTGTTGCACGCGAAACGATCAGCGCATTCCGCAAAGATGTAACGGCAAAATGCTATGGCGGTGATATTTCACGAAAACGTAAGTTGCTTGAAAAACAAAAAGAGGGCAAGAAACGTATGAAAAATATCGGTAACGTTTCGATTCCACAGGATGCATTTATTAAAATCCTCAAGACTTCCGATGGGTAGCAGTTGATGAGCATTGAACATGGCAACATTGAACGTCAAATAACTAACTCAAACGAGGTTTGAGTTACGAATGCAGACTCCTAACTTCCAACCACTAACTCCTTCAAAGAATGCGACGATTAAGAAAACAGGCAAAAGATCTGCTGCAGATGGCCAGCAAGGTTTACCATTACCGAAAAGATGTCATTTCGGAAGCACAGCTTGCGGAACTTGAAGAGGCAGTAAAGGCAGTCGAATCCATGCGTACGGATAAAAATGCAACGGAAGAGCGTTTACAGTCGGCAATAGAAAAGCTGGATGCGCTTTTGCGTAAAGTCGGTGGTAAGCTTTATCCGAAGACATTTTGGAGCGACAATCTGGAAGTACTACTGGTTGCTGCCATTCTGGTAATCGGTGTACGAACGTTTTTCTTCCAGCCGTTTATCATTCCAACTAACTCCATGTATCCAACCTACAATGGTATGACATACAAAATTTACAGTGAACAGGAAACCGCAGCATATGGATTAACGCAAAGGGCTTTCAACAAGGTTGGCTTGGGCGCGAGTCATAAAAGCCTTACAGCAAAAAATGAAGGGACGTTACTCATTCCAATAGCTGGCAAAAATTCGAAGGATAATCTAGTTTTCTGGAAAGAGTCGGTTTCGGGACGAAAATGGCTTTTTTTACCCACGGGCCTGAATGAATATAAATTTTACGTAGGCAATCAGGTTCATAGTTTACGCGTACCAGGTGAGTTCGACATGAGCCCTTTGTTAATGGAGGCATTCGGTTCGGATAATGCGAGAATTATTCCATCATCCAAAAGCCCTTCAGGTTACATGTTGGATACAGGTCAACATTTTGAAGTCGGCGATGACATTCTACAATTTGATATCAATCTCGGGGATGCTTTGTTTGTCGACCGAATCAGCTATCATTTTAAGCGCCCTAAAGTCGGTGATCCCTTTGTATTTAGAACTCGTGAAATCAGCAAGGAATTGGGCGATAAATACTACATCAAGCGTCTTGCCAGCACAGAAGGTGAAACGTTGGAGATTCGCGATGGTGCTTTGTTTGCAGATGGAAAGCTGCGTGATGAAGTCAGCGCTTTTGTTCTGAATGCCCAAAAGTCCGGTGAATATGAAGGCTATACCAATTATGGACTCCTTGCCGAAGGCCGTACATTGACGGTTCCAGAAAACAGCTTCGTTGCTCTGGGTGACAATTCGGATAATAGCAGAGACAGTCGATCCTGGGGCTTTGTACCTGAAAAAACGGTTATCGGAAAAGCTATTTTTATCTACTATCCATTTACGAGTCATTGGGGATTAGCTAAATAAATGAAAACATTCATATATTTAGCTAGCGATTTGGATTTCGATAAACAAAAAGAAGCTTATTCATGTTTTTAAGCCTTATATTTAATTACAGCCCTATTTATCATAAACTATAAATAACGCACAATATATATTATGTCTAATTTTTGTTTTTCCGATTCTAACCCCTGCCTTTAAGTATCTGCTGAATCATGTCCGAACCTCTCTTCAACTGGCTTAACGAACGATCTGCGGGGGTTCTACTTCACATCAGCTCACTACCCTCCGATACTGGCATTGGCAACCTCGGCAAAACTGCCTATCAATTTATCGACTTTATGGAGGCTGCCGGTTTACGTGTCTGGCAAATTTGTCCGCTAGGACCAACCGGCTATGGTGATTCACCGTACCAATGTTTTTCAGCGTTTGCCGGTAATCCTTATTTTATTGATTTGGAGGCTTTGCTGGCTGAAGGCCTTATTCAGGAGACTGAGCTGGAGACCTTATATATTTTGCCCAAGACCCATGTTGAGTACGGTGCTTTGTATGAAAACTTCTGGCCGGTTTTACGTCAGGCTTACGCACGTTTTAAAGACTCCGGAGCTACCAGTTTTGCTGAATACGGAAATCTTCAGACCTTCCGCAAAAAACAGTCTGCATGGGTCAAAGACTTTGCATTATTTACAGCCCTTAAAGCAAAGTTTGGTGGTCGGGCCTGGCTGGAATGGCCTCCTGGATTTCGTGACTATAAGCACGCACGCAAACAAACGCTTTCAGACAAAGTGCTGGAAGATATTGAAGCTCATGTCTTCTATCAGTATTTATTTTTTGGTCAGCTCAAGTGCTTACGTCGTTATGCTGCGAGTAAAAATATACAGATTTTTGGCGATGTGCCGATATTCGTTGCTAAGGACAGCGCCGATGTTTGGGCAAATCGCACCCTGTTTCAGTTGAACAAGGATGGCACACCCAAAGCAGTTGCCGGTGTACCACCGGATTATTTCTCGGAAGACGGACAGCTTTGGGGCAATCCTCTCTACGATTGGAAAGTACATCAGAAAAAACGGTTTGCCTGGTGGATTGACAGGATCAAGGCCAACATGGAATTCTACGACATTGTTCGCTTGGATCATTTCCGGGGATTCGAGTCCTACTGGTCTGTGCCGGCAGAGGAAAGGACGGCACGTAAAGGAGATTGGATGCCCTCCCCTGGGCTGAAACTCTTTCAAGCAATTAAGGCCGCATGTCCGGAAGCAAAACTCGTTGCCGAAAATCTGGGCCTTATCACAGACGAGGTAGAAACTCTAAACGAAGCCGTTGGTTTACCCGGAATGTCTGTCTTACACTTTGCATTTGGCGAAGATGCAAAAAACCCGTACTTGTTGCACAACTGTAGTGCCAATACAGTGATCTACTCAGGCACTCATGATAATGACACGACTTTGGGATGGTACAATCAACTGGACACAGATACGCAAGATCACGTGCGTCGCTACCTTTCTGTATCCGGTAATTACATCAGTTGGGACCTTACTCGGGCCGCCATCCAGTCAACTGCGAATATGGCAATTGTGCCGTTACAGGATTTGATGAGCCTTGGATCCGAAGCGCGATTTAATTTGCCAGGGACTCCGGCAGGAAATTGGAAATGGCGCTACCTACCTGAGCAACTGAATGTTTTGCAAAATGAGTCCGCAGTTTACTTGAAAGAATTATTGAAGCTGTATGGCCGTGATTTTCCATCAAAAACAGCTAAAAACCTCAACAATCCCTGATACATGAACAATGTAATTCCAGACCGTATTGCCGACTCGTTACATCGGTTTCCACCCTTTTCCATGCTGGAGGAAACAGCAATTCAGTCGCTTGCAAAAAAAGCTACGGTTAAGGTTCTGGTAAAGGGTGAAAAAGTTTGGGAGCAGAATGAAAAAGCCGGAAACACCTTGTATTTTCTGGAACGAGGCCGCGTTGAATATCATGTTACCAAAGATGGACACAAGGAATTGGTCGATGTCCGGGACGTTGGCGATTTGCTTGGACTAACTGCTCTGTATGAAGCGACCATTTTCCGCGTTTCTGCGGACGTGATTGAGGATAGTTTACTATACTGTTTTGACTGGAATCTGGTGGAGCCACTGTTCGCTGAAAATGACGAGGCCAGAAATTACATTCGGCGACATTTGTATTGGACGACCAAATTGGCGGGAGAAATGCCGGTTCTGAAAAAAATGACTACAGCCGCATCGACTCGATCAGATAATATTTTGCAGGCACATTTAGACGGTGCGCATCAGATTCGTCCAAGAAACCTACTCCGGCTTTTAACCTGCGGCCCTGACTTGAGCATTCATGATGCCGCTCAGCAAATGATGGAGAAAGGCGTGCCCTCCATTCTGGTTGTGAACGAAAAACGCCACCCTTGCGGAATTGTTACTCACCGTGATATGGTTGAAAAAGTAATCGTGCAAGATATGAGTAAAAATGAGCCGGTCAGAAAAATCATGACGCATCCGGTGGTAACAGTTGAAAATGAATCCAATGCTACGGCTGCTATCCTGCTTATGTTGCGACAACGGATTGGTCAGGTCTGTATCACGGAAGACGGGACGGATAAAAGTCCGGCGCTGGATGTTTGTACCGAAAAAGATTTGCTGGGACAAACCGGGCATCATCCGGCAGGTTTGCTCTGGGAGATTCGCCATGCCAGAACAACTGTCCGGCTACGCGAAATTTGCGACGATATCCAAACGATCATTCACTCCTATTTGGAAGCCAGCATCTCCGGCCTTTTTATCGGACAGATTAGCGCGGAATTATACGATGAACTCGTTCAGCGCCTAATTCAGATAACTTCCGCTGCGATGCAGGAAAATGGTGAGGATGTCTCCCATCTGGACTGGGCCTGGGTATCGGTTGGCAGTGACGGGCGTCGAGAGCAGATATTAAGAACCGATATGGACAATGCCATTGTGTTCAAATCCAGTGGTTCGAACGATCAGGATCAACAAATTCGAAAACAACTGACCGTTCTTGCCGAAGGTGTCATTCAAGGAATGACCAACTGTGGTTTTTCCCGCTGCCAGGGCAACGTTATGGCGCTTAACCCCAAATGGTGTCTGTCTGACAAGGAATGGAAAAAAGAAATTCTTTCGATCAACGCATTTACTGACTCAGAGGAATTGCTTCGTGCAATCATCATCTATGATATGCGTTACGTAGCCGGCAATAAGTCGCTTACGGAGTCGGTCCGTTCAACCATGTTTAAACATGTGTCTGCCAACAACGGGATTCTAAAGCAATTGGCCGGCATGGCAGTTGAATTATCCCCTCCCTTGAATTTTCTGGGGAATTTTGTCGTTGAAAAACGAGGGCGCAATTCGGGTGAGTTTGACATTAAGAATCGAGCCATGGCACCCCTGCGACAAGGGGCACAAGCCTTTGCTTTAAAGTACCAGCTTACACTCAGGTACTCGACAGGCGGTCGCTGGAGTGAAATCGCGAAAAGAATTGGTAGCTTGAAGGAAATCGCGCTTTTGGCCCAGGAAGCTTACGATTTCCTGTTACGACTGCGAACGATGAATGGACTGAAACGCGGGGATTCTGGACGATTTATTAATCCGGAGAAATTAACCAAAATGGAAAAGGCACAGTTGGTGAATGTCTTCGACGTAGTACGCATGGTACAAGATAGTCTAAAGAAAGAGTTTCAAATCGACTTGCGCAAACGCTAGTAATTGTGTCCTGGCTATGTGGTTCCGTCGAAAATATCCGTCCCAATTTGAAGCTTACCGTCTGCATACGCCGGTTAGCAAGAAGTTGCCGGAAAGCTCAGTTCGCTGGGCTGTTCTCGATTTGGAAACGACCGGATTTAGCCTTCACAAGGATCGTATATTGTCGATTGCAGTAACGATTGTTGAAAACGGACAATTTCATATGCAGTCCCTGAAATCCTGGTTTGTTTATCAGGACTTAAAGGAAGTCAATGAAGCCACCAAAGTTCATGGAATTCTCCCTTCTCAGACCAAAGAAGGCATGCCGGAAAAGCAAGTTTTGGAACAATTGATTCCCCTTTTAGCAGGTACTGTTATTGTCGGGCATCATATCGCATTTGATGCCGCCATGCTCAACGCTGCTCTAGAGCGACATTTTTCAGTACCACTCAGAAACCAGTTTCTGGATACCGCTCATTTTGCCAGTACCGAACTGGAAGCATTTCGGAAAACGGGTTATGCGAATCAGAGGCCGCCCAGCATGGAAGAAGTCTGTGCTCAGTTAAATATCCCAATCGCCGATCGCCATACGGCCGAAGGAGATGTCTTCACAACCGCACAGATATTTCTGATTTTGCGCGGACGCTTAAAAAGAAGGATTAAACGTCCCCTACTTCTCCGGGATTTTCCATTGGGCAAGGCAAGTGCCGCCTCAAATTTGAGAGTGTATTTTTAGGATAATCCTAAAAAGGTGAGTTAAACTGGCAAAGCGGCTGCTACCTGCGGCGGTCAAAG
>CAWUII010000084.1:0-8755 GCA_963922575.1 uncultured Opitutia bacterium
CACCGGGGACGGTGCTGCGCTACCTGAATGCGATCTATACAAGTAATTATAGGCTTAGCTATAATGTATAGCACGGCGACAGTCTCAGACCCTGAGCTTGTCGAAGGGAGCGTCGTGGCTACAACTTTTTTTAAAAGACAAAGGAAATAGTTATCAAGCTACCTTTCCACAGAAAATAGCAGGAGAACCTGCTGGCAACTATCAACTGTAACCAGACCCGGCAAAAGAGAGCGCTTCATCGAGCCAGTTGTCTTTGCGGAGTACGCCGCAGCGTTGTTTGAAGGCAATGTGTTGGGAAGCGTATTGGCAGGCAGACATGGCGATTCCGGCGATCTTTACAGGGACCATGCTGTCTGAAGTGCGTTGAACGAGCCATCGAACAGGCGCGGGAGAAAACCTTTGATACAGTTCATCTTCCAGACTGACAAATGAAATACAGCTTCCCGGATCGCCCTGACGCCCTGCCCTACCAAACAACTGCCGGTCGACACGGCGGGATTCGTGCCGTTCGGTAGCGATGACGTGAAGCCCGCCTTGCGCAGCGACGTCTTTTGAGAGTTTGATATCGGTTCCTCGACCTGCCATGTTTGTAGCGATTGTGATGCGCCGGTGATGCCCCGCATTGGCAATGATCGAAGCTTCTTCTTTGATGTTGCTCGCATTCAATAGGTTAAAAGCAAATCCACGGGCATTTAACAGACTGGCCAGATGCTCGCTTGATTCAATGGTTCGTGTACCGATGAGGATTGGTCGTTCGAAAGCATGTACGCGCTCGATTTCTTCGAGTATTGCGGACCATTTGTCTTTCTGGGTCCTGAAGACCTGCTCCGTTTGATGTTCCCGAATGCACGGTTTGTGTGTCGGTATTTGCATGACAGGCAACTGGTAAATCTTCCAGAATTCGCCGGCGCCTTCCTTGGCAGTTCCCGACATCCCGGAAAGTCGTTTGAACAGGCGGAAGAACCTTTGAAAACTCATTCTGGCAATCGTCTCGTTGGGTGGTGTCAGGTTTAAATTTTCTTTGGCTTCAATTGCCTGATGCAGCCCGTCGCCCCAGGAACGCATTGGCATCGGGCGACCGGTGGCTTCATCGACGATTACAATTTTTTCATCCAGGATAATATATTGTTTGCCCAAATGGAAAAACTCTTTTGCCGATAGCGCCTGTTTTACGATTTCGTGCCGCCGAGCCAAGTTTCGCCATTGTTTGGGGATCGTTTCAATCACTGCATCAATAACCTCATCTGCGCTGTCAAGCAGGGTGATTTCCTTGTACAGAGGATCTATCGTGTAGTGTTCATCGCGTTCCAGACTCTGAGCTACTTTTCGGGCCGTTTGAGTCGCTTCTCGCAAAAACTCGTTATCCTTTTGACGGCTTATAATCAGCGGCGTAACGGCTTCGTCGATAAGCACACTGTCTGCCTCGTCAATTATGGCGGTATGCAATCCTCGCATAATGAGCTGGTCTGCGTGACTGCCGTTAGGGTTGAGCATCTTGCGCAGAACACATCGGGTGGATTCCTTAACCGTCGAGAGTTGAATGCGGTCACGAAGAAAATCCGCGCAGATTTCTTTACTTGTCGTGTAGACGACATCTTTGCCGTAACTCTGCTTTCGCTCCTGCGGTGTCATTTCGCCGATGACATGCCCTACAGTCACTTTACAAAAAGCAAATAAATCTTGGAACCACTTTGCATCGCGCTCAGCCAGGTAATCGTTTACTGTAATCACATGGCATGGCAATCCAGACCAGCCATTTAGAATAGCAGCCAGCGAAGCGGTCAGCGTTTTACCCTCCCCGGTAGCCATTTCAGCTAAGTAACCTTTGTACAAGGCCAGAGCGCCTATCAGTTGTTCTCGATAAGGCCGCAAACCGGTTTTGCGCGAAGCCGCTTCTCGGATCGACGCCAATGCAACCGCCAGTTGTTCATCATCCACAGTCGCTTTTCGTCTGAACAATTGACTGAAATTTCTCAATTCCGCCTTCAGCGCTTCGTTCTTTAACTCTTTAAAACGCTCGGACTCAGCGTCAACTATGTCTGCCAGATCCGCCAGTTTTTGAAAATCAATTGCACGTCGTTTGTATCGACCAACAATAGCGTGTGATATAGAGTCAAATCCTTTGTGAATTTTAGCCAATTCACGCACCTCTACATGTCGATAGCTTATATCAGTCATCAGTCGTCAAATTTTATAGCGATCTTGCAGCAATTGCCGGAAAGAGCGATACCACTGCCAAAGGAGCGGTTCAGACGGAAGCTTAAAGCGGATGCGGCCAGTGCGACCATGAATTTCGGCCACATCGACTATTTTTTGCATTTCAGATCGTACCTCGAAATAAGGTTCGCTGGCCTGCATTGCGTCCCGACTGGAAACAGCAATATCTCCACCTCCGTAGAGTCCCAGTGCAGCAGAAGGCAGCTGACTTTGTTCGGCTTCAATCACTTTTTGATTGCGTACAGGGATCGCATGCTCGGATTCGCCCACCAGTCGGACGCGTGCCGTTGGAAACGTTGTGCCGAACACCCTTGAAGCATCTTTCTGCAAGACAATGGATGAGAAGTAGAATGACTTGTTATTGATAACATAGCCGATAGGTTTTCCTCGCTCTGACCACATGCCGGGATACTCATCCAGTTGCGGCGCCACCCAAGTACCTGAATGGGGCGCACAAACCGTAAGCAATTTAAGACGGGTTTCATAGAAGTTTACCTGATCATTCAAGGTCTCCAATTCTCGCTCAACAAATGCACGATCGACCGCTTCATTATTGAGTGTGCTCAGATACTTGACTTTGTACTCTTTTAATTTCGCCTTTGAACTTTTTAGATCAAGATGCAGCGTTTCATTCGTGACACGAAACAAAGGCTGACCTGCAGTTACATAACTCCCGCTTTGAACGAATGATTCCTCAATAAAACCCGGATACTCATTACTGATTTGAGTAAACTCTTTTGCCTTAACCACTCCTGGCGCATGGAAGTAATTGGGAAACGGAAGCAGTCCCAAAGCAATCAACACGACACCTAGTATAACGCAGGTGAGGGTAATTGCCTGGAGTCGGTTGCGCTCAAGTTTAGGGCTGGTCCACAGATAGTTGACAAAGCGACACAGTGGCGCGACTCCCCATGACACGATACAGATCAGCGCCATGATGACACCGAGGATAAGGAACTGGCTGGCGACAAATAGGACTATTCCGGTAAATACGATGATCCGATAAGCCAATGATGTGATGCCATACAGGACCAGCCAACATGCTTCCAGAAAGTTATGAGCAGATGACTTTGCTTTTTTGACACCCAAAAGATAACGCTCTGAAAGATAAAACAACTGCTGTGTGCTGCGCGAAGTCAGGTTGGGTATTTCCAACCAATCAGCCAACATATAGTATCCGTCGTAGCGCAATAAGGGATTTCCATTGAAGAGAACAGTTGTGACCGATGCGAGAAACACGACATTATAAGCCAGGTTATGAATTAAACCATCGCCCGTATTTGCCCAGATAAACATTGCGATTGCTGCAATGAAAAGCTCAACCATGATGCCTCCAAACGCGACCAAAATGCGGCGCCATTTGCTGGGAAATGCCCAACTGGAGGATGCATCAATGAACGGTATGGGCGTAAAAAGCATGAGCATGATACCCATCTTATGAACCTCTCCACCGTATTTTTTACAGAGGAACGCATGCCCGAATTCATGACACACCTTGATCAGAATAATGCACACATACAACAGCGGTAAATTGCTGGGCGAGAGCACACTCTGCCCCTGGTCCCAAAGCTCGGACCAGTTGTCCAAAGATAGCTTTACGGCAAAGATGACCATACCCAGCCAGACAAGGAACGTTACCGGATTAAAGAAAAAGCCGATATAAGGCTTAACCCGCTCAAGGAAATCGTTGGGATCCAGAAACGGAAACTTGGCAAACATGATGTTCAGCAGTGTCGCCCGAGTCTCTTTGCCCTTTCTCTTTTTGTAACGTTCAAAAAACTTCTGACTGTCCGCAGGCAATTCGTAATGAATCAAATTAGCGTGATACAGTTGAGACAGTAACTGGATGACTTCTTCCTGACCCGGCGTTTCGTCCGGATTTGACTGGATACATTCCAGCCAGGTTTCTTCCAGAGTTTGCCTGGAATTAAGGCGTGCCAAAAAATCGTATGCAGCGGGTCGGATACGGAAAAACTGATTGTTGAACGGATCTTCGATAACATACCATTTTTCGCCTCGGAAGAATTGCCGCTGAATTTTTACCTGCGCGCGCAAGGTCACACTCTGGTTGGCAACCCGGTACCAGACTTCACTAAACGTGTTTGTATTATCTGCCATGAAATGCGTCTGTCAGATTTTACGGAATAAACCAGAACCGGAGCCTGAGATAATCAATCGTCTTGTGCGTAAGCAAGAACAGCGGGCTACGCCTGCCTACATTGATCTTGGCATTACCACTCATTCCGGGACGCCACCACCCCTCGAGATCTCCGGTAAATTGGCAGCGAACGATGAATATATTGCCCTTGTCCTCTTCAGTCTGAGCCATGGGTTCGATACGCTCTATTGTTACCGAATATTTATCATTTGGGCGACTTGCAAATGCAAGGTGACCTTCTTGGTCTACTTCTAACTCGTTGATATCGTCTTCATTTACTTTTAGTTCGGAGTACAGAGTGTCCAATTGTGCAATTTTGTAGAGCAGGTCTCCTTGCTGTACAGGAACTCCAATTTTTTCCTTGAGATCACCTTCGACAACAACGCCGTCAAAAGGAGCTGTAATTGTCGACCGCTCAATAAAATAATCTATCTTCTCCAAACGTGCTTTAGCTTGTTGCAGCTGTGCCTCGGCAATGCGCATTTCCACCAGTTTACCCTCTGAACGAGCTTTGACAATTTCACGTTCAAGTCGCACTTTCTCTGCGTTGGCTGCAGATTCCTCCAGAAGCAATTCCCGGTCGTCCAGAGTTAGCAAAGCACTACCGAACGATATATGATCCCCCTTTTCAATCTCAACGTTTTTTATGTATCCCTCAACGGGCGCCGGCACATAGCGAACATTTTCTGACTTCACAATAAAGGGCGCTTTAACCTTATAATCAAGCTTCCCAAACACCATCCATACAAACAGGATAACCCCCAGAATACACAATGCCTTGCGCAAGGTGAATTCTACATTGAGCAGCTCCCGCACCTTTTCTTTGAACCAGTAATAGCAGCGAGACCCAAACCAACGATCCCACTTATGCAGATCCAGCATGCGCTGGGTGACCTGATCGCCGATTAAGCGAAGACGCAGCTGCTCTTGCTCCGTAAATGGTTCACTGCGCTCAAAGGTTATTACACTAACGGCTTCGTCATCGCGTTGCAGTGGGATTGAGAACAGATGATGGATACCCTGCGAAAGACTATATTCATTATGATCGCGAGCGACGTAATTGGCATCCGGCGGCGACGGTGAAAGAATTTCACAGTTCTGCTCCAACGATTCTTCCATGGAGGCCTGAAGTGCACGCACGGCATCCATTTTCTTCTCAAACTTTTCCATATGGCTAATAGCCGTCACTGAAACCGCTTGCTCTTTCAACCAGCCGATACTGACTCGATCGCAGTTAAATCGTGATGCCAGCTCATTACAAAGTGTCATATTCGCCGCCAGGAAACGTTTCTGACGATTAATCAGCACCAACAAATCAGCTGAAGTTGCAAACGCCTCGACCTGAGATTTGGCCTGTTCATAGTTCAGGTGTTCCTGAAAAGATGCAGGAACATCGCGAATCAATGACAACCGGTCTAGTTTGGATTGTGCCTCTCTACCCTCTTCGGCAGAAACAATGTAGAGTGCGATAATAGTCTCTTTTGGATTCTGGGTAAGCAGTGGAACAATCAGCAACACGGTCATTCCAACATCGATTTCTCCAGACAGTCTGCAAAAAACAGGTGTGGTTGGCACGGAATTTTCCTGAATCCACTTGGCGAAAACAGACGTAATCACCTTATCTGCTGACATCGAGAATTGTGCATTTTTCCAGCTTCCTACCGGATTCCAGTCGTTTTTTGCTCTATATAGGAGAGCGCCTGACTGGGCCTTAATAAATTGACACGACTCCGAAAGATAATGAGCCCAGAAATCTTTCCAAGAGCCATTAAATGCTCGCAGCCTTTGGATTTTTTCCATCCCGGCAGTATTCATTGCGTCTGTTTCAGGAATCGGAAAGTTGCTCATTTTATGAACTGATTAACTTTAATATTTAGTTCACCGGTTGCTCCGGGAACGATTAAGAAGTCAGAATTTTCAAACAAGACTTTTACCTTACGTAAGCCACTTGCAGAGTCGATGGTCGGCGCAATAAATTCGATCTTTCCTTGCTTGCGGACAAAATCAAGACCCGAAGCGATTGTAAGATCAACGATCTGGTCTTTTTTTAGATGAGACGTCAGACTAGCTTCAACATTGCATATAAAATAGCACTGCGACAGATCAACGATTCGAAAAAGCGCTTCCCCCGCACTGCAGTCTTCACCTTCGTTCAGGTAAATATCTGCAATCTTTCCAGAAAAAGGTGCTTTGATTGCACGCTCCTGAAGCTTAAATTTCGACATTTTCAGCTCAATTGCTTCTCGAACTTCTTCGTTTTCTATCTGGTCTTTTTTGGCAACTGCCAGTTTGTATTCGAGCTCTTTCTTGTCTAACTCTTCCTGACTAATTGATCCGGTTTTTTCAAAGAGTGTACGCGTTGATTTAAGGTCCACCTCAAGTGTTTCCATTTCCGCAATTGCAGCCTCCAACTCGGCTTTGCTATCCAGAATAATCTGACGACGATCGACCTCGAGTTGTTCAAGTGTGCTTTCAAGCTGAATCACCACTGTGTCTTTATCGACAAATTGTCCTTCACGGTAGTGAATTGTTTCTATCTTCCCGGCAACAGAGGCGCTTCGATCTGCATCATGCAAGGGCTCTACAATTCCATGTACTGCCAAGACTTCGGCAAATGAAGGCAACCAGAAAGTCGTTACCATACAGAAAAAAAGTGAAATATTTTTAAGTCGTGACATAATAATCTATATTGCCTGCTCTAGTTCATTAATTGCTCCTGAGTAATATCAATACCACGCTTCTCTAGAAACTTGCCTTGGAAGACTAGTAATTCAATTTGCGTTTTTTGATAATCAAACATCTTGTTAAGTGCGTCTATCCTTGATTCAGAGAGTTCACTCTCGATTTCAAAAACTTCACGACTGCTGCTCTTACCTTCTCCCAGCTTTGCCAGTTCTACGTCCAGAAGCTTTTCTCGAAGACCAACCAATTGCATCGATTTCTGATAGGTGTTAAAATCGGATTTCAGCCGCCTGTAGGTAGTCACTGAAAGATTAAGAATTTGTATCTCCACTCCTTTCAGGTTCATCAGCGCCTGTTGCTTCCTTCTTTTTGCAGCAGACGTCTCATACTTTGCCTTTTGATCACCCATGAGTGGTATATTCAGTATCAAACCTGCAAACCAGTCAACCTTGTCGTAGTCATTGACTCGTTGCCAGGATTGGTTCGCTGTACTGCCAAGACCGTTGAAACCATAGCTTAAATTCAAATCAAGTTGTGGCAGTTCTTGATTTTTTGCATATGCCAGTCGCAATCCTTCAAGCTCCGCCTGCTTTTTGCGAATCAGATACTCCGGATGATGGTGCAGCGAGTCGACAGCAATCTCTTCCCAGGATTCAGTTATTGGAACAATTTGCGGTGTATCGCCCGGAGCAAACGAAAGATCCCCAGCTACTAAAGACTGTGAAAAGGACGTGTTGAGCTCATTTTTGGCACTATGTAGTTTCCTATTTGATTCCTCTAATTTTGTCTCTCGATAAGCAATTTCAGATTCAGCCAGCAGTAAATCCAACTTTGCCATTTTACCTAAACGAACCCGCTCCTTATTATCTGCAAAGATGTCTCTGGCAACTTCCAATGATTCTTCGCGAAGTTGCTTCTCCTCTATTGCTGCGTAAAGATTCCAGTAGGCAACTTCAACTTGCACGATAACATTGGACAGTTCACGCCGAATTTGCTGAAAGGCGATTTCTGACTCTTTTGCTGCCAATCGAATACGAACTCGAGGGTTTTGTGCATTTTGTTCACCTAAATTTTCGATGTTCTCTTTTCTGAGCAATGGTTGCGCGAATGTAATACCCAAGAAAGATTCAAACTCACGTTCATCAGAACCTGTTGAAATACTGCCAAAACCCGTTGGATTACCGATGTCATTTATTCTGTCGGTAAGCCGGTAATTCAAAGATATCGTCCCACCGGTTGGCAGTTGATTCTGCACCCTTGCGTCGTAGAGTGTCTCTTCCTGATTAAATGAGCTTTGACTACCTCCGCTGGTCGTTTGTGCAGCATTGTTGTCTCGATCGGTTATTTGTTGTCTGCCGACAAATTGTAGTTCCGGCTCGTAAAACCATTCTTGAGCCCTCGCTGTATCGCTGCTCGCCAGATACGCTTCTACCTGTGATTGAAGACTAAGGTTTTTGGTTAAAGCCAAAGCCCTTGCCTGGTCCAGAGAAAGAGGTTTATCCGTCGGCTCCATCAGCTCTGGCTGCTCGATCGGCTCTGGCTGCTCCGTCAGCTCTAGCTCAATCGGCTCTGGCTCAATTGGCTCTGGCTCCGTCAGCTCTGGCTCCGTCAGCTCTGGCACAGTAGGCTATGGGAGAAAAAGCTCTGGATGAAAGAGCTGGTGGACAGAAAGGTAATAAAAAAAGCGGTGTGGGAGAT
>CAWUII010000085.1:0-8725 GCA_963922575.1 uncultured Opitutia bacterium
CGGTGCTGCGCTACCTGAATGCGATCTGTACAAGTAATTATAGGCTTAGCTATAAGAAAAATCATAATCCATTATTCAGTGTTAATTATTCGATGTTCGAAGTTCGACATTCAATGTTCGAAGAGTTCAAAGTGCGGGCCAGTCATGGTCGGGAATCAATACGATGCCATTGGTGCGACTGCTGAGTTTCCAGAAAAGACCTGCTGCTGCTGGATCGCCCTCGAAGGGAAAGAGGATCGTATTAAGTGGAAAAGTGGGGCGCTTTGCCATCGCGCGGTTGAACAGATAGACACGATCTGCCTCTGAAAGTGATCGTTTGTTTGGATTCGGAGCAGTCGGCAGTCCATCGGCAATCAGCAACAGACTGCTGGGTTGTTCATTGAGATTGCTCACCGCAACGAGCGCGTTCAACAGGTTAGACCCACCAGCTGCTTCGAGTGAGTCAAGCCGCTCGAGTAGCGAAATTAGTGCGTTATTATCGTAAGGATCGACGTACGGATCTGAGGCGGTTCCGGATAGTGGGCTTGCCGATTCGTTCATTTGAAAAATAGCAACTTTGGTCTCTTTGGGAATGGCTGCAAGCACTGCCCGGACGGCTGCTTTTGCGCGAAGCCATTTCTCAGACTGAATGCCTTTGCCACTACGGATAATTTCCAGCGCACTGTTTGTATCCTTGGCGAGCATGCTGCCTGAATTTTCAAGAATTATAAGTACTCTTGGCCCTTGCAGACGCAAACCAGACAGGTAGCTCTTATCTGCCGAAGGACGTTCTTTTGCAGCAACTGCTTCGGTGGACTCGACGGCTTCATCCAGAAAGGCCAGGGCTGCATTCTTTTCCTCAATGACTTTTGCAAGGCGCGCTAGTTCGGCGTTGAGTTTAGTCAGATCAACCATTTCAGGGCTGGGCGGCGGATTCAGTGATGCGATCTCTGTTTCGACAGTTTGCTTTTCTTCTTTGGCGCTCAGGATTTCTTTCTGTAATAGTTCAAGCGCTTCAATCGCCTGTCTAGCTTCAATCTCCTTATCGACAATTTGACTTTTTGCAGTGAGAATAAAAAGCAGTAATACGGCCCCAAAACCGCAACAGATGCAATCAATGAAAGATAAAGCTGAACTTTGTGCCTGCCTGCGTTGTTTCATGGATAGCTGGATGCAGTAAATTATCTATTAATCGGATGTTTCTTCAGGCAACTTCAAATCTATCTCTGCCGATAAATTTTCAAGGCCGATATTGTCTATTGTTTTAGTTTCGGTTGATGGAAGATCGTAAAGCTTGTCTATCAGTTCCTCTCGACAAAAGGTTTGCAAACGTAGGATAAGACCTTCCTGGCTGGACTGCAGTAAATGAATGAGCAACATAAGAAAGATGCTTATGATCAAGGCAACCAGAGTTGAATTGAAAGCGACACCCAGGGCGCTGGTCACCCCGGAAATATCTCCCTGTAGTGCCTCATCGGCTCGTCGGAGCGCGACTCCGATACCACGCACGGTCCCGATAAACCCGATCGAAGGAATGGCCCAGACAAGATAGCGGAGCATGGACAGTTCACTTTCCTGCTGTTCGGCAGCGACTTCCAGGCGGCCCATTATGGTTTCAGTCGCTTCTGGAACACTCCCCGTCATATGGTAGCGTTCCAGACCGCGTGCCATTATGTAGGGGAGGATTTTGTTTTTAAGATCGTCGTTTTGGATTTTTTTTTCAATTTCTTTAGAAATTTTCCCGGCAAGTGCTCGATCGATACTTTGCTGACCTCGAAGCAGGTCTACTTCCGGTGTTGCATTGATACCTTCGCTTTCCGGTGCGAAACGTGCAAGCACCTTGCTTTCAGTCTTCAGGAGTGCAAACTTATACACTATTAACATGATGCCCCAGAGAAGCAGGGAAAGACATATCTGTTGCTCATAATCCTTCAATATAACCGCAAGGGATGGAGGCGACTGACTATCTTCAATCCCAAAACTTTGGGCAAGTGCGATCTTATTGGCGCTCGGGCGAATAAGGCCTGCATAGAGCACGCCGACAAAAATAAAGGCTGCGATCAGCCCCAGGCTAAAAAGGATGCCTTTTACCGAAAGTAAACCACGTTCTGGATTTCTTAGACTCATAATCGCGTTTTGGCTAATTGTGAAAATTACAGGATTAAAAATATGTACTCAAATTTGAATTGCAGGATTGAATTTATCGCAAGTGTGTTTGTAGTATCTAAATTCTTTATTGTATTTATGCCAAGCATTTGAAAAACGCTATCTGTTATGATTAAAATTTCGCTAACTCCGTTCGTTCTTTGTTCCGTTCTTTTTTTGAGCGCCTGTTCTTCTCCAAACGCCGGTCGTAACATTGGTGCTGTAACGGGTGCAATCGTAGGTGGTATCGTGGGTTCTCAGCTGGGTGACAGGAGTGGGACCAATATCGCAATCGGCGCAGCCGTTGGAGGTGCAGTCGGCGGACTGGCGGGTAATCAGTACGACAAAAAGAAGGAAGAGCTCGCAGCCGAAGAAGCACAGCGTCAATACGAGTACGAGCAGGAAGTCATTGCTCAGCAAAAACTTGAAGAAGAGATCAAAGCACTTGAAGAAAAAAAAGTGCGGGACGAGATTGCACGTACAGCAACTTCATCCGATGTAGCTACTGCCGAAAGCAAGGCGGCTCGTCTTGAAGCCGATCTGGCCGCAAAAAAGCAAGCTTATGCCGAATCGCAGGAACGTGCCCGTCGCATTCAGGAAGCTGAAGAGCGTGCTGCAAGAGCCCGGGCCGAACTTGAGGCAATGGAAGCCAATCAGTAATTGCTTCCGGTTTCATATCCGATCTTTTCAATTGTTCAGAGCCTCTGAGTAAGGATAACAGATGGCAGACACTCCCGGAAAGGTTTGAAATCACGGTAGGTCCTTTTCGAAAAGCTCAAGCCCGGAGGCAGAGACTTGAGCTGCTCTAACTGATTTCGTCTAAACTTTTCAAGAATTGGTGTAATACGTGTTTCTTTCAGGAAAAGTGTTACTTAATTTCCATCAGCGATTATAGCTAAGTATATAATTATCTGGACACCTGATTCTTATCCAAAATGGTAGCGCAGGGGCGTCCCTGCGCCGCACGAACGTTTGAATGCTCAGGCTTACGCGACGCCATTTCAACAAGCTCAAGACCCCCCAGGCAGGTGCGCACCGAGGACGGTGCTGCGCTAACCTGAATGCGATCTGTACAAGTAATTATAGGCTTAGCTATAAAATACGCTTACTCTCCGGCAATTTTTTCCCCATACCAAATTCGCTGCGCCAGTACTGCCATGGAAGTAATACCAAAGCGATAAAGAATAGCTGGCTCAGCACGAATCCGAGCGTCCAGAGCGCGCCGCTGGTTGTAAATCCATAAGCGTGTAGTCCGACACCGAGAAGATTGGTGCCAAACCAGGACCAGGCAGTGACAATGTTTCCGCAAATTGCAAGCGCCATAAGACCTCGCTCTTTGCAAATACCGCCCCAGCGTGCATGCAAGTAAACTGCACCCATGATCACGATCATCAGCGCGCCATTTTCCTTCGGATCCCAGCCCCAGAATCGTCCCCAGGATTGGTCGGCCCAAATGCCGCCAAGTATCGTGCCAACCAAGCTGAACAGTGTGCCGAAGCAAGTGACCCCGTAAACCATGCTTGAAAGTGATCGGGCGGACTGTTTGGTGAAATCCCTGAAGAAAACCCCTTGTAGAGCAAACAGCATAGCAAGCGCTCCAGCAAAGAACATTGCAGAGTAGCCCAAGGTGATCACGGTGACATGCGTTGCCAGCCAGAAATTGGAATCGAGCACGGCACGCATCATCTCAAGTGTATCACCACTCATGGATAAGTGGTGGGCAATGATCAAAGTACAAAATCCAACCAACGCCGCCATGGCGTTACCGATGCCGTTCTTGAAAAATTTCTCAGTAAGTGCTCCCAGTAAGACCGCTCCCCAACCGACAAAAACAGCAGACGAATACAGGTTGGTTACAAATACACCATATCGCTCTTGGATATACATGCGTGCGACTAGTCCGGCAGTATGGATGAAGAAAGCAGCTATCAATATTAGAAAAGCAGCTCGGTTCAGGGTTTCGGGCCAACGGAGCCAGGAAAAACAAGTAACCAGAAAGACCAGAAGGTACAACAGCATGGAAAGATAGAATGGCTGTATCTGATTGAAAAGTCGTTCAAAGTGAATGCGGTCAATGTCATTTGGGAAATCTGCAATGAAGCGCTGGCGTAGTTCCTCAACAGTCTGATTGAACATCTCCGGTTGCTTCTGGCGGTAGGCCATCGTCAGGCTTGCGTAACCAGTGACGTAAGGGCTGAGCGATTCACCCTGCATGACATCCAATAGTTCCAAGCCCACGTTTTTCCAATCGTCCAGTGGATTAATAGGGGCCGGGGGAGGAATAATGCGCAAGTAAGCCGTTTGCGAAAGCCTTAGATAATCGTCGCCAAAGTAGATCATACGGGCTAGTTTTTCAGCATCATACGTCTCACCTGCCTGTTGCTTTCTCAGTTCATCCAAGCCCGGTTGGATACTGGCGATGTAAGTTTGATATTCATCCACCAGTCGATCCAGTCGCTCCGGTTTTCCGATCGGTCCCAGTGAGTGCATGACCTGATTATAGAGCGTCAGGCCCTTATTGAGTTTGGCAATCTGTTTTTCGTAGGGTGTACGCTTTTTAGGCTCCGGGTTGATTTTCTGATATCGGGTGCGGATTTCTTCAAAGTAGGGCGTCAATTCGTTGAAAGAGTAGTGGCGCTGACCTTTTTGAGCTAAACCTGCCAATCCCAAATCATCTGGAAATTCGATCTTGAAGACCTTGTAGGTATCGGCAACTTCCGGGCGCATCGTTAGATCCATGAACCATTCGATCGGGCTAAGTGTAATTCCTTGCGGAGTGATTACCTTTTGGCGGTTGGCAAGGATCAGCAGCGTGTTGCGAGCCACTGAATCCAGTGGTTTGATGCGACCACCCACCTGAACTGGTAGTTCTGAAAATGTTGCAATATCAACGTCCGGGGAGTTGTAGGTCACCGGCTTGAAGGCACGGATGACGATTAGAGCCGCGGCTGACAGGATAATGTAAAAGACAATTTTTTTCATTGCGATTTGGGTTCACTACGAAAGGCGCAAAATTTGGCGGAAATGTTTCATCTGGGTAGTGCAGCACCGTACTCGGTGCGCACCTGCATTTTGTTGGCAAAGGCCTTGGGACATTCCTGCTGTGCGGGGACGCACCTGCGCTACCATTTGCTGGAAGAATTTATATTTTTCAAATAAGCCATGCACGTAAATGAATACGTGTTTAGTTACATATAATATTTCATCTCCCATGTTTTGCACTTTTGGTATATTCCGTAGTTAAAAAGTAATTAGCGGCTACGCTTGTTCAGAAATTTAAAAAAGTGCATGCCAAACTGTATAATCATACCAAGCCCCATGAGGATAACGCTGATGTAGGGTAGCGTCCAGCCCGGGTTCCGCACCACTTGAAAGATAGAGGTCATGTCGTTGTTGGCAAAGGATGCCTGGAAAAAGGTCAGGCCTTCATATCTCAGTGGATGGTTCATGTAGATGAGCGCATTTTGACTTTTTTCGGTGTTTTCGTGACCGACGATGACTTCACTGGAAAAGTTGTAGGGAATCTCAGTGCCCGGATATTTATCGTGCGAAAAGTCGACCAGCTCGACTGAGAAAGGATAGTAGTAACGCTTTGAACGAAGCGCGATTTCCACACTTTGTTCCCCCATCTTAACCATCTGCGGCGGAAACCGTTCATCGATGACATTTGAAACCAGCCAGGTTCCCAGTGGTTTCTCGGGTCCAATGACTTCGATGTAGGCAGTTGCAGTGTTAATGGTATCTTCGGAGTAGGTCACGCGTTTCGGGGTGACTATCAGGCCCATCTTGACGCCCGCTCCTCTTGTCGCCGGCGATTGAGACTGCGCGGTGTTCCGGGCACGTCCAATATTGGCATTAGGGTAGTAATGAAGTGTGCGAATCTTTAAATCCGTATTTGGCACCGCGACGACTTTACCAGGTTTTAGCAAATCGACGGGGATGCTATGCACCCGATCGAAATCTGGATGATTGCGGTCGATAAGAACCAGCTCGTTGTCACGATAATCCTCGGAGTAGTTGCTTTGGCTGCCCTCATCAATCGCCATCTGGCTTTCCACCGAGAGGATATCCGTCAGCAGCTCACTGACTAGCAGCAGGATTAGGCCAAAGTGCACAAGGAAGATTCCAGACTTTTTAAGCGTAAGCTTGAATCGGGTGATGTGTGCAACGATGAGGTTGATGAACAAGAGGCCGCCCAGCAAATAGCCGCCGGGGAGTGGAATCCCAGACCAGAAGAACCAATCGTGGGCAATCCATGCTTCGGGGTAGCGCCAGATTACAAAGAAGCTCTCGAAGTAGTCCTTCTGAGTTTTCCAGATACCGGTTTCGACTTGAGCAAGGGTGCCGAAAAAAATGAGCGCTAGCGATAATGCCAAAAGTACAACGGTCAGCCGCAAGGAAGAAAAAAAGCGGAGTACTTTATTCATTTATGATTGTGGACGTGATCTGCAAACCGAACGGAGTTGAGAAATTGTTTCATGGTTGAATCATTGGCGAGTACAATAGGTGTATCACCTATCATCTTGAAAAACCAGGTGTTGCCGTGGAAGGGTAGAATCGCACCAAGAACGCTTTGCGACCGACCTTTGAGGCGAATGTACAGACCTTGGTGTCCGGCGATTTCATAAGGCTCACTAAATTGACCTATGGTTTCAGGAGTTGCCGGATCTAGACCAATCTGCTCACGCCAGCGGTTAATATTTGCAAGCGTGCCGCCAACATCACCTGGGAATGTAAGTATTGTTACCTCGGCGCTTCCGTTATCTGAATCAACTTTAAGATTGGCTTTACGAATACCACTGGGTTCAAGTGCTTCCCACGCTGTCGGTGCTGAATAAATAATTTCAGGCGCAGAATCGGCTGATTTCTGCATGCCAGGCAAAATTTGCATCGTAGTAGAGTTGGCTGGTGCCGAAGCACCTTGTTCCGTTTTGGATGTTACTGTTGCTGAGCGATCCTCCTTTGGTATTTCATAAACCGTTGGCTGCGCCTGATCACAGCCGAGGACAGCGAGTGTGAGAATGCAGAGCACAATAGCTTGAGGGAAATGCTGATTATAGTACATAAACGTGGTGGTTAGAAACAATCAATTATTCAACAGAGGTTCAACACGCTGCAATTCCTATTTTTTAGACTTATCAAATGGATTAGCGATAAGATCATGATGCAGAATGGGGTAAGAAACCAATTGAGGGCAGCCAGACAGACTTTCCAGCTCGTTTTATCTAACAACTATAGCTAAGTATGTAATCATCTGGACACATGATTCTTATCTAAAATGGTAGCGCAGGCGCGTCCCTGCGCCGCACGAACGTTTGAATGCTCAGGCTTACGCGACGCGGGTGCGCACCTGAGGATGGTGCTGCGCTACCTGAATGCGATCTGTACAAGTAATTGTAGGCTTAGCTATAAACACTAACAGAATGATGTAGAATTAATAATTTCAGGTTACATCACACGATCGCTTTCATTAATACAAAGCAAATGCGCACCTAGTACAGTGACACGTTACCAACGAAATATCTCCCTGCAAAAAAACGCCGCCACCTTAAAAATTTTGTTTGCCTCTGGCAGCTTTAAAATAAAAGTTATCATCATTACCCCGTTCACAGCAACTTGCAGGTTATGCCCCGCCGCCAGTCTAGACATTTGCCCGAAGAGGATTTTCCTATGACACCAATGATTGATATGGTGTTTCTTTTACTGGTGTTTTTCATGACAGTTAGCACGCTTGCGCAGGCAGACAAACGAAAGAAGTTGGATTTACCGGAGTCGGCATCCAGTAAAGTGCCGGAAAACCTGAATCATCGAGGTACAATTTCACTGGATGCAGAAGGTCAGATTTTTCTCAGATCACAGCCAAAAACATTGGATCAGATGCAGGCATCCATAAAAGAGTCACTGGCATTGAATCCCGACCTACGTATCCACTTGCGAGCCGATCAAGCAACGCCCTATGAGGCAATTAAGAAAGTGTTGCGTGCCTGTGCAGAGGCTGGTGCTTACGAGGTGATATATGCCGCCTACCAGATGCGATAAGTCAAATGGCCCGACTCAAAAAGCGATCTGAGAATAAGGTAGGTGTTCCAATAGCACCGATGATTGATGTCGTTTTTCTGCTGCTTATTTACTTTATGGTGTCCTCGACCTTGGAGCGTCAAGAGACGGATCTATCCTTTCAACTTCCGGGTACGGTAGAGCAGGAGACTCCGCTGGATTTGCCGGATGAGCAGATTATCGAAATTTATGAAAACGGTCAGATTGTCGTGAATGAATATCCTTACGATAGTCCTGATTCGTTGCAACTGGATGAGTTAGCTTCGATGTTAACGCGCTTTCGTGAGGCCAGCTCCGCAAATAAAACTGAAGCGATTGTGACGATCGCACCGGCGAATATCGTAGCCCACCGGCAAATTATAAAAGTGATGGATGCCTGCTCATTTGCTGGAATTGAAGGCGTCAATTTTGCTTTGGACGACAATTTTTAGTATCTATGTTGTGAACTCTTCGAACGGTGAACTTCGAACGGTGAATGGCTTACGCTGATGCGGTGGGATCAGGACATGGTATACACTTTTGGTTCAGGACATAGGTAACAGTT
>CAWUII010000086.1:0-8629 GCA_963922575.1 uncultured Opitutia bacterium
TTCTAAAAAATTATGAAAATATACTTGTTTAGAGACACAGTTGCTACCATTTTGGGTAAGAATCATGTGTCCAAATAATTACATACTTAGCTATAATGGTTCCGAGAACCATACGAGCATAGTCATGCGAGATCACGTCTTGGGTCTTCTGAAAAGCATTTGCACCTTACAGCCTATAAGCTCGTATGACTACTATCAAGATTCGCGAAGAAATAGATCATTTCTATCTAAGCAGGTTGCTTAGATAGGACAGCCTCTACATTTTTTGGGTGAACTTTGCCTGGAAGCATAGGACGTTACTGTTCATGGAATTTTTCGTCGAGCACCTTGAGGTAGTGGATTGCGGTGCTCCGGAAGGCCGGGCGGTCAACGAGTTCACTTTCAGATGAATCCAGCTGTTCCTTGAATTCAGTGTAGCTTTCGTCGGCAAAGGTGGTTTTACCCAGCATGATGCTTGTGGCTTTAAAGCCAGGGTATAGCTTCAGTTCTTCTACGTCGACGATGTCGATGAGTCCGTAGTTTTCCCATTCCGGGTTTTTACTGATTTCCTGCTGAATGTACATGGCTCCTTTTTTCATTTCCCGCGGGGTATCATTATTGCGCTGGATGACTCCAAGGTAGCGACCTATCTCAGTCAGGGTGTCGTTCATTTTTTTCCGGGTAGCGTCATCCGGGTTGTTGGGTACTTCAATGCCTACATGTACATTGACTCCGTCGTCAATCAACTGGGTTCGGAACCCGTTGATGCGACTCAGATAACCCAGGTCGTCCGCTTTTGTTTGCAGCGCTTTGCTGAATTCATTGCGAGGTAGTCCGAATGGGAACCAAGCCTCGGTGGGCATATATCGAAAAACTTCTAGCCCGACGTAAATACTGTCTTTTCCTACTTTTTGAGCATAATTGAGAATCGGGTCGGCGTGTGCAATGATTCCATCGACACCATAGGTGGTATCTCTGTAATTCATGATGCCAATGTTATCGAGCAGGTCGATGCAGAAGTAAACGGCGGGTTTGCGCTCTCCGTTAAACGTTACATCGCCAATGGCACCTTCACTTTTCGGGTCCGGGGCATTCCACCAGAAGGGTACATCGATGCCGAATTCCATATCTGAGTTTTCCCGGATGCGCCGTTGGCATTCGACATTGAGTTCCAGGAACTCTCGGAGAATGCGTTCGCGACGTTTTTTGTCGTGCCAGCCAATGATCAGATATGGTTCATTGTCGAAGTGAACGCCGACGAAGCGTTCTTCGGGTTTGGCGCGTTTGTTGTAGTCGATAATTGCGTCAACGATCGCCAGCGGGATGAAATGATAAGGTTTCTGCGCGAATTCGGGATAACCATCCAGAGCTTCGACCTTGATGCCTCTTTTGTGTGCCTTGCGAATGAATTTTCTGAGCTTTCTTTCGTGCAATAGCGATACTTTGAATTTGGGCGGCTGGATATCTTTGATATTAGCGCTCATGTCGATGCTTGGCTCATAATGGGCAGGAACCTGCAACCAGAGGCGATTGACATTTTCGCGTTCACATAGTTCGAACACCTTGTCCTGCTCGTCGTTCTTGTTTTTCAGGATTTCAAAAACTGTCCATACCCAGAGCGTCCGCGGTGGTACTTCTCGGGTGGGTGTTACAACTGCAGTGCTCTCGGGAGCATCGCTCTTTTTAGTAGAGGCAAGGGTGGTTTCTTTTGTCTTCTTTAGAATAATATCGTCAATATAAACGACATAATTGCCCGGTGAATTGAAGTCGAATGTAATGCCTCCCAGTTGGGTTTTGTCGATAGGGCCCAATTTATCGAGTGGCAATAATACTTCCTGCCATTCCTGAGTTACACCATCAGGGAGGAAGTCTTTTATCGCGCCCACCTTGGCGGAGTCTTCAACTTCAATCAGACGTTTATCCGCAAGTTTAACGGTAAACATTTCGCCACCTTGTTTTCCTTTTACCCAGAATGAAAGATATTTGTACTCCGAAGTATCCAGGAATTTTTTGGAGTCAGCACGAAAGTCAAAGAGATGTATCCATGCGCCACAAAATCCGCCTTTGTCTTTTTTTGCGCTAATTTTTAGGCTCTTGCCATGGTTGCTGTGGAAAACGGATGAGTCCAGGCTCACCGCAGCTTTGGATGGATTTCGCTCGTATTTGTTGAAGTAGCCACCGAGCGCGTTTTGATTGCCTTTGTTGAAGTCAGCAATAAATAAGACATCCGATGATGCTTTTGCGGCGATGTTAAGAGTGAGTAGACCTGCAAGCAGCAGAGTAGTGAGTGATTTTACAGACATGGGTAGGATCGATATTTTATAATTAAAGATTAAAAAAAGCACTATCTGTTGTTCTGTCAAAGAAACATATCGGCATTGTTAAAAACCTTGGATGGAAAAGTTCTATTCAAAGGATACTGTTGCTATTGGTTCAGGTTATTTGAGGTTACAATCGCTCTCAACTCTTTTGCCAGTTCATCGGCCTTTGCCTTCGTTGGGGCTTCTGCCATGACGCGGATTACGGGTTCTGTGTTTGAGCGACGTGCATGGACCCAGCTGTCCCCGAAATCGACGTGAACGCCGTCCAGTAAGTTCAGTTTTTCGTTTTGATAATGGCTTCGCACGGCCCTCAATATTTTGAGCGAGGCATCGTTACTGACTCTGATTTTGTCTTTTACGATATGGTATTCCGGGATGGATGCTTTTAATGCGGATATGGATTTTCCGGTATCTGCCAGCATTTCCAGGATAATGGCCATGCTCACATAGCTATCACGGCAGGCATGGACGGCAGGAATAATAAGGCCGCCATTACTTTCGCCGCCCGCCGCAGCCCCTATTTCAAGCATCGTTTCCGATACATTAATTTCCCCGATTTTGGTACGGATCACTTTTTCGCCGATCTGCGCGGCTACGTAATCCACCGTTTTACCGGAGGACAGATTGACCGCAACTGGGCCTTTGCCATGAGCACTGAGAACCTGTTGGATTCCAAGGGTCAACGTGAAGTCTTCACCGAGAGGCACCCCTTTTTCATCGACGATTGCCAGGCGATCGCCATCAGGATCCTGAGCAAAGCCGATATCGCATTGGTTCTGTTTGATGGTTTCACACAATATAGTCAGGCTTTCTGGTGTCGGTTCCGGCTCGCGTTCAAAGTCTCCTGTCGGTTTATCGAGAACAGAAACTACTTCGCAGCCCAGGTGGTCACGCAGAAAGGAAACCGAGTGGACAGCACCCACGCCGTTGCAACAATCGATGGCAACTTTGTATTTTTTCTTCCGGATCTTTTCAAAATCAACGTAGTTCTCAATCGCTTTGTAATGCGGTGCCATGGGGGCATCGATGGTCGTGACTTGCGGAATTTCGGATTCACTGACGAGAGAAAAGTCTTGCGCGTGGTAAATGCTGATGAGTTCTTCCGCTCTAAGTTCGTTCAGAAACAGGGCGTTGTCTCCAACAAACTTCAGGGCATTCCACTGTGCGGGATTGTGGCTTGCCGTGATCGCAATGCCGCCTCGGGCTTTAAGCTCTTTTACCAGGATCAGGACGGTGGGGGTGGGGACGATTCCAGCTAAAATCGGTTGGCAGCCGACACTTTGTAGGCCGGCAATAACAGCGTTTTCAACCATCAGTCCGGTGGTGCGGGTATCGCGTCCGACAATAACAGGGCCACGTCCCACAAAGCTACCAAATGCCTGAGCAAACTCGGTAGCTACCTGAGGTGAGAAAGACTTCCCAACAATACCACGAACTCCGGAGATACCTACTTTTAATGCTTCTCTCATAATACTTCTTCTAAAATTCGAATAATTTTTTCAGCTTCTTTTTCAGCTAAACGTTGGTCTTTTGATTCTGAAATGATGCGAATCATAGGTTCTGTGCGTGACGCACGAACATATTTCCAGCCATGCTCGCTATCAATACGCAGACCGTCCTGTATATTAATGTCTGCCGACTCGTCCAGCCTCCAGATCTTTTCCACGTGTTCCAGTGCACGATAGGCTTTGCTGGATTTACAGGGAACATTCTTTTTGACGATGTAATAGGATGGAAGGGCATCCACCAGTTCAGATAAGGTGGCTTTGTTTTCAGCCATGGCTTCAAGAACCAATGCTGTCATTATAAAACCATCAAAACTCGGACCTGCCTGAGGGAGAACCGCAACGCCATTGCCTTCACCCCCCAGAACTCCCTGCTCATCCGCGAGTGTTGTGAGCACGTAAGGCTGGCCGACTTTGGTCTTTACCAGGGGACTTTTATTTTGGGCTGAGATGTCATCAATCATTCGACTGGTGCAGCAATTGGTCACCACGGTTCCCTGTTTTTTACTTAGGATATGGTTGGCAATAACGGCAAACGTGTACTCTTCACTTTTAGGTTCCGTTTTCTCAGTGACCAGGGACATATTTACCATATCGCTGCTAAACAGAAATCCTGCATCGCCCTTAACGTAAGGGATAATCGAGGCCATCTGTTTTGCCGATCTTGGGCGTGGTTCGGCTTCGCGAGCCAGATAGCCGTTTGCATCTCCGTTAATCGGCACCAGCTTGAGGCCGAGGCGTTCGGCAAAAACAGTCAGGTAGGGCGCTCCGGCTCCACCCAGCGGGTCCATTAAGACGGTAAAATTAGCTGCACGAATCGCTTCCGTATTCACACAACTTTCCAGATTGTCCAGGTAGGGCAGTAGAAAACTATCGGATTGAGTGATTTTTCCCATTCCCTTCCAGTCCGCCTTAAGAAAATCTTTGGAGTGGAAGATATCCAGAACTGTTTGTCCGCTGAGTGGATCGAAAATGCTGCCTTCACTATTGATGATGTTTAGCGAGTTCCACCCCGCCTTCTTGTGGCCTCCGGTAATCGATAATCCGGCCGCAGCACCGTAGTGCCTGACTGCAAATTGAATCATTGGTGTAGGGCAGATCCCAAGATCAATGATGTCACAACCGGCGTTGAGCAGCCCCGAGGTAGCAGCGGAGTAGACCATCGAGCTTGAGTAACGTGTATCTCGGCCAACCACGACAGGGCCGCCCTGGATGTGGGTCGCTAGAGCAGAGGCATAGTCAATGATGTCTCGAGGTGTTAGCGATGTTCCCGCAAAACCTTGAAGGCCGGAACTGGATAGGCGAAGCATTTTCATAATAAAGAGCTGTCTTTATTTTAGGCTTTTTCACAAATTACAATATTCATTATTGAAATATCTGCATAGAGTCACTTTTAATGCAATTATGAATGATGCAAACAAAGCACTATCACAAAGTAAAAATGAATTGTCCGCCAAATTTGCGAATATAAATGAAAAAGTATCTGCCTTGCTGGCCGATTCCAAGCGTTTGAAAGACAATGGGATGGGCAATGCAGTCTATGTTTTGTCAGACAAAGAGCTACTAAATCTGTCTCGGGATAGTGGAGACAGTCGCTATCCCTACGGACAGGGTGGTTTTAATTTTTGGGTGTACGCCTCGGGCTATATGCATGCGAACGAAGGTTTGCTTTCCACCTTCTTAAGAGCTGCAAACGGGCAGGAGCCAAACGTCGCGTTTTTTGCCGGTAAGAAAAAAGGTGACAATGATTGCCAGGTTATACCTTTATTCTCGGTTCCTAAAATGATTGAAGAGCCCGAGGGATTGAAGCGGTACACGGTTTTTAGTCCTTCGGCAGCTTACTTTGTGACCGAATTTGACGGTCTGCGCTTCGGAGTGCGTGTATTTGCCACACCAGGCCGGGCAATTAGTTTCTCCATACACATTGAAAATACCGGCAGTCAGAATGAAACCTTTTTTCTTTCCTCGTTTATCAATCCTTTCCTTCGCAACCAGATACATTCGAGTGATGAAGACAATTGGTTCAAAGAAATATCTCTGCTCAAACCAGAGCAGCCGAAGCTGGAAAATTTAGACCCCTTTTTGTTGCAGGTTCATGAAGATAAAGACCGTCATACACTGACGACCAGTTACGGTGTCCTGCAAAGAGAGTTGAATGCTGAAGACAAGAGCTGGCTGGTTGAAACCGAGGCAACCACCTCGCGCTCTCAATATGTGGGTAGCTCGGTAAGCAGTTTGCACACACCTGCAGCGCTGCTGAAAGGGACTTTTGGCGACAATCCCAAGCATCTCTGCACCTTTACGGAAACTGCGATTATGGGTGATCTGCTCCACATGAAACTGCCGGCCGGCAAAAGTGTGCGTCTGGATAGCTTGTTTACACCGGTCAAAACACACGCAGACGCCATGGCTCTGGCAGCTAAGCGCATTGATCCCTCGTTAATAGACGCCGATCTGAAGCGAATGGATGAAGAAGATAGTGCCAATCAGGCAGCCCTGAGCATTCAAACCGGTCCGAGTACGGATAAAGGTATTAACAGTGTCGCCTTCGATGCATTCGTTGAGCATCTTAAGAAGCAGGTAGAATTTTGTTCGCTGATCAAGGGCTATATTCAGCTTTCTCCAAATTCACTCATCGGTATACGCGACGTATTTCAAGCGATTGAAGGAATGCTCTTCTGGCGCGATGAAGCTGCCCGTGATAAGATGCTGGAAGCACTAAGCTTCACTGCGCCCGATGGTCGCTGTTTCCGCCAGTATTCATTGCCCTCTACAAATCAGGAGGTAGGGAATATGGACCTCCGTCAGTTTATTGATCAGGGCGTCTGGGTTATTTCAACCATTCATACCTATCTGCGTGTCACCCACGACTGGGATTTCCTCAATCAGATTCGTGGTTATCATGAAATCGTCAATGAGTCGCAACGTAAGGTAAAGAAGTCTGATGAAAAAGATTCCGTTCTTGATCACATGATCCGCATTATGAATTACCTGATGCGCAATAGAGATCACGAAAAGACCAAATGTCTGCTCGCATTGTACGGAGACTGGAATGATGCGCTCGATGGATTGGGTATCAGCCTGGACGGTTCTTCTGAATTCGGCACCGGTGTCAGTGTCATGGCAACGTTGCAATTCTATCAGAATACGCAGGAAATGATCGAAATTCTCAAACATGTGGATGCCGCCAAATATGCCTCTGAGATTGAGCAGTATGGCAAGGCGCGTGAGGAAATTGAAGAAGGCCTGCTCAAGTATGCCGTTGTCAGCAATAATGCCGGTGAGAAACGCATTCTGCACGGCTGGGGTGACAAGTACTCCTACTTTGTTGGTAGCTATAAAGATTCAGATGGTGTTTCGCGCGATGGACTGACCTCGAATGCGTTCTGGATTTCATCAGGACTCTACAAGAAACATCCTGAGTTAAAGCAGTCGATAATGGACGGATACGAACGCCTGGACTCCAAGTACGGTTATCGCACCTTTGCACCTCACTTCGATCTGGATGCCAAAGGCGTTGGACGCATTCCAAAACTCCCACCGGGAACAGCTGAAAACGGCGCCGCTTATATTCACGCGACCGCTTTTGCCATCATGTCGCTCTTCCAAATCGGTGAAGCTCAAAAGGCCTGGGAACAACTGCACAAAATACTGCCATTTACCGAAGGTCACGAGAATCTGACACACAGTCCATTCGTCATGCCCAATTCCTATGGCTACAATCCAGAGAAGTTTATTGACGGCCAAAACATGAATGACTGGCAAACCGGCAGTTCCAACGTCGTCCTGAAGTTGCTCATCCGCTTTGTATTCGGCTTTGAACCTGAATTTGACGGCTTGTGGATCCAGCCCGCCGAGTGGTGTCCATTCGAATCATTCAACTTCACACTCGATATTCGCGGTTGCAAGGTGAGCATTCATTACGAAAACAAGCAAACCGGTAAGCGGAGTTTCAAGATAGACGGCGAACCGCAGGAATCTGAGCTGGATGAGCAGATGGGCGTTCACAAATTGTGGATTGCCGATGACAAGATAAAGTCAGGTGATTCGATCGCTGTAAGTGTTGTCGATTAAGTGCAAAGGTGCAGCCGCCGCGGCGCTCGCCTGACCTGAGCTTGTCGATGGTGTCGCCGTGAAAAAACGCCTCGATAAAGCGAGGCGACTACAACTGCACACATGCTCTAAATATTGCCACAACAGTCAACTTCTCACGCCTTCGAACGTCGTTCTTCCTCGAAGGACAGATCGTCGCAATCGTCCGGACGGTTGGCGTGCAACTCCTCCGGTAAGCAGATGTAGTAAATTGTCAGCCAGCAGCTCCAGCTCCAGCGATAGAGTAGTATGGGTAACACGACTACACCAAAGAGGGCTATGGCCAAGGCAGTTTTTAGTGCAATCCAGTTTGAAAAGCCAAGTATCAAAACCGGTATTATAAAAGCAAACGACGCAAAGCCGTAATTGAGACAAAGCGGACCAAGATAGTAACCGTCACCACGTTTGATTAGCATGCCGCATTCCGGGCAACGCTGCTCAATCGTTAACATGGATTTTGCCAGCTTCGCCTGGCCACAATTCGGGCACTGACATCCCAAGCCGCGTTTAAAAATCTGGCGCGGGGTTACCTTCGGAAGTAGCTTCAATTTTGGGTCAGTCATCTTGATCTTGAGGGATTTGAATGATGCCACAGTTCAGCTTTAACTCAAGTGGTTGCTTGAATTTATTGGGCGTACGGCTTCTGTTAAAACAGCAGTTGATTTGAAAATTCCATTTTGTTGTAGTCACGGCGCTTGTAGGTTACCTGGCGATGAGATTTACGATTTTTGA
>CAWUII010000087.1:0-8536 GCA_963922575.1 uncultured Opitutia bacterium
GGCAGGTGTGCCTTCGGGCAGAAAGACTTGGAGTGTTTTGGGTGTAGGTTTCATCCTCGGTAGTGTTCGGTTATATATGCTTCAGTAACACTCATTTTGTAATCTCTATTATCCGCCCTTCCTCGGGCTCATAACAATAATTGGGGAGTGTCCCATTAATCAGCTTTTGGATGGCTTCCTCGATGATCGGCAATGGGACAAGAAACCATTCGCGTGGCTCGACATCAAAACCGAAGCGATCTTTTAGCTGTAAATCAAGACGTGCCTGGTCGAAGAATTTGTGCAGGAGCTTTTCCAGTCGGTTAAGATCAAGATTAGAAACCTTGTAGGTCTCGACTATCTCGACCTCTGCGAGCAAGTAGGTGGGGTCTTTTACGGCATTTGCAACTCGTTGGGTAACCGAGCCTTTGGTGATCCCAATCTTGTGAATTACCTTTCGGTTTTCTGCAATGAAAGCATTGTCTGATTTGCTCCTGAGGACATACACGTAACCGACTGTTTGATCGTCGATTTCTTCCTGATCGGAGAACAAAGGACCGAGCGTAGGGTCCGTCACCCGACGACTTACGTTGTCACGATTCAATGCCCTTTGCAACGAGCGAAGCAGCAAGTCACTCTCAGTGCCGTTGTCATAAATAACAAGTAAGCGGCGGTCTGGCTTGTTGTAGCTGCTGATAAACTGTTCGCCCCAGTCAGCCACATATGCCTTCTGGCCTTCGAGAATAAAGAAATCGCCTTTCTTGACCTCCCCGTTGTCCTGATATTTGAGGGTTTTGCGGAAGCCGGATTCCAACTCTTGTTGCACTTGCTCAAAGAGTGGTTTGAAAACGCCAAAGTTCCGGCAAGGCGTCCGTTGTGCAATTTCTTCTGCTGCCAGTTTTTCCTGAGTGGTTCGAACGTGCTTTAACTCGGTTATATCATCAGAGCTGTCAAAACCTACACCGAGAGCTTCCAATAATGCTTCATCGTTAGCTTCACCTTCATGGACGCCCATCGTCTCTACGTCATCTTGAATACTAAGTAATCGCTTTATATCAATGCCTTTAAGGACTTCACGGCATTCTGTAGATTTTCGCAGCTGATCCAGTCGGACGGCATATATCCGCTCGAAGATATCCCGATGTTCACCGTGCTCTGGCAGCCTGCCGTGCTGCTCGACAAATTGCCCAATTTCTTCGTAGCCTGCAATGATACGTTGCTCACGCGGCGTTCGAGCCGCCTGCTTCTTTGAGGCGATATCGACACCAAGCTCAACAAGAAGCTCCAAGTCCTCTGTACTAACCCGCTTAGCCATCTTGTCCCTCCTTTGCCTTTCGCTGTAAAAAAGCTACACCTTCGGCCATACGCTTTTCCCATGGATCGGACGCAGTCAATAACGGCAAGCGACCTTTTTCCTGTTTGAATTTCAATGCACGCTTAGCGATTTCACGAGCTTCCTCCAAAGTCATACTGACTTTCTTCGATTCGATAACTTCCTTGATGCGCTTGAGACGCTCTTCGCTCATCGTCTTAGAGAGAACCGCGTAGGCTTCGCCAAAGGGATTGATCCGATCAATCAAATCGATGTCGAGCAACTTCACATCTATCGCAAATTTACGTACACCATCCAGCAGAGCAGTGTTGGCTGTTGGCATGCCTTCGCCGTTGTCCGCAATAGTTTTCTTTGCTTTCTGGATCAGGTTTAATGCAGCAACAGCATGCTGGCGCACGGCTTCCTGATCTTCTTCGTCAAGTTCGGGATACTTGTCTTTGACAATCTTGCCCATGCGGACTTGCGTCAGTTCTTCGGGGACGAGCTCTTCGTCAAACAGTCCACGCTCCACAACATCCTTATTCTGCACGAAGGCTGTAATCACCTCGTTAAGGTCATCCTGACAGATACGCTGAGCCGCGTCGCTCTTTGGCTCAACCAGACCGTTAATCTCCAGCTGAATTTTGCCTGTTTCCTCATTAAAGCCGACATTGGGCTTGTTCGCCTGATAGCCGTCTTCGCCGTAATCGAAGCCTTCAGTTGGCCCGTTATCGGGTCGCTTGGGTCTGAATTCAAAGCGAGGTGCCAGCACTTGCTCCATGAGCAAGCTGGCAGCAATGGCTTTCAGGGTATCGTTGACAGCCTCAATAACAGCCTCTGCTGCAGCATCCGGTTCTGCTATAAGATTGGTGAAGCGTGCCTTTATCTTGTTTGGCGCGTCGCGGGTGGCACGCCCGATAATCTGAACGATTTCTGTCAGACTGGAGCGATAGCCGACTGTCAACGCGTGTTCGCACCAAATCCAGTCAAAACCTTCCTTGGCCATGCCGAGCGCAATGATGATATCTACGTAGTCGCGATTGTTCTTTTGCTCAGGGTCTTTCAGCGACGCAGACACACGGTCACGCTTTGCAGGGTCATCATCAACAAGGTCAGCGATTTTGAGAATTCTGCCTTCAGCAGTCTTCACCAGTTGAAAGCCTGTATTCGGGTCGGTCCCTTGCCATTCACCGAGTTCTTCGAGGATATGCTCCACTTCGCGGATTTTATCCTTGGTACTTTCCCGTGAGTTGACGTTTGGAATATGCACAATGGTCTTCTCGTTCGGATCGAGCACTTGCAAAATCTCATCAGAGTAGCGTCCCGCATAAAAGTAGTAACCGATGTCAAGCTGCTTGAGATACTGGTAGCCGTTCAACTGCTCATAATAGGTGTAAGTGATGGTGTTGAACTTACCTTCATCTTCAGGATGCAAGACAGCTTCCGCATCACCGCGGAAGTAAGAGCCTGTCATGGCGACGATATGGGTTTTATCGCGAGCTATGAACTCACCCAGGTGCGCTCCAAGCTTGTTATCCGGATTCGCGGACACGTGGTGAAACTCATCGACAGCCAGCAGACGGTCATCAAAGGCATCGACGCCGAACTTATCGACCGCGAAGCGGAAAGTCGCATGCGTGCAGACCAGTATCTTCGAGTCACTTGCAAGAAATATCTGAACCGCATTGACCTTGCCGCCATCAGAGCCGGGAGCATTGCAGAGGTTCCATCTCGGCTCGACGGTCCAGTCTGCCCAAAACCCGAACTTACTCAGTGGCTGGTCATAGAAGCTGGCACCAATGGTCTTTTCCGGCACGACAATGAATGCCTGCTTCAGCCCTTGGTTTTGCAGCTTATCAAGCGCAATAAACATCAGGGCACGGCTTTTCCCCGAAGCCGGGGGTGACTTGATGAGTAAGTATTGCTCGCCACGCTTCTGATAAGCGCGTTCCTGCATCGGGCGCATGCCAAATTCGTTAGCTTTTGCGGACTTGCCTTGCCGTGCGTAGGTGACGGAAATGGATGGGACTGACTTAGATGAACTCATAAATAACTATTCTATATTTTTAAGATAAAATAAGTAAGTGTTTGTTGAATAATAGGTTGCGTCATATGTTCAAATTAACCACAGGCTAAATTAAAATAGATTAGGCCCAAATCGGCAGATACCGAGCAAGTTTCTTCGATTTCTCAGGCATACCTGGATCTGGTTTGATAAGTCTATCTTCAATGGTTGCCTGAATGACCTGTGAAACTGATGCAGTGCTACCCGGAGGTAATTTAAATCGCTTGCGTAAGGACTGGTTGGTCATCTGCTGCCTTAATACCCACTGCAACACGCAGTGTTGATAACAGGCACGGACGCGATCACTACGATCCATCTGCCGAAACGAGCGATGCCCATAAAGAATCACAACTGTACGCTTAAAACCGACCTTAAAGTCCGGCGCAGGTAGTTGATGTGCTTCAGCGGCTTCCACCACCCTGTCAATTCCGCTACTTTTTTCCTCACAGATACCAAAACGTCTCATAAGGTCAGCCAGACGTTCATTACGCGACTGATATCCATCTATAAAACGGTCGATCGGAACCACAGGCTCTCCGGGGTTGCTGATTTCAACTCGATCTGAATAAACCTCTACCATTGGCGACATGCCGCGCTCCTCAAAGTCCTGATGGATCAGAGCATTGGCCAGAAGCTCACGTATGACAACTTCTGGCAGTAATTTACTTTCGACACGCAGGGCATCCTCAATTACCTCATTCTGTGGCAGCAAGCTCATAACGTGCTCCACAAGACCTCTGAATCCAACTGCATATCCCTTTCTTTCGGTACTATCCGACTTAGTTTGAAGCTTATTGGAACCTTCATATACAATCACACGAGTTGCCTTGCGAAAAACGCCCTCGAAGGTTCTCAAATCCTTTGCCAATACAACTGCAGCAAGATTGCTGATCGTAAAACCATCCTTTGTTTGGCTAATAAGGCTCTCAGATTCTAATCGATCAATAACCCCATTACGATCACTAGGATACGGCAACTTTAACAAGTCGAAAAATGTCTGTGTATCGAGCAACTGCACGACATCCTGAGCTGTAATTCCAGTGAGTGCTGGAAGCTCGAGCCAGTCCGGTTGACCTTCAGCAAAAATGAGCCGGAGTTTATCTTCAGTCATAGACTTCAATTCTTCGCCTACTCGCATCAGATAAGCACCTTCGTAAGCATAAGCAGTTCCTAAAGGACGGCCGGGAATATGAAAAACGACAACGCGTCCGTCCGGGTGTTGAACTGATTCAATATCCACACGAAAGCCAACCGCCTGAAATATTTGTGAGGCCATCTTATTTGGATTGTTGACTGCCGCACTGCCGATGACTTTTCGGGGTATGGTTTTGCTGATACCAAAAAGGAGCTGTCCTCCACCTTCATTTGCAATCGCAACACAGTATTTATATATCTTTTGATTATCATACTGAAACTTGGCCTCTTTAAATTCCAGGCGCTGGTGTTCTGTTTGAACCGAAATCCAAATATCGAGCTGTTGAGGAGTTGTCATAGGTAACTAAGAAATGTCACTTTTTGCTCTTTTCGATTCGTGCATTAACATTGCAAGGTTGAGGAATGCTCGAAAGTCAAAAGCACCCAAACGGGCAGTCTTCTCGATGATCCCGAAACCTACTTCGGGATCATCCATGCTATGGATTGCTAACTTCAAGTTCTTCAATCGCTTAGCAATAATAACCTCGTAACCATTTCGACCCAATTCTTCGGCATTTTGTTCTAAATAGTTCTCGATTGTACGAATGCTGACCTCAAAAAAGGAAGCTGCCTGATCTTTTAGGATCACGGATCTGCCTTCAAAAGGAATACCGCGAATGCCGACGGCTTTTTCAATCTCAGCGAGTGCATACGGATTATTCAGGATATTCTGACGGTCCAGTTCAGAGGTGGTGAGATCGTTGGACATAAGTTGTAATGAGCTTAACGGTTAACTGCTTTGTTCATTAGAAGTCATTTTTGTGTAGAGTTCAAAGAGTTTCTCCAGTCGCTCGGTGTCGTTCTTGAAGCGGCGACCAATGTAAATGCGTTCCAGCACTTCGTCGTTACGCTCGTGGGCAGCGCGTAGGTTGTCCGGCATTTTTTTTGGATCGTAGAGGTCAGCAATCGTCGCTGGGAAGTGTGCCTCGCGAGCCAGCAGGATGTCCTCAGCACAGCGGGTCAGGTCGGCTTTGTTGGTCTCGGTCAGTGTCGGGACCGGAAAGGTGTTCCAGCCGAGAGTGTTGGAGTAGCGATACCGAGTTTCTAGCTTTCCGCAGACAGTGGCGATCCAGACGAGGTGAATGCGGGAGGCGATCAGGGCCATGTTCCAGAGTGGTGCGTCGTAGAGGGCGAAAGCAAGATTAGTAATTGTCGATTGGTTGTCGACAAATCCAACAGGCAAATAATTTCGGTTTTCAGACGAAACGCATGGAAGGACTATGGTGTGTGAAGACCCAATGTTCATCTCACGCATTTGGTGAGAACACTCAGCCATTGCATTCGCGCCTTTATCTCGGCTCGCCAAACGCATGGCTCGAACACCTTCTATTCGTTTGTTGATCTGAGGAATTTGCGAAGCATCCTCTAGGTCATCATCAGTAATCCATAGCACAAACCGATCTAGACCTTTAATAAACTCTGATGAGCCGTAGATTCTGCGAATAAATCGCCTGCGTTGCTCAATAGTTAGTTCCAATTCTTTAAGTTCCTCTGAATTTAAAAGCAGGTTGCCTCCATCAACAGGCTTATTTCCAAAATTCATCTCATGCTGTCCACACAAAGGCTTCGATGACTTCGTAACGAGAGCATGCTGACTCGGCACCAGGTAAGCATTGATGTTATTTGCTTCCTTAAGAACTGATTCGCGTTTCGGTCCTTCGATTGAAAACAACTTTCGAGGACTGCCTGCTTGATTTGATATCCCAACAATCACTACCGTCACTCCAGCATTATGACTGGCAAGATTTGCCCACTTGAAACTGGTGTGCGCAAAGGCTATTTCGTGACCTGTTTCGAACATTAACGGCCAGAGAATCGGAACCTGCTGGCCCTGGCAGATTGAGTTTGTAGACACAAACGCGGCTGCGGACTGGGTTCTGGTACCATAGTCAGCCGCTTTCATAAACCAGCCGGCCACGTAGTCCAGTGACTTCCAACTCTTGGTTCTGCCTTCGAAAATATCTCCAAGCTCAGACTTCTGCTCAGCAGTTTGCCAAGTCGAGCCAAGGTACGGCGGATTACCACAAATATACGTCTCACCGCCTTCATTGCGAAAGTCGATCTCGACCTGATCAAGCGGCGTTGCAAACAGATCATCCGCGTGATGTTTGACGCTCGTTCCCGTCGGTGGGCAGACGCTCAACCAGTCCAACCGGAGCGCGTTTCCGCAAGTAATCCAGTTGGCCGCTTCGAGTGGAAGAAACTCGGCAAGTGCTTCCTTCTGACCGCGGTAGGTTACATCACACTGGTATTCAGCGATGATCAATGCAAGGCGTGCGACCTCCGCAGAAAAGTCACGTATTTCGATGCCGCGATAATTGGTCAGCGGAATGTCTGAATGGCGGTCTGGTTCGTCACGTCGCTGGTTGATTTCCGCCTCTATTGCGCGCATCTCCTTGTAGGCAATGACGAGGAAGTTACCAGAACCACAGGCTGGATCAAAGACGCGTATTTTTGTAATGCGGTTGCGCAGGTTCAGCAGCTTGCGGGCATTGTCCCCGGCTTCTTTCAGCTTTGTCCGCAGCTCGTCGAGGAAGAGCGGATTGAGCACCTTCAGTATATTCGGAACACTGGTATAGTGCATCCCGAGAGAGCCGCGCTCTTCATCGTCCGCCACTGCCTGAATCATCGATCCAAAGATGTCCGGGTTGATCTTTGTCCAGTCCAGCTTGCCTACATGCAGCAGACGAGAACGGGCGATCTTACTAAACTTTGGCACTTCTAGGCTACCTGAAAACAGACCGCCGTTCACGTAGGGAAAGTGGTCGGCCCAGGGCCGGAAGTTGCCCGCCGTACGATCATCGATTTTCGTGTTCATCGCCCGAAACAGCTCTGCGATGATTTTGTGCGTATTCGAGGAATCCCGCTCGCTCATCTGCTCGACAGTTGCCGTGAACAGATCGTTGCCGTTGAAAATGTCGGTATCCTCGGCAAAGAAGCAGAAGATCAGCCGCGCCATAAAATGGTTCATATCATGGCGACGTTCGTCCGTCCCCCAGTCGGAGTTGTCCTTCAGCAGCTCGACATAGAGACGGTTCAGGCGACTGGTCGCCTTAATGTCAAAAGCGTTCTCTTTGATCTGCCGAACTGTGCTGATCCCCGCCAATTCGAGGAAGAAACCGAAGTGATTCGCAAAGTCTGCAAAGTCGCAAGCGACGGTTTCGCCGCCCGCCATATCTTCTGCATGAAATTCACTGCCATCGGTGGCTAGGATGAAGCGAGCTTTCTGTTTTGCTGTAGCAGGGCTTTTCCGCAGTGCATCGAGTGTTGCGGCTACATCGCCCTCGGCACAGGTCTTGATATGGATATTGCCACGCTGTAAAACCCCGCCGACATCAGACTTGTTGGTAGAACCGCTTTTCAGGCGCTTGATCGTCGTAGCTTTATTGCCGAAAGCTTCAAGAAAGGTATAGGGGAACGTGTCAGCCTCAAAAGGTTGTTCTGCCAGCAGTGATACTGCCTCTTCGATCTCTACGGCGTTCATAATACTGGGTTATTGATTATGAAGTATTCCTGAACCTTTGCCGTCCTTCGGCTTCGACTGGAACTGGGCTGGGTGGATTTGAAGTCTCCCGGACATTAACTCACTCGCAGAACAATCGTGCGATTCTTCTTCAACAAGTTGGTTTACTATTTCCTCCAGCTTATTGGTCAAAGATACATTCATTAGTGTGCAAATTAGGAGACAGACTAGATATGTCAAAGTTTGATGCCTGCGAATTAGGGCCAAATACTTAATGATCAATCGGTACACGTGGACGATTTCAAAAGACACAATTCCCCTACAGATAAAAGGTAGCGTCGTTTCGACAAGCTCAAGTTCTGAGCCAGGCGCGTCCCTGCGCCGCACGAACGTCTGAATGCTCAGGCTTACGCGACGCTATTTCGACAATCTCAAGACCCTCCAGGCAGGTGCGCACCGAGACGGTGCTGCGCTACCCACTGAGGAGTGAGTTGCTGACTCATGCCTCGATTCAACTGCCGAA
>CAWUII010000088.1:0-8527 GCA_963922575.1 uncultured Opitutia bacterium
GACACAGTTGCTACCATTTTGGATAAGAATCATGGGGCCAGATGATTACATACTTTAGCTATATATACTCAATGTTCGACGTTCTTTCCGGCTCTGCCGGATTAGAATCACTCACCAGCCGTCCGAACTTGTCCTTCTTTGAACTGCATTGAGATTAACTTGGAAACGCCCTTTTCAGGCATGGTCACGCCAAACACGGTATCCGCCTCGGAGATGGTTCGCTTGTTGTGAGTAACGATCAAAAACTGAGACAGGTTAGTAAAACTTCGCAACATTTCGCAAAAACGGCCGATATTGGCATCATCCAACGCTGCATCGATCTCGTCCAAGACACAAAACGGACTCGGCTTGACCAGATAAATAGCGAACAGCAGAGCCACTGCAGCCATGGTGCGTTGGCCTCCCGAAAGAAGTGACACATTTTTTAACCGCGTCCCGGGTGGGCGGGCAATGATCTCAATGCCGGATTCCATCGGATCATCGGAATCGACCAGTATCAGATCTGAGACACCACCACCGGAGAGCTGTTCGTAAGTAGATACAAAGTTCTTGCGGACCTGGTTAAAGGTATCGCTGAAAAGTGCCTGTGACGTTTCGTTAATTTCATCGATCGACTGCACCAGTGCATTTTTTGCGTTCCACAAGTCGTCGCTCTGTGTTTTCAAAAACTCATGCCGCTCTCGAAGATCCGTATATTCCCCGATTGCATCGATATTCACAGGACCCATTGTCACGATCCGCTGTTTCAGTTCCGACACCTCACTTTCTACGACCGACCATTCAACCGGATCGATCGTCGCAAGCTCCTCTTGTGTTGGCTCGCGATCCTCCTGCTCAATTGAGCCAGCAGATGCATCCATGCCGATAACTGCCTCCAAATTAGCACTCTGCTCGGTCGCCGAATTACCTTTCCATAATTCGACTCTCCAATCGACTTGCTCCAGTTGGACCTGATAATTCTCCTCGGTCGAACTACTTAGAAACGATGCCTGGGCGCGCGTCTCAGCGAGTCGAACTTCGCGACTTGTCAACTGCTGTTCGAACGATCGGCAATCCGAGCGCTTTTCCGAGACGCTTTTGTCCAGCAGGGCGATTTCTGAATCACTCTGCTCCAACTGAGCCTGATCTTTTGACAATTGTTCGTTGGAAATCTCCAGTGTTTTGAGCAGTTGCCCGCTCTTTTCCAATTCACTGGAACGGTTAGTTTCCAGCTCTCGGATCTGTTCATTAAACGTATCTATTTCCTGCTGACGCTGCGCAATCCGCTTCCGCAGGCTAGCTTCTTCACGTTGAAATTCACTGATCGCACGATCCACTGATTCAAGGTGTTGCTTTTTCTCCGACAGTTTAAAACGGGCTTCCGAGTGTGCTTCCTTCTTTTGATCGCGAACTTCACGTGCCTCAGCAATCGAAGCCTCGAGCGTTTCAACTTGCTGACGCTCATCGGTCAGGCAACTCTCCGCAACAAACAGCTCCTGCTCGGCTGCTTTCATGGCCTGAATAGAGGTGTGATTTTGCGTTTCCAATTGTTTGAGTTCTTCAGTCCGTTTGCGAAACGATTCGGCATTTTGCTCCAGTTTCTTCTGATGACTGTTTGTTTCACTCATCAAACCAGAAACTGCGCTGGTGAGTTCGGTAAGCCGTTGACGCTGCTCTTCTATGGATACTTCGGCGACAAGCTGTAGCTTTTCAAACTCAGCCAGTTGTTTGCGCGTAGCGCCAAGCACCTTGCGGTCGGATTGGATTTCTTTTTGCAGCTTTCGAATTTCCGACTCACGCTCAATAATGTTGGCTGATTTCTCTGCGGCAACCCAACCACCCGAGATCAGACCGCGACTATCAATGAATTCACCTTTCAAAGTCGCGGCAAAGAGAAACTCAAAATCCGGATTTGCCTGCCAGAATTGAATAAAGGTTTCCAGATTTTCTGCGAAGTAGCAACGCTCCAACAAATGCTCGGCTGATTTTTTGAGCTTTCCGTCTTCAATGCTTACGACCGAAAGCGCTGGAACAATCGCTTTGGGAATTTTGATCTCCGATTTGTTACTGTGATAAACCCGCATATCGATCTGCAAACAGGCCTGTCCCAATTTTTTTTCATATAGCTTTTCGATGACCAAAAGTGTCTTTTCCATATCGCCAACGGCTATAGTCTCCATCGCCTGCCCCAACAGCGCTTCAATAGCCATTGTATAATCGGGCTCGACGGAGAGCGCTCTGGAGAGGATTGAGATCTCGTCTCGAACGACCGTTTCAGCGAGTTTATCCTGTAAAATCGACCGGGCTCCTTCTCCGAAACCTTCAAACTGCGCCTGTGCATTTTCAAGCATCGAAAGCCGTGTTGCCTTGCGTGCAATATCACGATCCTGCTCCTGAGCTTGCTTCTGGGTCGATCGTATTTGCTGGAGCAACGAACCGGCATCCTCACGAGCTTTGTCAAGGGCCGCTTGTGTCGTTGTCTGCGCTTCCTGGCGTTGCAAGAGCAACTGTTTGATTTCAACACCGGCTTTTTCCAAAGCGATGGCCTCTTCTTTCAGTGTTGTAATGGCTTCGTTCACAGAACTGTGCTTGACCTGATAAGTCTTCAGATTGATTTCCAGTGTCGTACAGCGTGAGCGCGCTCGAGTGATCTGGTTCTCGGCCTGGAGTATCTTTTGGCGGGACTGCCGAAGTTTTTCTTCCAAGTCACTCAGATTTCCCTGGGCCTGATTGAACTCCGCGCTCTGATCGTGAAAAACGCGATTTGAGTCATCAATCAGATCGAGATGCAACTGACGGTTCTTTGATTCATCTTTGGCACGATCCGTCAGTTCATCTCGCTGCTGCTCAAGTTCCTTCACTTCTTTCGCATACTTTGCAATGCGAGCGTTAAAATCTTTAATGCGCACATCTGAAAACCCAGCATGATTTTCAATGGTTTCCTTTTCTGAGCGCAGATTGAAAACGCACTGCTGTAGTTCTTGTATTTGCTTGTACAGCTCAGAGCGTTCCGCCTTTCGGAGAGTAAGTGTTTCTTCGTCGCGTTCGACCAACTCATTATGGGCTGCAAGCTGCTTTTTCAGTTCATCGACTTCTTTGGTAAGTGTGTTGACGGACTCCCTAAGCGATTGGAAACGGTGCGCGCATAGCGCCAGATCCAAATGCGTCAACCGGCAGTTTAGCCGTTGGTAACGCAAAGCTTTGCTAGCCTGACGTTTCAGAGAGTTGATCTGACGGCTCACTTCCTCGACAACATCTGCCACTCGAGCAAGATTTGTATCCACGAGTGCAAGCTTGTTCAGGGCCTCCCGACGTTGTCCTTTGTACAAAGTAATCCCAGCCGCTTCTTCAAAGATGATACGACGTTCGGAAGGATTTGTCGAAAGCACCTGATCGATCTGCCCCTGTAGCATGAAGGAGTAGGAGACACGTCCGATACCTGTGTTAGCAAATAGTCGCTGAATGTCCTTTAGCCGGGAAACCTTGCCGTTGATAAAATAATCACTTCCACCGTCACGCGTAACGCGCCGCGACACTTCAACTTCATTAAAAGCTGTTCCCAGTTCCAACTCGCAATCAGAAAAGGTAAGCCAAACCTCACCTAAAGACAGACCCTTCCGCTTATCAGTACCTTCAAAAATAACATCCTGCATCGACGATCCACGCAGGGCTTTTGCGCTCTGCTCGCCAAGCACCCAGCGAATCGCATCCACGATATTGCTCTTGCCGCAGCCATTAGGCCCAACCACCGCAGTCACACCCCGTTGCAAATCGAGGTGCGTACGGTCAGCAAAGCTTTTAAAACCGTTAATGATAATCTCTTTGAGATACATATAGATAAACTAAGAATCAGAAACTAAAAGCTAGGGATCGGAAGGCCACATTTTACAAGAAAATAGTTACCCAGCAGGTTTTTATAGTGTAATTTTAACCCGGTTTATGCAGATATTCGTAGCGTAAAGCTTCAGCGAACGATCTGCAGAGTATATGAAGCAGCGCGGTACATGTGCCCCCACAATTGTTGCGTTGCTTAAGCCAAAGTCCCGAAACGTGCAGTGCCACAGGCACAGTTGCTACTGTTCCTGTTAAAATGGCTGCTTCAGAAACTAGCCAGCGAACTCTTGAAGCCGACAGGCAGGTAACTGCCCGAAGCGGTTCCTCCATAGGTGTGCTCAAAGGATTCAAACACTGTTGGTTTTGGCATTGCAGTGTATTTCTTATATCGATCCATCTGCTCAACCATACTTTGCAAATGCGCTTTTTTTTGCTGCAAAGCTTCGGTATCAATACGTCTAAGTTGCTGATCGGAAGGTGAAATATCAGGGGTTAAGCCGGCCAGACGAAATTGCGATGACAAATTGCCCCTGAGTTGTGGTTCCAACTTACCGGTTTCGACCTGATCCATAGGATCGGAGAATGCTGCCGGTTTTTCAGAAAATACACTTTCATCACTTGCCGGCTCATGCACAACGATTAGTGAAATAGAAAACATCAGTAGAAAACACGCAGCCATTCCCGCACCGCTCAAAGTACCAAGTGTCCATCTTGACAGGTGAGTCCTTCCTTTTTCAGGTGCATTACCGCCGCAACATTCATGCTTATTTGAAAGCACAGAACAGGTCGCTTTATGTAACCGATAATGTACTTTAAATGCATGTCTTCGCTCCGCGTCCCCAGAAAGCTCTTGTTTGAGTGATACGAGGTCTGCAGCTGAAATCTCCTGGTCAAAGTAGAGATTTACTAATTCTTCGAATTCTGAATCGTTCATGAAAAATCGCTTCCCATCAACTGACGTAAATTTTCACGAGCACGAGCAATGCGACTCTTGACGGTACCTACACTTATATTGAGCTCTTTGGCGATCGCCTCGTAAGACAAGTTTTTCACATTTCTAAGAACGAGCACTTCGCGGTGCTTGTCACCGAGATCCGTCATACATTCTGAGACGCGATCGACAAATTCATTCGTGACTGCGGCTTCGGAGGGATTTTCCTGCTCACAAGGCATTACATCCTGAAGGGTGAGATCTCCCTCGCTCGAAATCTGCTGATCCAATGAGACGGAACTACCCCGCTTGCGACGAAACCAGTACCAGTATCGATTATGAGCAAGATTGGTCGCTATTTGATAAAGCCATGTCGAAAACGAAGCATCACCTCTGAAGTTCTCCAAGCCACGGTGCGCTCGTATGAAAGCATCTTGGGTAACTTCTTCGGCATCTTGCTGATTTTTCAGAAGATTGAACACACGGGCGAAAATACGATCCCAGTAACGTGATACGATATCTTCATAGGCCGAATTATCGCCGTTTTTTATGCGCTCAATCAGTAAATTGTCCTGATAAGCTGTTTCTGTTTTCATAATTTTACTAGTTCGTAATTCATATGAGCAACCAAACTAAAATTTGTTCCAGAAAACATATACATAAAATATTTTTCCTGAACTTGACAAACATAGCTGGCAAGCGTTCCATTTTCAACTTTTCCATATGGGTCGTTAGCTCAATCGGTAGAGCAGTTGACTTTTAATCAATTGGTTCGGGGTTCGAGTCCCCGACGGCCTACCAATCATCAAACAAGTAAAACGATCGGATACCGATCGTTTTACTTGTTTATACAATTCGAGGTTTGATGTTCAGTCTTCGATGCTCAAATTACGCTTTCATGTCCGCAAATTACACTGAAGACAGTATCCGTTCCCTAGATTGGAAAGAACATATCCGCCTCCGTCCCGGTATGTACATCGGCAAACTGGGCGATGGGTCTTCCCCTGATGATGGTATTTACATTCTGCTCAAGGAAGTCATCGACAATTCGATTGATGAATTTGTTATGGGCAACGGGAAGAGCATTGAAGTAACCATTGACGGTACCTGTGTAACCGTTCGCGACTACGGTCGTGGCATTCCACTTGGAAAGCTCAAGGATTGCGCTTCCAAAATAAATACCGGGGCAAAGTACGATTCCAATGCGTTCAAGAAATCCGTAGGTCTGAATGGTGTTGGCATCAAGGCGGTGAATGCGCTTTCCTCGGCATTTCAGTTACAAGCCTACAGAGACAGCAAAACACGCTCAGTCGTTTTCTCAAAAGGTGAACTTCAGAACGAGGACATGAAGGATCAGGTAGCTAGTGACACTGTAAATGGCACCTTCCTTTGTTTTGAACCCGACCCTGAGATTTTTGGCACGTGCCACTTTCGTGAGGATTATGTCGAAGACATGCTCTGGAACTATGCGTACCTCAACCGCGGACTGACAATTGTCTTCAACGGTAAAAAATTTAAATCCGATAATGGCCTGAAGGATTTGTTGGGCAACAAGCTTGATGGTGAGCCCATCTATCCAATCATTCATCTAAGTGACAACGATATTGAAATAGCATTTACTCACAATGACAGCTACGGTGAAGACTACTACTCATTTGTGAATGGACAACATACAACGATGGGTGGAACTCACCTGTCCGCCTTCCGGGAGGCACTCGTCAAAACAGTCAAAGATTTTTACAAGAAAGAGTTTGATGCTGTGGATATCCGAACGTCGATCTGTGCTGCAGTTGCGATAAAGGTAGAAGAACCTGTATTTGAATCACAGACCAAAACTAAACTGGGCTCTCAGGAGATGGGTCCAAATGGCCCGACCGTGCGCACCTTTTTGAATAATTTTGTAAAACTGGCTTTAGACAACTACCTGCACCGCCATTCGGACTCTGCCAATATCCTGCTCAAAAAAATCCAGGAGTCCGAACGCAATCGCAAAGAGTTGAAAGGTATTCAAAAATTGGCCAAAGAACGCGCCCGCAAGAACAAAGTTCACAACAAGAAACTGCGTGATTGCCGCACTCACCTCGACACCAAAAAAGACGGTCGGCTTGAATCAACCTTGTTTATAACCGAGGGCGATTCTGCGTCCGGTTCCATAACCAAAGCGAGAGATGTCAATACACAGGCAGTATTTTCGCTCAAGGGAAAGCCGCTCAACTCGTTTGGATTGACGAAAAAAGTGGTTTATGAGAATGAGGAGTTCAACCTGCTTCAGGACGCTCTCAACATCGAAAATGGCCTAGAAGATCTCCGCTACAATAACGTCGTAATTGCAACGGATGCCGACGTCGATGGCATGCATATCCGACTGCTGCTGATCACCTTCTTCCTTCAGTTTTTTCCTGAACTGATTAAACAGGGCCATCTTTACATCTTGCAAACTCCCCTTTTCCGTGTGCGTAACAAAAAGGAAACTCACTACTGCTACAATCAAGAGGAGCGGGTAAAAGCGATCAAATCCTGTCAGCCAAAGCCGGAAATCACGCGCTTCAAAGGTCTGGGTGAAATCTCGCCGGATGAGTTCAGCCACTTCATTGGCAAAAACATACGCCTGGATCCGGTAATTACTCCAAAAGGCATGACCATCAAAGAGATGCTGGCTTTTTACATGGGTAAAAACACACCCGAACGCCAAACCTTCATCATTGACAATTTAAAAGTGGAAAAGGATGAAGCCGAAAGAGGAGTTAATGGTGAGGAGTGAATTGCCGACGAGGGTAAAAAATCCATAGCTAAACTAAGAATCACTTTTCCCATTCGATCATTTCAAAGTACGCCCTTTAGGTAGCGCGCGTGCCTCCGGCACCGCATAGAATATTCCAAAGCTATAATACCAGCCGGTCACTTTATCTGGTATAAATTGTCGGGTTGAACATTCATCCTGAATTCGACAGTTGAATTGAGGCATGAGTCAGCAATCCACTCCTCACTCTACGCCTTAAGGCAATCCACAAAAAAAATCGCCCCGTGTTTGGAGCGATCTTTTGAAAAATTCAGTTTAAGACTAAGCTTTAGTAATCCTTGATAGTGACTAGACCCCAAAGGAAGGTTGTTTTATCACCAGAAAATTCCTTACGCGTGTAAAGCTCGTCTAAGTGAATAGCAAAAGTGTTTGGACCTGTGTGGGCATAACTTTCGGGCTCGTGCTTGATGATACCTAAAACATTTGTTTCATTTGGAGCCATCGTACTGTAACCTGAGTCACACGCAGTGAAAAAAAGTGATGAAGCCAGAATAGAAGCAGTAACAATTAGTTTGGAATACATAATTTATAAGGTTTATTGTTAGGATTCAAAGCTGGTGGTTTGAGCCCATTTAGCAAGTTTTTTTTCAAAGAATAAAAGGAGCGGGCTATTTTCTGTGGAAGAATGATCGACCGAATATTTCATTTTAATCGAGAGAGGTAGCGCAGCACCGTCCCCGCGACCTTCGCAGGGCAGGCCCTGGTGCGCACCTGACACCAATTCGTAAAAGGGAGTGTCCGGACTTAGAAAGTTAAGATCCTCAGAATTGAATAAATTTAATCTCAGAGAAGGGGGATTGTATTGAGTTGAGACTGAATGAAAACCCGAGCCTAAGTCCGACACTCCCTTTTTTGATTTGGTATGAGTCGCATAAAGCTAGTGTGAAGCACGGCTAAGTTCATAACTTTAAAAAAACACTGTTTATAGCTAAGTATGTAATCATCTGGACACATGATTCTTATCCAAAATGGTAGCGCAGGCG
>CAWUII010000089.1:0-8467 GCA_963922575.1 uncultured Opitutia bacterium
TCAAAAATCGTAAATCTCATCGCCAGGTAACCTACAAGCGCCGTGACTACAACAATATACAATTTTCAGATGAACCATGCTTCCACTGAAAATAGCGAGGAACCCAGCACTAACTGCTAAGAAACACATTCTCAAAATGTTCGCTATTCGGATTGAGACATGCCTTCGAATGACTCAATCACCGCATCGATGGATCGAATGTCCGTCTGCGGAAAAAAACTATTTATCCGGTGAATAACCTGCTGAATAATTCCGTCCGGACAAGATGCTCCGCCAGTAATCAATACACGCTTCGGCTTGCCATCCATTTTTAAGAATGGGCGCACTTCGTTGTAATTTTCGGATAGGCTGCGCATCTTCGGTGAAAATACAGTATGACTTATTTCTCTTGAAGACAAAATGTCGGCTTCCGACTGGATGAAATAGACTTTCTCGCCATAATTTTTTTCGCAAACACGGTAGAGTTGATAGGTATTGGAACTATTTTTACCGCCGATTACCAATGCAGCATCGACTGGCTGTTCAATGGCTTTATGAAGTGCATCCTGATTCACCTGGGTTGCATAGCAGAGTGTATCGCCCTTTCCCTTAAGCCAAAGATGGTCGGCGATCTTATCTTCACCATAGTATCGGGCTGTAAATTCGTGAAGATATTCAATAATCTTCAGCGTTTCATTGCGGAGTAGTGTTGTCTGGTTAACCACAGCCAGCTTTCGAAGATCTGTTTCCGGGTCAAAGCACTTCGAATGCAATCCCATAAAGTATTTCTCAAACAATTCATTTTTCTGATCGGATGGTGCCTGAATTACCTCGGTCAGTTTTTTGACATGCTCCATATTTCGAATCATCAAAGAAGGGCCGTAACTGGAGCTGTTTGAAAATGTAGCTTTTGTTTCCTCGTGTTCCGACTTTCCGTGAATGAGTACCGTGTAACCTTCTTTCGCGTAGCGACGCGCGGCTTTCCAGACTTTCTCAACCAGCATACAGGTTGCATCATTTGAACGCACATCAATGCCCTTGCGCATCAGGCGTACTTTGTCTTCGTTAGTAGCTCCAAATGCAGGTATGATCATGATATCTTCGGGAGTTAGTTGGCTCCAGAGTGTTCCAGGATCCCTGTGATCAGAACCGACACTTCCATCTTCCATAAATGGCTGGCCTTTGTCCGTTTGCAAATAACGAATCCCGCGGGCAAGAAGATCGTCGTTGACGAAAGAATTGTGGATTAATTCGCTGAGCATAAACACTCGCTTGTGAGGATTTTCAGCAACGGTCTCGTAAGCGCGCTCGATGGCATTTTGCACGCCAAGACAAAAGCCAAAGTGGCTGGGTACCACGTAGCTAACGGGTCCGAAATCGAGAACCGCCGGCATACTGGATGTTTTTTCTTTGATACGACGGACGGTCTTGATCGCGCGACATAATTTACTGTGGTACAGCGCTTGCGACTGATCATCGATGTAGACATCAGTATTACGTTCCTTCAATGTTCGAAACCGATAGATGTATTCATTTTCACCTGAATCAAGATAAGGTATTCGCGATAATTGAGGTTCTATAATCTCCAAAACAGTTTCCAGAATCGGAGAAATCATGTATTTTCCTTTCCGGGCACTATTTTGTATTTCATCTAAACTTAGATAATCCAGGTTCTTAATATCTACTTCCGATTGATGTGTGCAATAGATCGATAAAGTCACCTTTGATCTGGTTTCGCGGGTCAAAAAATGAACTTTACCAGACACTCCGATCGCTTCCGTGAGCAGATGCTCCGGAGATTCTGCAGGATCTTCCACTTCAAGTGTGTAGCTTGGATACAGAAAGTTGTTTTTATCTTTGAAAACCAGTAATCGGTTGCGGTTGTCAAAGATGAGCAAAGCCAATTTATTTTTAGAGTGGGTCATAAATAGAGTAACAGTTAATTATCCAGTACGGCTGGGTCAACTGTGTGAAATTATAGATTGTCCGGATTCTGTATTTGCATTTTCTTTACCTTTCTCTAAAAGATTTAGGCATCAAACAGTAAATCAAAATTTATGTTTCAGGTCAATTTCAGCGAACAAAGTATGAACGAGCTCAATCAGCTGGACACTCGTTCACAGATGGAGCTTGTCGAAACCTTTAGCAACCTCACGCAGGAACAACTAGACAACCCGAGTGATGAGATTGGTTGTTTTAGCCGAAATAGTAAAAAATACTATCGTGTCCGCGCAGGTGAGTTCCGCATCTACTTCGAACAGGACAAGGATGGCCTCTTTGCACATTACATACTGCATAAAAACACACTTTCGGATTTTGTATTTCGATTTAAACTTCCAGTAACCGAAGAATTTATGATCGAACAACATGACTCATTCTGGAAATATCTAGAATCTATTCGTGGAAGCACCGACAATAGTGAATGATCGTTACCGAAAGATGAGTGATTCCGAAAAAAAGCCAGACCTACCATATGCTGATTCCGAAGAAGCCAGCCATATATATCTACTTCCAAACAGTCTTACCGCAGGAAACCTCTTCTTTGGCTTCCTGGCAATTCTGAGCTGTATTCAAGCAAATAACTCAGTAGATGAGATAGCTGTTTCAACCTATTTCACACAGGCTGTTTGGTTTATTTTCTTTGGGGTTGTCTGCGATGCATTTGATGGACGACTGGCTAGGATGGGGGGCAGGGAATCTCTGTTTGGGAAGGAATTTGACTCCATCGCTGATGTTATATCGTTCGGCGTTGCACCTGCGCTGATGATGATTTTTCTAATCCTTAAACCCAGTAAAGAAAATGAATCCATTCTACAAATTAGCTGGCTGATCGGCTTCGTCTACCTGCTATGTGCTGCTGTTCGCCTTGCTCGTTTTAATGTACTCACAAATCCGATCTTGCCAAAGGCCAAACGCCTCAAGGAAACAAAGGATTTTCTCGGTCTACCAGTCCCTGCTGCTGCTGGAATGGTAGCATCTCTAGTGCTGGCATATGTCAGCTTTGATATGCACGGCTTCGAATTGGTCATGCCTTTACTGATGCTAGCAATCGCTCTTCTTATGATCAGCAACATTCCTTACCCTAGTTTCAAAGAAATTGACTGGCAGACAAATCTTCGTTTCAGGACATTCATTTTTTTAATCTTCGGATTTTGTATCGCATTTATATTCAAAGAGTTGTTTTTTGTTATTCTCTTTTTTTCCTACATAACGTTTGGCCCCATCCGTTACCTTTACCGTTTGTATCGAGCCGGCAAAAGATTCAAGAAACCCTTTATGATTAAGTAGTGAATAACCCATTAATAAATGTCTATAACATAAAAACTTCTTCACATCGTTCACGGCCGTTCGCAGTACTTAACTTTACTTTTAACACGAATATTTTCTGTAAATTACTGTTAAACAAGCATTTGAAATTGTACTCTCCTTATTAACACGACTAATAAGAATACTGGATTTAATAAATTAAATATACATTAATAGATAAGCATTGCCAATAAAACCTAATCTTTGAAAGTACAGCATATGAAATTCAAGATCAGCAAAGATCATTTTAGTAACGGTCTCCAACAAGTGCTCAACATTGTGAGTTCGCGGTCAACTATGCCTATACTCAACAATGTATTGCTCGAGGCAAAGGAAGACCACATTACGTTGACTACAACCAATCTGGACATGGGAATCCAATGTCAGATAAAGGCGGACATAAGCGAGCAGGGGAAGACGACACTTCCGGTACGGAAGCTGGCAACAATTGTCAGAGAGTTGCCAAAGGAAGATGTACTTTTTGAAGTTAACGAAAACAATTCGGCACAAATCAATTCCGGCGGCTCGAACTTTAAGATAATGGGTATTTCGGCTGAGGAGTTTCCACCATTGGCCACTTTTGATAATAGAAACGTCTTTGAACTTTCGCAGACCAACTTGGTAAACATGCTCAAAAGCGTTTCCTACGCTCAGTCCAGTGATGAAAACCGTTATATTCTCAATGGTGTTTATTTTAAATTTGCAGACGAACGGCTTACACTTGTTGCCACAGATGGCCGTCGCCTTGCCTTGACAGCTATAGAGACGGTAACGACGGACGATAATGTTGGCAGTCTTATTTTGCCGGCAAAGACAGTTTCTGAGCTTGAGCGTCTAATGGGCAAAGGCGAAAAAGTAAAAATAGCTTTTGATGATCGACATGCTGCCTTTGAAATTGGTTTGAACGAATCGGGAAATGCCGGTCTGGTTGATCATCTTTATCTGGTATCCAAGGTAGTTGAAGGTAACTATCCAAACTATCAGCAAGTAATACCAAAAGAGACTGAGCATCGTGTAAAAGTCGAGCGAGAGCTGATGCTGGATTGTGTCCTTCGTGCTGCTCTCGTGACCAGTGATAAGAGTAATTCGGTCAAACTAAAAATGAGTAAGAATCTGCTTGAGATTACAGCGTCCAGTTCCGAATACGGAGAGGCTCATGAATCGATGGCAATTGCTTATGAAGGTCCAGAGGTCGAAGTTTCATTTAATCCGTACTTTTTGGCAGAGCCGCTTAAAGCATTGGCAAAAGATGAAGTATTTTTTGAATTTAAAGATCATCTAAGTCCCGGAATATTTAAAACCCTGGATAATTTCTTATGCGTAATTATGCCACTGAGGCTAAATTAAGAAATCGATAAATTGTAGCTGTTTTAAAAACTAGTTTGAAGCACGCTAGCTCATTTAAATTTGTAGTTTTCAAAAGTATCTGCGTCGACCGAATTTTCAATCCCGTCCGGGAAAAGAGATCTGAATTCATCGTATGGCTCGTAAATATCTTGGTTTGGAGGCCAAAAAACACCAGTCTTGATTTTTTTGATGACGGCAGCTGCACAGTTATGTGCAGAGTTGCACAATTCTTTATTCAACGTCTCCCAGCGGGTGATTCCACTTTTTTCAATCGTTTGGCCGAGGTTGAAGTAGGCAGTTGATACAGATCTTTTTTCGCTGATCTCTTTTGCCAGTCGATACATAGGAAGCTGTAAATCAGACCATTGATAATATTTATCATTCTGTTCAAAAATGGCTTCAGCCGGTAAATGTTCGGGAGGGTTCTTGTTACCAAGAGAAGTGAAATGAGCGTTTTCCGGACTATTGGGCTGATTACTGGTCTTGTAATCGATCAGTTCCAGACCATCTTTACGTTCGTCAATACGATCGATACGACCTTTTAGAATCATGCCTTCAAAAGAGATTTCGAAAGCTTCTTCGGTATTCAGGATATGAACCCGGCCGTTTTCGACGAGATCATTGCATTGATGTTCAGAAAAAGCAGTAATGCGTTCCATCAACGCCTCGTATTGCAGACGCAGAGCGAAGGATAAATTGTTGCCGTATCGGTGTTTAAACAGATGTTTGGCGATGCCCCGCAACTTTTTGATCAGATCCTGTGACTTTGTAGTCGAATCAAAAGTGTCCCCTTTAAGTTTTGCGACAGTGTCGTGAAAAAGTGTTCCAAAAGCAGACGAGCTGAGTTCACGCATTTCAATATCAAGTGGACGCATGTGAAGTATGTGCCGAAGAAAGAAACGGAAAGGGCACTGTAGATAACTTTTTAGTGCACTTACAGGAAGTGAAGTCGGTAATTTGAGATTATCCGGAGGCCTAAGTTTCCAGGCGATATTTCGTTGGCTGCTAGCAGAACTTTCACTAACCGTTTGGAAAATTTTTTGAGTACGCTGGAGCAACTGGTCTTCCGTACCTAGAAAGAGTAAACGAGAAGGTTTGAGTGGATTCTGATCATGACTGGTTTTCGGAATTATAAAATCAATACGTCCGTTTTCTTCAGAACGTCTACGACACAGTGCTTCAAGAAGATAGGCATCTCGTGCAAAGCGCTGTGCGTTAGTGCGCAAGCCGAGTTTTTCCCGCAGTGCTTCAGGAAGAAAGCTATCACCGGTGATGGATTCGGGTACACAGTGTTCGTTAAGACCTACAAGAATAAGATGAGGCGCGTCATTCCATAATAATTCAAGCCAGCCAAGAATGTCGTGTGCCTGCTGTGGACGAGTCGGATAGACACGACCCATATCAAGATTATATTGAAGCACGGTTTGTATGAACTCTTTGGGCAACTTCGGAAATAGCACTTCTGTTTCAGCGACGAGTTGTATCTGGTTACGAATCGTTTCAGCGCACTCTTTCCAGGGAACTCCATTTTCCTCCGCAACTTCAGTCACAATCGTTTTTGCTCCATAAATCTGTTGCAGTGTTTCCGCAAGTGATCTGGCAAAATGCTTTGTTTTTTTCAGCTCATGATAAACATGATTTAGTTTTTCAAGCGCGCCCGTCAATTCGTCAGCGTTGTTTAATCTGGTTCCAAAATGGATAAGCGCGGAAAGATCGGGCGCCAGATGATTCTCAAATAGATGATCCAGCTGTTTTAAAATTTGATTCGTAACGGGGGCAATATTGAGCCATTCCTGCACATCCGGATGTTGTAAAAGAGAGCGTATTGTTTCTATGTCGGGATCGTTGTAAAAACAACAAAGCAATTCAATAAGCCGACCAATCGTTTCATTCTTAAGCGACAGACCTCCGGGATCATAGTAAGGGATCTGTGCGCGGTCGAATGCGTTTTCGACAACAGAATTTAAGGCTGAATCTGCCAGTCCCAGCAAGATCGACTCGGGAAGTTTGTCTCTTGTGGATTCGACAATAAATGCTGCCGTTTCTCTCGGACTGTTCATAGTCTGCATCCGAACATCCCAAGCTTCAAAATCGAGTGACCGCTGGCCCCAGTATTCCGGATGCGGACGGCCCCAGCTGTCAAACTCTGCGTCTTCAGACCCATAGATCCAGACTTCCATGGACGTTTGCTTTGCTGCGCTTTCGAGCGCTTTCAAAACGAGTGGTTGTGGATCCGGAGTGGCCGCCAGAATAATACGGTCAATTTGTTCAGGTAGCTGGTAGTCTCGGGCGATTTCACGACGGATTTTTTTCGGGTCTTTGAGTTCGTGCTTTTTGATTTGATCCAGGTAACGTGTTTCAAGCTTGGCCAGCTCTCTCCAGCGTTCCGGTTCGTATCCGCTTTTCAAAGCAAATTGAGAGACCTGTTGGAAATCGAGACCCTCTTCGCCAAGCTCATTACGTAATTGTACAAACCGCCGAGCCATATTATTTTGCCAGGCAACCGTCTGCTCAGGAACGACAGGAAAGAGTGTTTCGAAACGTCTAAAATCTAAGGAGCGCAATACCGAGACCCAGGCCGCGACTATTGTAGTTTCACTGGCAACGGATTCATTTCCAAGTACATGCTCCAGCAAACCATCCGGTGTCGTAATTTCCGGCGGAAAGAGACCATTACTTGACAGCGCCAGCGCTTCACGTAGACGGCGACCGGATTGTACCGTGGGCACAATAACAAGCAAATTACTTAGATCGACGAAGTTTCCCTTTGCGTAGCTAAGCAGCCGTTCAGTAATTACCGCAAGCAGAGGACGGTTCCAGTCGAGAAAAATGGTGTTTATTTGCTGCATGAAGCAAAAAGGAGGAGTTGGTACCTTACTATCAAAATCCATGCATGTTTGGCACAGATTTACTTGGAGAACAAGACATTCAAAATCCAAAATTGGGTTCTGACTTTGTTTGTGGGCAAAATCGTCATTGCTTCTAGCCTAAAAGGAGACTGATAGTGCTCTATCATGAAGACACTCTTTCTAGTAAGACACGCAAAATCAAGCTGGGACAATTCGGGACTTCCCGATGATAAACGACCGCTCAATGCAAGAGGCGAGCTAGATGCTCCGAGAATGGGGAAGCGATTGCTGTTGCGCGGGGTCAAGCCCGACATTCTGATCAGCAGCCCAGCTTTACGAGCTTATACGACGGCAGTGAAAATCGCTGCGGAGATCGGCTATTCGAAAGAAGCGATACAGATAGAGGACAACCTATACTTCGAAGGCACCGAAGGTATGCTGAATGTGATTCATGCAATGGCGCCAGAGGTTCGTTCTGCGATGCTATTTGGACACAATCCGACCATGACTGAATTGATAAACAATTTGGCGAATACAGATATCGATAACGTTCCCACCTGTGGTATTGCCGAGATCACCTTTGACATCGCATCTTGGAAAGAAGTGTATGAGGGTCTGGGCGTAATGCAGCTCTTCGACTATCCGAAGCGGGTTGATGACTGAGTAAGCTACAATACATGGATCTGCTAACTATGAATCTACAGGTTTGATAGTCAGCATTGCTTTTCTTGTTACCGGTTTGCCCGCCTGCCCATAAGGTCCGTCAGGCTGATTGCTACAATGTCTTTACCGAGAGGAAAGGTTTCACTGCCAGTGTAGACGATAAACATTTGGGTCGGTTTTATATGTTCGCCAGCTTTGTGAAATTCTTTGCTGGTTTTAGAAGCAAGTGTTTTTTGATTTCGATAGCCCAGAGTTCCTGTGCGGGCAATTTTATAGCTAAGTATGTAATCATCTGGACACATGATTCTTATCCAAAATGGTAG
>CAWUII010000090.1:0-8254 GCA_963922575.1 uncultured Opitutia bacterium
AGGGGCCGGAAGACCTTTCGGTCTGTCTGATTGATACGACCTGCCTGCAAGCCAATATTCACTTTCCGGTGGATTGGCTGTTGCTGCGGGATGTGTCGATCACGCTGCTTAAAGCTATTAAATTGATCCGTAAAGAGAGCCTGTTCAATCGCATGGTTGAGTTGCCCGAAGAACTCAGCAAGTCGATGAACCGGCTCTGTATTGAGATGACGCACTCCCGCCGCAGGGCTGGAGCAAAGAAAGCCCGCAAAGGCATCCTGCGTAAAATGAAGCGTCTGCTCAAACGAATCGGCGGACATGCTGAAAAACACCGCGATTTGCTGCAGAGAAACTACGCGCAGACCGAGTTAAGTCAGGCACAGGCCGGGCGTATTATTGCCCGTATTAACGAAAAGCTGGAGCAATTGCCCAAAGTGATTGAACAGGCCCACGAGCGCATCATCGGTGAGCGGCAGGTAAAAAACGACGATAAAATCCTCAGTGCTCATGAGTGCGACATTGATGTCATCGTGCGTGGCAAAGCCGGAGCCTCGGTAGAGTTTGGCAATGAACTCATTGTGGGCGAAAGCCAGGGCGGTCTGATCGTTGACTACATGCTCTACGGCAAGGGTGCCCCCGGCGAAGGTGAGAAACTCATGGAAAGCGCTGAGCGTCAGCAGAAGTTCAAGGTTGATTCGAAACTGGCTACAGTAGTCACCGATCGCGGCTTTGACGGAGCCAAAACGCTTGCCTGGCTGGAATCCGAATCGATCACCCCGCAGATTTGTCCGAAGAATCCGCAAGCCCTGCGCGATCGTTTGAAGGATGCAGAGTTCAGTCGCTGGCAAACCCGCCGCGGGAGTACCGAGGCACGCATAGCGATCCTGAAGAACCACACCGGCGGACGTGTCTGGCGGGCCAAAGGCCTGAACCATCGACGCCTTGCGGTGGGCTGGAGCGTGTTGGCTCATAATCTGGAGTGGATCGCCCGCACGGTGCGCGAACAGCAACAGGCCCCACCCGCCAGAGCTGCGGCTTAGCGGAATACTTGCCAATTGAAACAGAGTGAGCAGCACGATAAAATGCACAGGCTCTGCCTACACACACGACAGGAAATACCCATCCTGTAGCGTCATTTTGACTCAACTTCTGCACCTATAATCATGAATGCATCGTTTTTTGGGTTAATTTCGGGGCCTCAAAATCGACGAATTCAAAAAAAACAGATTTCTGGGATAGACTCTATTTTATGCAGGATAGTGAATTTTTGGGCATATCTTTTCGTTGCTTTCTTGGTGCTCAAATGTATACCTATCTGCGTGGAGAGCAAAGTATACCGGCCAAGGAAGCCGCGCCAATCCCCCTTGTGGCGATGCTTGTGGAACAATTATAAAAACTTCAAGGCAAATTATGAACAAACCTTCGAAAAAGCCTATGGTTTCTGGCGTTATGTGGTCGATCAGGTTGTCCAAAAGTTTTTAAAATGCGGCGACCTGGCGAAAGGGTTTGCCCGGATTGGCGCCTGTGGCTGTGGCAACGAACTGTTGCTGCCATTCTCTTGTAAATGCAGGAACTTTTGCCCGAGTTGTCATCAAAAGAAGGTCTTGCTTTTCGGCGAACAAGTCCGCGATGAGATCGTTTATCCCGTTCCTCACCGACAGTATGTTTTCACCATCCCAAAAAGACTTCGCTGCTATTTTCGCAATAATCGTAAACTGCTGGGCCAGCTCTGTCTGGCCGCCCGGGATAGTCTGAAAAGTTTTCTGCGCGAGCAACTCTGTTTGCCGGATGGTCAGGTCGGAATGATTTTGGTCATTCACACTTTTGGGGAGTATTTGGGCTGGCACCCCCATTTACACCTACTGTGTGCGGATGGATTGTTTCGTGCAAGTGGTCTGTTTCATTGCATGCAACCGACTTGCCTGGAGCAATTGGAGTTACTGTTTCGTGATAGGGTGTTGGGATTTCTCGTTAAAGCTGGCAAGATCGACCAGGCCACCGCCGATCAGATCTGTAGTTGGCCGCACAGTGGATTCGGTATCGATAATGGCACAGTCATTGCCAAAAACGATGGCGCGGGGCTCGAACGGGTTGCGCAGTATATTCTGCGCAATCCCTTTTCGCTGACCAAAATGACTTATAACGAAAAGACGAACACCGTCATTTATCGCAGCAAACAGGACTATCACAGCAAATGCAACTTTAAGGTATTTTCAGCCGAGGACTTCATCGCAGCGATCACCCAACATATTCCCGCACATGGATTCCAGAATGTGCGTTACTACGGCTGGTATTCAAACAAGACCCGCGGACAACGCCGCAAGCAAAAGCTCGCTGCTGCCACTCAAGATCCCTCAAGTGCCGGTGCTGAGGTGATCGATGTGAGGGACTATCAGCCGAAAAAGCACGCGTCGAAAAAATGGCGTGAACTGATTAAAAAGGTGTGGGAGGTCGATCCGATGATTTGTCCCAAGTGTGGCAAACCAATGAAAGTGATTGCCTTAATCGACGAACCTGGGGCCATCTTTGACATCTTGAGTTGCTTGGGCTTATGGTATTCGGTCAATGAGCAGACTCGACCAAGAGCGCCGCCGCGGCAAGATAGCGTAGCCTATTCATCGCCAGGGGAACCGGACCAATACGCGATCGTCTATGAGGATGCATCCTTCGATGGTATCGACGAGCTTCCTCAGGACGAGGTTCCGACCATCCTCTATGATTAATTCTCGAAAGCTTGAACGCATCGAACTGTAATTTTTATGCCTGCTTGACTGGCTGTAGCATGGATATTTCACCCAAAAAGCCGCGTTGGAACCTGAAATGAAACTAAAATAGCTGTTCTACCACCCAACTGAACCTCTCAATGGTGGTTTGGCGCGAGTCCAACAGTCATCTTCTTGGGTACCTGGAAATATTTCTGAGATTTTTACGGTATTTTGTTTGACCCAAAGCAACAAACACCACTTTATTCCTGGCATTAAAAAGCAAATTCCTATCAGTTAATGCCAGACTGCCGATTGGCTTATCCGTGCATTTTTGAGAACCGTCATTATTTAACCAATTAGATGAGTTCTTTAGCTTGACAATAATTTAATCTTTATAGTTGGCTCTCGTTTAGTTTATTTTTTAGTTTCTGTTAACATTAAAATTTGGAGTTTAAAATCATGGGTAAAGTTTCATCAAGTAAAAGTGCGAGATCGCTGGAAAGAGAATTAAATCTTTCAAGTGATCCGATTGAATATTTAAACGGCTGTAAGGATGAAGCGGACACGCTTTACAAAGACTTTGTACAGCTGTTCGGTGAAAGTGGAAGCTCTTTTACAATGGAGGGCTGTCTTTTAAATGACACGATTCGCCAACTAATGGTCGAGCACTACGCAAAAGGAGCGGCTGAGGAAAACGTGCATTTCAATGCAGATTGTCTCATGTATCTTAAAAAAGGTGAACCAACGTTCATGGATATTTACGCTAAGTACAAACTTTCTAAAGGGCCTGGGGCAGACATTAATTTCAATAATAGTGATCTCTTTGGTAGATGGATTGCAGAGGCAACAAATCCAACTAACGATGTGGAAAAAGAGGCGATAATAATGACTTCTAAAGTACTCATACACAGAAATCTCAGGGATAGTGGACGCTGGTCAAAATTTACGGAGCAATATAGCAGGGAAATAGCTGCTCAAAAGTCAAATTCTATGGCGTTTTATCAAAACCGTGCTGCTGATTTACGCGGACTTATTGATTCAAAGGAAGGTGCAGCAAAACATAGTGAGGCTGATGCAGCACTATTAACTGCCTGGACAGAGGCAGACTCCGCTCTGGCAACACTCGAAGGCTGTATAGGTTAAACCCGGATTATGCATTAGAACTATGCATAATTCAGGTTAAAGTAATTAAACTACCGATTCAGCTTTGTTCTTCTCATCTCGGTCAATCAATGTATCTTCAGAGACAGGAGACGGACGCGTGTACACTTGCAGATGTTTTTTGTAGTGAAGCAGTGTGGCCTGCCAGAGAATGCGGGGCATGCTGTTCAGCGCTGTGTCAAAGGGGTGCAGCAGGGCGTATTTAAAGATGGCGGTAGTAGTGATGGGCCTCGGTTTGCCTTCCAGCCAGGTCCTGAGGACGCATTGACCGTCGCGATGCAAGTCAACGCCCATGAAAAAATGTCTGTCGCTAATTTTAAAGGTGAAGTGGTATTCGCCTTCCATATTGTTAAATGGGGAGACGTGAAAGGCTTTTGGGCGCCGGGCGGTCCAGGTGTTTTCTGCTGTCCGGGTCAATTTTTCAAGCGGGTAGACATGGCGATCGCCAAAGGTATTGTTCACCTCGGCTACGACACTGGACAACTGATTGTCGGCCATCCGCAAATGAAAGTTTACCGGATTAAAGGCATAGCCGAAATAACGCGGTGAGGAGACCAGTAAAGTGTGCTCACCGTCTTTTTCAGGAGCAAGCAGTTTGTCAAGTTGTCGGCTAATTGCAGTTGTTTCGCCGTATAGATAATCGCTGTCATTCAGGCTGAGCAGGTTTTTTTCATTATGACCGAAGATAGCGACCCGTCTGGCAATCTCATCCAGTTCCGAAAGGTCAAAAGCGAAAAAAGTAGACGGGTAGGTGAACGCATGCGAAACCGGATGCAGGCGCTCATGGGTAACGATGCCCCGACAGATTCTGGAGCGGAGAGTCATAAGGCGATGCCGAATGTTTGCGCCACTTCAACCGCAGAGCAGACCGCGTCTTCATGAAAGCCGTAGCCAAAATAACTGCCGCAGAACCAGGTGTTTTGTTGTCCATTCATCTGGCGCAGCCGATCCTGTGTCGCCATGCTTTCAAAGGAGTATAGCGGATGTGTCAGGGTGGTGGTATTGATGACATATTCTTCGGGGACGGGACGGGTGTTATTGAGCGTAACGATGTAATGCTTGTCGGTTTGCAGGTCTTGCAGCCGGTTCATGTAATAACTGACTGCGACCGGTCGTTCCTCATTGAAAGCAGGTTCGCGCACAAAGTTCCATGAAGACCAGAGCTTCCGGTTAGCGGGCAATTGTGAACGGTCGGTATGCAAGGTTACCGTATTCGGCTGGTATCGCCACGGACTTAAATTCTTTGTTTCCTCTACACTCGGATCTGCCAGGAGCTTGAGCGCCTCATCCGCATGAGCCCCGATGACTACGTGATCAAAGGTATGTGTCTCACCGGTTGGCATATGTATTCTTACACCTTCGGGAATGCGTTGAATGCTCGCAGGAGCAGCATTCAGGTTGGGCGTGTGCTCAAATGTTTGCAGCATTGCTTTGACGTAAGTCTGCGAGCCACCCTTCACATATTTCCACTGCGGACGATTGGTCAGACGGAGCAAGCCATGATTTTCCAGAAAATGAAGATAGGGTTGCGCCGGAAACGCGTGCATCTCCGCAATGGGCGAAGACCAGATGGCTGCTCCCATGGGATACAGGTAGTGATTCAGAAAAGCGTCTCCGAATTTGCGCAGACTAAAGTAATCGCTCAGCGTCTTACCTTCCAGAAACCCTGACCGGAGATCACGGTAACCGATTTTTGCAAAGCGCATCAAATTGCCGATCAACTTAAGATGGTGCGGCTTAAAAAAATAGTCAAAGGATGGGAACAAAGCGCCGAGCGAATTGCCGGAATACCCGTATTTGCTGACAGTATCATAGAAACTGAAGGTCATTGAGCTATCTGCGAGGGGCACATTTAGCTGATCCAGAACTTTGGTGAATTGTGGATAGTTGCGATGGTTCATGACAATAAAGCCTGTATCCACCGGCAGATAACTTCCATCATCCTGAGGCACTTTCAATGTGCGGGTATGACCGCCCGGGTAATCATTTTTTTCGAACAAATGGACTTCGTGTCTGCGTTGTAGCAGCCAGGCCGCCGTGAGACCGGCCACACCGCAACCAACCACAGCAATGCGAAGCTTTTTATCAGTTAAAGACATACTTTAAGATCAGGAGCTATAGCAAGTTCCTTACAGGCTGCACGCTTTTTTGAACATTGAACATTGAACATTGAAACATTGAACAATTAACATTGAATGTTTCTAAATTAGGAGAAGTGCCGGAGTGGCCGAACGGGACTGACTCGAAATCAGTTGTCGTGGCAACGCGACCGGGGGTTCGAATCCCTCCTTCTCCGCCATCACTTTTTAGTACCTTACTTTTAAAATCCGTGCCTGTTTAGCACAGATTTGGTATTGAAAGTTCAATGTTCAGCGTTCGATGTTCTTTTGGTTCCGGCTCTGCCGGGTTAGGCTTCTGATTCGGAAGCTTCACGGCTTGCTCCCGATGCTGACCCGGTAGAGGTCATGCGTTTCTGGCTCGCTTCCAACCGTCCGGCGATCAAGCCTGTAAAACTGGATGACGCGATTCCCGCCTACCTGAAGCTTTCGCGATCATCAAAAAGACCGCCAGACTCGGGATTTTCAGTTTTCGGGCATTTCTCAATCTGGCGATGCTAATGCGGGAGTCTGAACGGGCAGCCGAGGCAACACTCCGGAAATTTCGGAGTGTTCCTGCTGCCACTCAAGATCCCTCAAGTGCCGGTGCTGAGGTGATCAATGTGAGGGACTATCAGCCGAAAAAGCACGCGTCGAAAAAATGGCGTGAACTGATTAAAAAGGTGTGGGAGGTCGATCCGATGATTTGTTCCAAGTGTGGCAAACCAATGAAAGTGATTGCCTTAATCGATGAACCTGGGGCTATCTTTGACCGCTTTGTGTCTAGCATTAAAAAGCAAATTCCTATCAGTTTATCAGTTTCTACGATTTGGTTTACGATGCCAATTCCAGAGGGTGGACTTCCTCTTCGATCTGCTGGCCAAACTCGGCACGAGCCTTGCGAAGGTCATATTCCTTCTGAAGCCCAAGCCAGAAGTCGGCAGATGTTCCAAAGTAACGAGCAAGCCGCAAAGCTGTGTCCGGACTTACGGCACGCTTGCCATGAACAATCGCAGTCACACGACTGTGAGGAATCCCGGTATCATTGGCAAGGCGGTATTGGGTAATGTTCAACTCGTCGAGGAATTCTTCACGAAGAATTTCTCCCGGATGCGGAAATTTGAGTGGTTGTGTTTTCATTAGTTTGGCTCCTTTCAAAAGTTAGTGATAATCGACGATTTCAACATCGTAGGCATCACCGGATTCCCATCGGAAACAGATGCGCCACTGCTGATTAATGCGAATACTGTGCTGTCCCTTTCGGTTGCCCGAAAGTGCTTCAAGTCGGTTGGCGGGCGGAACGCGAAGGTCATTGAGATCTCTGGCTTGGCTGAGTACAGCGAGTTTGTTGAGCGCACGTTGCTGAATGTCCTGCGGCAACCGCCGGGAACGTTCCTCATTCCATATCTTTTTCGTTTCTGCATTAGCAAAGTTTTTGATCACTTTGATACTATCGCCCTATTTACGTTTCGCGTCAATAATAATTCTTACTTTAATCTACGATGAGATATATCACCCCAAAACAACCTGCTCCCAATTTTCGCTTATAGAAGGTCCCAAGGGTTTGGCTGTTCGCCAATTAAAGTGGTACGCGAGCTGGGTTCAGAACGTCGTGAGACAGTTCGGTCCTCTATCCGCTGCGAGCGTAGGAGATTTGAGGGGTTCATTCCTCAGTACGAGAGGACCGGGAATGACGTGCCTCTGGTGTACCGGTTATTGTGTCCGCAGTACCGCCGGGTAGCTAAGCACGGAACCGATAAGCGCTGAAAGCATCTAAGCGCCAAGCGATTCCCAAGATAAGATCTCCCTTGAGGGCCCAGGAAGACTACCTGGTAGATAGGCCGCGTGTGTAAGTTGAGCAAAGCGGTACTAATCGCCCGACAGTGTTTATCTGTTACAGGCAATCTTTACGCAAATAACTAAAAAAGAATACGTACCTGCAAAGTAGTGGTTTAACAACTGCCCGCTATGCGATGAATTGACATTTTTTCCGATTATCCCGGACATAAACCGATAACCTTATGTCCGGCTCAGGAATTAACCCTCTGGTGACTATAGGCGCAGAGAAACACACGTTCCCATCCCGAACACGCTCGTTAAGCCTGCAGTCCGCCGATGGTAGTGCCTCCCCGCTGAGGTGTGAGAGTAGGTTATCGCCAGTATTACGGCCCGCAGTTTGGAAACAAGCTGCGGGCCGCTTTGTGTCTCGATGGTAGCGCTGCACTGTCCTCGGTACGCACTTGCAATCGTGTTGACCAAAGGGTTTGGAACCTTCTATGCGGTGCCAGAGGCACACGCGCTAACTCTTTGAAC
>CAWUII010000091.1:0-7750 GCA_963922575.1 uncultured Opitutia bacterium
CGATGGAGTTCAGATTTGCACTGACTGGATTGTATATAGTCATGGTCACACTAGCACAGGCGCGTCCCTGCGCCGCACGAACATTTGAATGCTCAGGCTTACGCGACGCCATTTCGACAAGCTCAAGACACCCCAGGCAGGTGCGCACCTGGGACGGTGCTGCGCTACCTGAATGCGATCTGTGCAAGTAATTATAGGCTTAGCTATAAATGTGTAACCGGCTGCTAGTCAGCAATTCACTCCTCACGCTTCACTACTTCCAAGGTCAAGCGGCAAACCACTGGCAATCAGCTCAGGTACGAGTTCCGTTAAGTCTTCTCGTGGTAAGTCCCGTTCTGATCCCGAAGTGAAATCGCGCACTTTGACCACATTTTTCTCAATTTCATCACTGCCGTAAATGAGTGCAAACCGGGCACCTTTGAGATTTGCTTCCTTAAACTGTTTACCAAAACCTTGGTCTTTTAACGGATAATCAACACAATAGCCCATGGAGCGTAGTAGGTAGACATCGCTCAACGCTGCCTCCCGAGCACCCGCGCCTCCAATGATCGCAACAAAATCAGGATTGTTACTATAATCGGGCAGCAATCCTTTTGATTCAAGCAAATCGGTCAGTGTCACATCACCCATGGCAAAACCAACTGCGGCCATCTGGGGCCCACCCAGTTTCTGAACCAGCGTGTCGTAACGTCCCCCACCCGCAAGTGCTCGCCCTTGTCCACTTGCTTCAAACGCTTCGAAGACAAAACCGGTGTAGTAGGCAAGACCTCGGACAATACCCAGGTCAATCTGTATGGCGTTGCTCACACCAGCGGCATTCAGACAGTTCAACAATGATCGCCAGTCTTCAAGACGAGCATTCATCGAGTCGGACAGTTCGCTCTCCAATGTCAATTCGCTTAGAAATTCAACAAGTGTATCCATGTCACGAATCGCAATCACTGCTTCGACCATTTCTAAAAAGCTTTCTGCCCGATCACCTAAAACACCTGCCAGCTGCTCAATTGCCTTGGGCCGCTCCGTTCGCTCCAGCTTGTCAATGGTTCCCAGAACCAGAGGATAATCGTCTTGGGCAATGCCCTTAGCCGCCAAAATCAGCAACCATAGATCACGGTCGCTCAACCGAACTTTGAAATCATTTGCTGTTAGTCCAAACGAACTCAGAGATTGCACCAGAAGCGATATGAGTTCCGCGTCTGCTCCAGGACCGGGCTCACCAAATATATCTGCATTAAATTGGTAAAATGCACGCAGACGGCCTTTCTGAGGTTTCTCATATCGGTAGTGTTCTCCGACATGGTACCACTTGATCGGTCGCTTGAGACTGTTCGCCTTTGCGCCAATCAACCGCGCAAGAGATGGAGTCATCTCAGCCCTGAGCGCAACGGCACGGCCTCCGCGATCTTCAAAGTTAAACAGTTGGTCAACAATTTCGTCTCCCGACTTTTCTTTATAGAGCTCGAGCGGTTCGAGTACCGGTGCGTCGTACTCCTGAAAGTTGAATGCACGTGCAGTTCGCTTCCACTTATTAAAAAGGTGGTTACGGAGCGCACATGTCTCCGGGTAAAATTCCCGAAAACCAGGAAGTGATTGAAACTGCATGGCGGAAGAGCCTTTTAATTAAAAACAGTTCTTTTACCGTGCTTAAGCCTGGATAGATTTTATATCCAGTTCCTTAAGTTTTTCCTTAAGTTCTTTGCCGGACTTGAACTTGACAACCGTACGTGCCGGAATCACAACATCGGTTTCAGGCTTGTTTGGATTTCGACCTATTCGCGATTTACGAGTCTGTACTTCAAACACGCCAAAATTGCGCAATTCAACGTTGCGGCCTTGACTCAAAGCATCAGCAATAGCGTCGAGAGTCAGTTGAACCGTCTCACGTACTTCTTTTTGTGCAAAATTGGTTTTCTCATAAACATTGAGAACGATATCGCGTTTGGTAAGATTTTTAGACATACAGCGTTACTTTTGAAAACAGAAATATAATAAACAAAATTTACCTAGATGTTTGTGATCGAAAAATTACTGTCAAACTATAAAATATGAGTGATAAAGAACCTCCAAGCCCTTTCGATGAAATTCAGAAGCAATTGAGCGAATTATTTAAGAATTCGTCTGTCAAAATATCAACACATACCGTTTCCGATGATGATGATTTACTTGAAGATGGAGATGATTCCGATGGTGCAGCTGAACCTGAAGAAACAGAGCCGGATAATACGCTTGAAAAAATCCGTCAGTTTAATCTGAGACCTAAGGAAGTCCGAGACTATCTGGATCGTTATGTAATCCGCCAGGAGGAGGCCAAAAAGGTTCTCTCGGTCGCTATCTGCGATCATTACAATCATGTGAGCAGCACTCTGTCCAAAAAGAAACGCCAGGCCACCGAATACAGCAAACAAAACGTTTTACTGCTGGGGCCAACAGGCGTTGGCAAGACTTACCTGATCAAGAATATTGCCCGACTGATCGGCGTACCTTTCGTAAAAGCAGATGCAACCAAATTTTCCGAAACCGGTTATGTCGGCTCCGATGTTGAAGATTTGGTTCGGGACCTGGTCAAAGCAGCGGATGGCAATCTGGAATTGGCCGAGTATGGAATGATATTTGTCGATGAAATCGATAAGATTGCAAACGAAGCAAATGTAGGCGGTCGTGATGTTTCAGGTCGCGGGGTGCAGATAAACCTTTTAAAACTAATGGAAGAGACCGAAGTAAGTCTGTTTAGCTCGACAGATGTGATGTCGCAGATGCAGGCGGTCATGGAGATGCAAAGCGGTAAAAAGCCAAAACGCAAATCCATCAGTACTCGGAACATTCTCTTCATTGTTAGCGGCGCTTTTGACAAGCTTGCCGAATCGATTCAAAAAAGGATGACCCGCAACGAGCTCGGATTTGGAGCCACTCCACACGATCAGGACAAAGATATTTCCAGCTTTTTGCAATACGCCGAGACCTCCGACTTTGTGAAGTATGGGTTCGAGCCCGAATTCATCGGGCGCGTGCCCGTGCGGGTTGCCTGCCGCTCACTGACAGCCGACGATCTGGCACACATCCTGACCAACTCGGAAGGTAGCATCCTGAAACAGTACCATGATGATTTTGATGGCTACGGAATCCGCTTCAATATCACTCAAGAAGTGATTCAGCAAATTGCCGAGCAAGCCAGAAAAGAAGGTACCGGAGCCAGAGGCCTGATGACGGTTCTCGAAAGACTTTTTCGCGACTTCAAATTTGAACTGCCCTCCAGTGCGCTCAAAGAATTTGAAGTAACGGAGACGATGGTTGAAAACCCATCTAAATATCTGGAGGAGCTGAAACAGAAAAATGCACATCTGCAGGAAGGTGTTCTGCTTGCAGACATTGAGCGTTTTGCGGTTTTGTTTGAAAAGAAACATGGCTTCAGCCTGGAGTTTAAGTCAGCTGCTCAGGAAACCCTCATCAAAGAAGCCGTCAAAAAGGATCGCAGCATCCAGTCACTTTGCTCTGAGAAATTTCAGGATTTCGAGCACGGGCTTTCCATTATTCATCGAAACACCGGCCAGACCGTTTTTAAAATTGGTAAACTTGTAATTCAAAACCCTGACAAAGAACTGTCAAAGTGGGTTGTTCGAAGCGTCAACAAAGGAAATCCATAACTTCTTATGCCAGAAGGAAAAGCAGTTAATGAGATGTTTGCCGACATTTCAGGACGGTACGATGTAGCGAACCATCTCTTGAGTGGTGGGATCGATTTTTACTGGCGGCATGTACTTGCACGCAGATTAAAGGCTTGTAGGCCTTCCAACATCGTTGATCTGGCTACCGGCAGCGGCGATGTAGCCTTTAAACTCAGGGATTATCTGGGGCCCAAGGTATCTGTGACCGGTCTTGATTTCTGTGAACCCATGCTTGAAAAAGCCCGTGAAAAGAAAAAGCGCCGCGAAACGTATTCCGACCTCGAATTTAAGTTTGGTGATTGCATGCAACTTCCATTGCCGGATGCATCCGTTGATGCAGTGACGATTTCATTCGGCCTCCGCAATTTTGAAGACCGGAAACGTGGTCTTGAAGAAATTTTACGTGTATTGAAGCCAGGAGGTAGACTGTTCGTACTTGAGTTCTCACAACCTTCGCGCTGGTTTAGACCCTTTTACTATATATATCTGAAGTACATCCTACCCGTAGTAGCCGCCATCGCAACCGGCAACAAAAGCGCCTACAACTATCTGGCAGGCAGCATTGAAAACTTCCCCTCCAAAGAATCGATTGCAGAGCAACTGAAAATTATTGGTTATGCAGATGTAAAGGCTGAAGGACTCACCTTTTCAGTGGTGGCAATACACAACGCGCTCAAGAGCCGCAACGAAAACCAGTAATTGTAGCTTAACCCTAGGTTCCTTGCCACTCTTAATAGAAAAATAAACGTTCAAAAAATTTTTGAGCAAATACTTTTAGATACACTATTGTAGTGTCGACAATTCTGTTTCTAAAAGTATAAAAATTGTATCTATGACAATCGGTACAATTTCGAAATCGGTCCAACTCAATAATACGGTCCTTCGTGATGGACACCAGAGTCTTGCAGCTACGCGCATGCGAACGGATCAGATGCTTCCCATCTGCGAACAGTTGGATGAATGGGGCTTTGGCGCTTTGGAAACATGGGGCGGGGCCACGATTGACTCCGGTTTACGCTTTTTGGATGAGTTCCCCTTTGATCGACTGGATGCCCTGAAGAAAGCTTGTCCCAAGACGGAGCATATGATGCTGCTGCGTGGGCAAAACATTGTTCAGTATGCACACTTCCCCGACGATGTCGTAAGGGCTTTTATAAAAACCAGCGCAGAGCATGGAATGAACATTTTCCGTATTTTTGATGCCCTCAATGACACGCGCAATATGAAGTGTTCAATTGAAGCTGCCAAAGCTTCAGGCGCAAAAGCGCACGGCACCATTTGTTACACGAGTAGCCCGGTTCATTCAGCAAAGAAGTTCATCGAAATAGGTGCAGAGCTTGAAAAAATGGGTTGCGACGCCGTTGTGCTCAAAGATATGGCGGGGTTAATCCCCCCGACGGAAGCATTTGAGATTATCAGTGGTCTCAAAAAGTCGCTTAAAATCCCCATCTGGATTCATACCCATGATACCGCCGGCCTGGGCGCCAACACCTACGTATCTGCAATTGACGCTGGAGTGGATGCGATTGATGTCTCGATCTCGCCCTTCGCAAACGGCACCGGACAGCCTGATACAACAAGAATGCTCGCCATACTTAAAGGCCATGAGCGTTGCCCGGAAGTCAGTGAACAACAACACAAGACACTTCGAAGCATACGTCACCACCTTGAATCCGTATACGAAGAACTCAGTGAATATGTGAGCCACAAAAACGAGGTCATTGATATAGATACGCTTGAATACCAAGTACCTGGCGGAATGCTTTCGAACTTCCGAAATCAGCTCAAGGAGCAAAATATGGAAGATAAATTTGAGGCAGTTTTCCGGGAAATTCCGTTCGTACGCGAAGCGCTTGGCTGGATCCCGCTGGTAACTCCGACCTCTCAAATCGTAGGAATGCAAGCTTTTCTCAATGTAAAATTTGGCCGTTGGAAACAAATTTCACCACAAGTAGCTGATGTTGCCCTTGGTTACTACGGCACCACTCCAGCTGCTGTTTCCGAAGAGCTTAGAGAGATCGCAAGCAAGCAAACCAGTAAAAAGCCGATTACCTGTCGTCCGGTGGAAAGTCCTGATGCACAGCATAAAAGTATGGAGGACTTAAGAAAGGAACTTTCAGCCCGAAACCTACCCAGTGACGATGAACACTGCGTTATTTATGCAATGTTCCCACAACAACTGGAAACGCACTACCAAAAGAAAGAAAAAACCCCTGCAAAAATAAGCGTACCCGATGTTCCCAAGTCCGAAGTACCGAGATCAACGGTATATCGTCACCCTCACAAAAAGTACACCCTAAGGATAAACGGTAAGGTCGTCGACGTTGAAGTTGAAGATATATCCTAAATCCGCAAGTTTGATATGGCCTGAAAAAGTGAGACACGCGATGCTCTTATGTTGTTATATGTGGTTTAGTTGTTGTTAGTGCAAGCCGGAAGGCTTGCTTGGTTGCCCCCATGGGGGCAAAAGTTTTCTTCGAACTCATGTGGGCTTTTGTAGCCCAGTGATGAATGTTTTCTGAAGCGGTTGTAGAACACTTCGGAAATATCATAATAATATCTGATTATGGCATTCACATCAGATTAAACTTTCTCGTGATAGACTAATTTCACTGTCAGTTTCTAATTATTCCACTCAGAAATTCTTCTTCGGATAAGTACTTCGATTTACCTTGTTCGACTTCCAACTCTCGCCGCTCAACTTCATCCACCATTTGTTGATCATAAACACCTTGATTTGAATCAAGACTCTCAATAAGAACACTGGCAATTTTGGCTCTTTCCGTTAAAGAAAGATCAAGTGCTGATTCTAGAATTTCTGTGATACTCATACACTTTAAGCTAGAAAGTTTTGCTTAGGTTTCAAATTATATTTTCTTGTCGAGCCTTGAAATTTCCTACGCATCCAACTCAATCACCCAAACACCTGCCTTCGCAGGCTCTGAATCACAGCCAGATCACCCCATTCCTTACCGCGCATCGCATTCACCCTTGGAGGGTGCTTTCATTGTCGCTCTCGTTGCCAGGCACCGGTAAAGCCACGCACAAACTCCGCCGAGCCCACTTTTGCTCCTCAAGCGCCCAAAGGGCACCCGCTTTCGTCACCCTACGCTTCCAGCTTTGGGCAAATCATTCTGATTTACCATCTCCGTGCTATCGCACTTCGTCCCGATCCTTGAACAGCATCTCCCCATTCACCGTACGCGTCATGCACATAGCTCGGCAGAGCGGAGATGGTGCTCATGAAATGAGTGCCCAGAACAAAGTGGAGGGTGACTGAGCGGTTGCCCTATGGGCAGCGCAAGGAACAATGGCACACCGCAGAGACTCCACCTATCTTCATTCGTTTTGTTCTCATGATCCTTCAAAGTGAAACCCTCAGCGACCCTTGTAAATATCCCCACGCGGAGCAATGTGGGTAACAAGGACTAAGTCTTTGTCCTGATGATAAAGGTGAATAATCCGCAAATTTCCTTGTCGTATACGATAAAATCCTGCCCAGTTGCCTTCCATCTTTTTTGCATCTGGATAATTTTTAGGGTTTTCTGCAAGCTTCTTGAGCTTCTCCTTGATTGCACCCTGCAAGGACGATTGAAGACGGCTAAAATACTGCCGGGCACGTCGGTGGAACTTTATATTTGCCCTTCTTAAAGTTCGTCGATGTCCACAAAAGCATCCCAGTTACCTATCTCCAAATCTCTTTTGGCTTCAAGCAGGTCTTTTTGAGATTCTTCATCAAGGTCAAGTCCAAGAGTTTCCACAAGGTCTTGGTACTCCTCCCATGAAAGGAGCACTTCCTTAGGAGTTCCTTTTTCATCGACAAAGATCTTAGGATGGATCGCGTTCATGTTTTGGTAAAATGCTTGATTAGGCTGAATGTGTCAAATCATGAACTTGCTCATGATTTTTTAAAGTTGAAGCTTTTAAAATGACGTGCCAACCACAAAATTATAGCCTATCCCTGCTATGGGAGAATTCGTCAAGAGCTTTTTTAAGTCATAATATTGTCTGCTAATAGTTTGTTCCCCTAGCTGGGGTTTGGGGGCGGCAATGAGCCCCCAATGAAAGTTTTGAGTTGTTCGGGACGT
>CAWUII010000092.1:0-7684 GCA_963922575.1 uncultured Opitutia bacterium
CATTCTCGGAAGGGCTCAAAAATCGTAAATCTCATCGCCAGGTAACCTACAAGCGTTGCCCTCCAAAGTTACCGGCGATTTTTAAAGTTATGAACTTAGCGCGCTTCACACTAGAAGTTGGAAGTTAGTTATTCGCGATTTACCGTGGAAGAATGCCCTGCAAGCCTACCGGTTTAGGTGAGTTGGATTTTGCACAGGTTCTTCACTGCTTTAGCTGGCCGGTAATCCGCTAACTGTTCTTTAATACGCGCGCGATAACGCTGTTGCCGAAGTCTGTTCTTTTTCTTTTTTTGTGCCAAAGTAACCCTCGGACGACCCGAGTGAATGTTGACTACATTTTCAGGCACGGCAAAGATGTTTTTCTCTCTCAATGAAACTGGGCTAACGATTAGAAGGCGCTTTCGGTCGGATGAACTGAACCAGGGATTCAGAGCAATGCGTTTAGGATCGTCAGTCCATTCCGGCGGTTGGATATTTGCGGCATCCGCTGAAAAGTTAACGTATCCTGCCAGATAGGCATCTGCTACATCGCCCTGTGAAAAACGTTCCTGTAACAGAACTGGAGTTTTGGCAAAGCAATCAATAAATTGAGGGCGAGTATGCAATTGTTTTAGCTCATGCTGCCAATCCCTTAATGCATAGCCGAAGCTTTCCATATCTTCAGCTTCTGCAGCAACTTCAAAAGCAGTTTGAGGGCGTCTAAAGTGATTGTCGGATTTATCCATGGAGTTCTTGGATTAATTTAGTTAGTACTCGAGTGTTATTGCTGCCCAAGGCTTCATCTTCGAAATACTTGTCAATGACTTCCTGTATCTCCTTAACGGACCTTATATTCATTTTTTTGATCAGGAATTGTAAATCTTCCTGGTCACCTGCGAATCCCGGCAATGCATCTCGACAAGCTCAAGCAACTGAGGGCAGGTGCGCACAGGGGTGGTGCTGCTCTACTGCCCGTATAGGGAATTATTGCTTGATGAAATCCAATTCGGCACCATATTGATGCTATGAATATAACAATTAAAGATGTTCCGAAGGAATTGCATCAAGCTCTTAGGGAAAGAGCACAAAGTCATGGTCGTAGTTTAAATAAAGAGGTTTTGGCTGTACTTGAAAAAACGCTTAGCCCTTCTAGGATTGAACCTCAGGATTTGTTGAAAAAGATCGAAGCAAGACGCAATCGGTTATCAAACATAGTCAGAGATGGAGAGCTACAGGCTATAATCAAGGAAGGTCGATAGATGATTATAGTCGATGCAAATGTGATAACCCATATGATATTAAAAGGCGATTTTTCAAAAGATTGCGGAGAGTTATTTATAATGGATTCAGATTGGGCAGCCCCTCGACTGTGGCGTGATGAAGTCTCGAATGTTTTAGTTACATACGAGCGCGGCGGCTTGATTTCACGGAAAGAATCCTTGTTGGCCTTCAGTGATGCTGAAGCAGTTATGGGCGCTAATGATTTTGATGTGAAAATCGAAAGGGTGCTCACAGTTGCTCACCAGACTGGTTGTAGTGGATATGACTCTCAGTATATTGCACTTGCTGAGGACCTTGGCCTGAAGCTTTACACTTATGATCGCAAAGTTTTGTCCAGTGTTCCTGCGATAGCCTGCAAACCTAAATCCTAATCTTCGCGGTACGGTATTACCTTCAGATCCTTTTCGTAAGGGTAGCGCGGGTGCGTCTCGCACCGCATGAACGTTTGAATGGGTTTCGCGATTTGGCGATGGGCTTTCAGGTTCTTCGCGATTTATTGTGGAAAAAGCTCTTAGGATTCCCGGTTTATGAGACTGGAATGCATAAGTACGTAGCGCGACGCTTCAGCGAGCGTTTCAGTACCCCGAAGGCTAAAGAGAAGTGAATCGCTGACTATCCGTCTTTTTTGGCATCACGCTACCGCTCTCCAACTGCTCGCTTGCTATAAGCTGCGCGCTACCTTTTTCGATTGAAGTCAGTATGATCGACGAATCATTCTTTCACAGAAAATAGCGAAGAACCGGCTTTCAAATTGTAAACGGTTGATCATAAAAGGCTAACTCCTAATTTCCAACTTCTGAATCTAGGCTAAATTAACAATGAACTGTTTATCCTAGATTCGTGAATTGAGGTTAAAGACAATCCAATCCGTCCTACCCTTTGCGGGTTCGACGACTCAACCATTTGCGCCAGTGCTTTTGCACTTCCTAACGCGTGCGTTTTTATTTCACAGGCGTGCGTTTTTATTTTGCAGGCGTGCGTTTTTATTTTGCAGGCGTGCGGTTTTAGAAAAGAGGTGCGCCTTTTTGGCGTCCGGTCAGTTCTGCGTCGTTTAGCGCCTTTCAGTTCAAAGCCTTCGCGATATTTCTGTTCAGGACTCATCCCCAAGGTTTGATGCTTGCGAGTATTGTATTTGCGAAAAAACGCGTTCAAGCCATGGTAGAGTTCAGGCATCGTTTCGTAGGCACGGATAAAGATGTCGTCATACTTTACAGTACGCCAAAGTCGTTCAATCATAACGTTGTCCAGTGCACGACCTTTACCATCCATGCTGATCCGGATATCATGGCTCTTCAAAACACCAGTGAAGGCGTCACTGGTATACTGACAGCCTTGATCGGTATTGAAGATTTCCGGCCTGTCTTCGGCCTCCAGAGCATCCTCCAAACATTCGATGCAAAAGGCGTTATCCAGGCTATTACTAAGCTTCCAACTGATCACATAGCGACTCGACCAGTCAATCACTGCCGTGAGATAAACATGACCATCACCTAACGGAATATACGTGATGTCAGTGCTCCAGACGTGATTACTGCGCTCGATTTCAAGCCCCCGAAGCAGGTAGGGATACTTCTTGTGCCCCTTAGCTGGAGTGCTCAAGCGTGGCTTCGGATAGATGGGCTTCTATCCCCATCGTTCGCATCAAGCGCCTGACCCGATCACGCCCTAATTTGTAGCCGAGCAGCCGTAGTTCATCGAGCATACGGCGACTGCCGTAGGTAGGCTCCTCCATGTAAATACGATCAATGGCCTGCATCAATAGTTCGTCATTCAAATCCCATTTGCGCTCGGATTTGTGGTAGTAGCTCGAACGAGGAACTCCCAGTAGCTTACATTGCTTTTGAATGCTCATGTCATTGACTTCCTCAACGAAGCTCGTCCTCTGGGATAGTGACACCGAGCTTGTCACAACTATCTTTTAAAAAATCCACCTCCACTTGGAGCTGGCCGATCTGCTTGTAGAGGCGATCCTCCTTCAATTTCTGTTTGAAGCCATCGTCATGCTTCGAGCGTTCACTCTCGAAGACCGAATGAGCGTGCTCAAGCAGCGACTTCTTCCATTTGGTCACCTGACTGGGATGGAGCTGATAGCGCTTGGCGATCTCGTGGATCCGCTGCTGCTCGCGTTGCGCTTCCAGCGCTACTTTACTTTTGAACTCTGCCGTGTTCCGAGCGAAGCGACATCCCTCCATTTACGTCTCTTTTTCATTGGTTGCTTTACTTTATTTGTAGTAGGCAACCTGTCCAACTTTACCAGACCGGCTCACAAAGATGAATGCAAGGAAACTAATCACAACCTGCCAGGCTTTAAGTCACAGACTGTAAAAGCTTGTCTGACTTATAATCAAAGTATTGTTGAAATGTGACTCGAAAAATCGAGATCACTTTTTTCAGAGAATACAGAGCCGATGTTAGACAAGCTCAAGTCAACTAACTTTCAACTCCTTTTCCAAAAAAACTTAGCGGTCTTGGCGGCTTTGCGAGACCTTGTGCCAAATGAAAAAAGACTTCGCAGGACTTGGAGTGGGTTTGTTGTTAACCCTTGGGCAACAGTCCATCAATAGATGGCGTTAAGGTAGGGCATTAAACTTGAAACAAGCTGACTGGCTTTTTCTTTTCCGAGTGCGTCATTTGTATTAACGGATATCCGAACCATAGCGCCTTGAGCAGCGTCCTTACTGAATATGTTTTTTATCAGATAAAACTGTTGCCAGTAGTGGTTGGCAATCGTTTGGTCTCCAACCATAAACCAATACCATACGGTAGAAAAGTAGTTATCTGATTTTACCGCCAGTTTTGTTGTGTCCAATAAAGAGCCGTCGTCCAAAGTCAGTGCTTCAAATCTTTTATCCATCAACTCCGTTCCCGCTCCGACGTAACACATTTCCGGAGGGTGGAAACTGTCGCGATTGTTTTTCGAGAAAACAATCAGCAAATCTACAGGATAGCCGGACTCATCCAGATACCTGCGGGACAGGATATCTTCGGTTTCAAGAATTTCGTAGACGCTCTGGTCGATCTGAAAATCGGTTCCCTTCCATGAATCAATTTCATGGGGCACCACCTCCAGATTGACCAGGTGTTGCGGGACCCATGCCGAAGAGGCTTGGATCTTTAAAAGCATTGCGAGCGAAGCTGCCAGCAGGCAGACGACGATCAGGCTGTTTCTGGAAAAAGGTGACATTTTAAAATATTCATCAAGGCGACTAAGCCAATAAAACCGATGACAAAAACCATGATGCCCATGAAGTCATGCAAGAATCCGTCGATTACCTGATTTCCGTAAATATAACTTGCTAAAGTCAGGACGATGATACGGACCACATTTGAAAGCAGGGCAATCGGGATGACTGAAAGAAACAGGATTCCTTTTTTCCAGATGTTTCCCGAAGTTAGCTGGACGACAACTGTGCCCAGAGCAAGAAAGGAGATCAGGGAGCGCAGGCCGCTGCAGGGATCTCCCACCCATAAAAAACCTCCGGGGTAAAAAATTCTCGATCCGGAAGCCGTTATTTCCAGTCCAACAATATTCATCAACCAGCTGCTGATCTCAGCGGCAAGCAGTTTCATTTCAAAAGAAATGCCGAGAATGACCACTCTGGGAAGCGGGATCATGAAAATCAAAAAAATCAGGGGAAACAGGAGAACTCTGGTAATCTTCCAGCCACCGAGAAAGAGAGAAATGCCGAAAAGGACGACAAGGCAGGAGGCATAGGAGGTGAAATTTATTTTCAGGAAGTAGCTTACGATGTGTACAAGAAGCCCCACCACTATGAGGGAAAGCCCCCAGAGCGATCCCTGGGGTGGTAGCTCAGCCAGTTCTTTGCGCTTACGCCAGACGAGATATGCGGAAATAAAAGGAACCATGTAGCCATGTGAATAGTACGAATCCCTCGCTTCAAATCGCTGCAGAAGATGTCCGATCGCTTCATAGTAGGTGCAAATCAGAAGCCCGGCGATAATGCCTACCCAGATGAGGATCGTCTTGTTCATGGCTGTTCCAGAGGATCCCCGAAGGTTTCCTCAATATCCTGCAAAGGAGTCTCTTCGGATTGAAAAAAGGGTGAATCACTTGAACGATCAAAAAAGATTTGCAGCGCTTTTGTCGGGTTACCGGAATCCTCCCAGTAAATCGCTTTCGAGAGTTGCAAAAAATTCGGATCGTTCGGAAACCGTCTTATGAGGGAGTTGAAATGAGCCGTAGCCGCTTCCCATTCTTCCTTCTGGATCAGGCCTAAGAAGAGCAGCCTGCCTGCGATTTTATCGGTGTTGCCAGAACCGCCGCGAGCCCAACGAGAAGAATACTCTGCCATCGCTTCTTCCAAAGCTTGTGCTACTTCACTTTCGTCTCTGCCAGCCCTTTTGTAATAAAGATACTTCATGAAAGGGATTTTAAGGGTGGTGGCATGATCCGGATACTCAGTAAAAAGGTCGATATTGCGCTGCAGCGCTTCTTCGTAGTTTCCTTCTCTGGCATCAATCGCAGCCAGTCCGATACGGCTTTGAATCGTTAATTCCTTGTTTTCCGGGAAATCATCAAGAACCCCCTGAAATGTTTCACGAGCTTCCTCAAGTTTGTATGCGGCGTTCAAGAGATAGCCGAGTCGGACTCTAAGCAGGGGAGTGATTGGTTCGACCGGGAAATTTTCGATAATATCCTTATAGATTGCTTCAGCTTCGGGAATGTTTTCCATCCGTGAGGCGAGCAGGTCAGCTTTGGCAACTCTGGCTCGAAGTCTTCCAGAACGCTCTATCTCTGTTTTACTTGCGGAATCCCAGAAATCCAGAATATCCTGCCATGCTCCCTCCTGAGCGTAGGCTTGCAGGGAATAGCTTTTAATCTGTTCTTCGATAGTAGTTCCCGCGTACTTTTCCATCAGTTCCTCGTAATGGGAGTGGGCTCTGGCACTGGCCTCTTTCATTTTGGCAAGATCTCCCTGGTTTTTGTAGTACTGGACGAGGTATACCGGAACTTGCAGGCCACGGCTGGTCAGAGGGTATTGATCCATTAAAATGTCATATTCCTCACGAGCCTTCTCTATCTCGCCCTTTGCTTCATAGAGTCGACCGCTCCAGAATAAAGCTTGGGCAGCTATGTTTTTGCTGATCTCTTCCTCTTTGTTTTCACCGTTCGTAAATCTGAGGAAGGTTTCTTTTAAGATATCGTGTGCCTGGTCTCTTTTTTCCAGGCCAAGATAGATTTGAGCGATCTGAAACTGAGCCTGGGCAGCCATAGGCTCAAAGGGAGCTGAATCGCTTACCCGGCTTAAAGCTGCAATGATTTGATCATAGTGTTCTTCCTTCAGGCCGTCCGGATTTTCCCGGTGAAGCGAGCGATCCAACTTCCGAGCTTCCCAATAGGCTTTCTCAGCTTCGTAGCTAGGGTCAAAAGAGCACCCTGGCAGGGTAAATAAGAGACACGTGAGCAGGAAATAAAGTACTTGTTTCATTATGAGGAGGCCTCCTTGCCAGTATCGAGAGAGACCTTTGGATCCGTTTCTTGTTCATCAATAAAAAGAAGGGTAGAGGTAGTGGTAACGAGAAGGTTGATGATCAGGGTCAGCGGAATTCCTGCGGCAAGAACAACTACAATTATCTCCGGCGAAGTGCGGGCAGCCAGCCCGACAAGGTCTTTTTCGAAAATGTAAAGCCCCAGGTAGAGTAATGCCGCCACAAAGATACACACGGTAGTCGGAAGAAAAAGACGCCACAAATAATGGAAGTTCCCGACCATAGCCCTGAACAGCGATTGCTTTGCCAGAATAACCAGTGGGAGCATGTACAAAAACAGGATTTGCACCCAGAAAGATAAGAAAAAGACCAGAAACTGCAGGAAAGTAAGATACACCTTAGCATCGCTCCAGCCAGCCGCTTGTACGTATACTATTTCAACCAGCTTGAGCACGCCCATGCTAAACCCCCAGATAACAAGCAGTGCGAAAAAACGGCGAAGCGCGTTTTTTATTCGGTATCTTCGCGAAGTTTTGCGCGTAAGTTTAACATCTGCAACCAATCCAATAAAGTAGGCGCTTATAAACATTCCAGGCAGAAAGCTCAGAGATAGCTTGGCGTAGTAAAATAACTTGGGCAGCAATAAGAGGTGTTCAGGATAGTGTATAAACTGCTCACCAAAGAAACGAGCGATCGGGGGCGCCAGCAGCTTGGCAAATGGCTCCTGGGGAGCAAGGAAAAGAAGGTAGAGCGCCGTTACTTCGAGTAACGCAAGCAAAACGAAAGGAAAAGTGATCAAAGGGTGATTTTTAAGTAGGCCGCAGGATTGCATGATGGCCTGAAATGCTTTTTTCATAAATAGTTTGTTTTTAAATCACCTTAGAATAACTTCCTGCAATAAAAAGAATTTAGAAGCTAGAACTTATGATTAACTTCAAAAAATTAGAATAAAGTCTTTGGCAAGCAAAATAGT
>CAWUII010000093.1:0-7611 GCA_963922575.1 uncultured Opitutia bacterium
CCCATTCTCGAAAGGACTCAAAAAGCTGGTTTATCATGTAGGGTAACCTACAAGCAGGCGCGTCTCGCGCCGCACAAATGTTCCGACGCTTTTGCTAGCACGATGCAGGTGCTCACCGGGACGGTGCTGCGCTACCTGAATGCAATCTGTACAAGTATTTACAAGCTTAACTTTATACTGATATCCGCATCAAAAACTGCCGAAAGTCCAAGCCCTGATAGATTCAGCACAATGAACGTTGCTAATTTACGAACCTTCTGCAAATTAGAGATCAGATTTCGCATTGCAAAAGCAATTCGAGCCACACTAATTTTATTTTATACTTTAGTATTCCCCTATCATTCTTTTGTTACATGGGCCGTAATTCCAAACACAAAATCAAGCCTGCGCCGCGTCACTCCAAGGGGCCAACGGTAATTCATCTGGAAAATGAAGATGATCTCTTTGATCTTATTGAACGCACCGAAAATCCGTTGATCCTTATCCTCGAAGGCGTGCAGGATCCACACAACCTGGGTGCCTGCCTGCGCACTGCTTCCGGCGCGGATGTAACTGCCGTGCTGGCTCCGGTAAAAAACGCTTGCGGTATCACGCCAACCGTCCGCGATGTTTCCTGTGGCGGTGCTGATGATGTGCCGTTTCTAAGGATTAAAAATATTGGACAGCTGATACGTAAGTTCATTGATCAAGGTATCCAATTAATCGGATCATCCGATCAGGGCGACCAGTTGCTCTATGACGTCGATCTGACTGCACCGACGGCAATCATACTTGGCAGTGAAGACTCGGGCATACGTAAAGTAACCGCAGATCATTGTGATCACTTGATCCACATTCCCATGGCACGAACCGTCGATTGCCTGAATGTCTCCGTCGCCGCCGGCGTCATTCTCTACGAAACCGTAAGACAGCGCCTTGCGAACTTCGAACGGTGAATACCGATAATGGAACATTCAAAGTTCGATGTTCGCAGAGTTCACGAGCACTTTTTTTCTTTACTGGAAGCAGTTGATGATCAGCGTTCAGTACTAATTGTAGAAGCGGCTTCCAGCCGCTTGTTTTGTTAGAGGTCATTCTGTACAAATAATTATAGTCTTCTTTCATGAGTTTAATTGAAACCATTCGTATCAACACGGACACCGTTATCGGGGAAACCGAGCTTGAGGAGCGACTCAAGGGCTATCGACCGCTGCGGGTCAAACTCGGGGTCGACCCGACTCGTCCGGATCTGACATTCGGCCATCTGGTTGTCTTTAACAAACTACGGCAGTTTCAGGATCTCGGGCACGAGGCCATTTTAATCATTGGTGACTTTACTACGCTTATCGGCGATCCTTCCGGCCGCTCCGATACACGCCCGACATTGACTAAAGATCAGATTACCCAGAATGCCGAAACCTACATGGAACAGGCATTTAAGATACTGGATAAAACTAAGACCCGGGTTGTCTACAACAGCGAGTGGTTTGACAAAATGGGCTTTGAGGATTGTCTCAAGCTAGCCCGCAAGATGACCGTCGCCCGGATGTTGGAGCGTGATGATTTCGCCAAACGCTATGCGTCGCAGGCGCCTATCTCCATTATCGAGTTCCTCTACCCGCTCATTCAAGGGTACGATTCTCTGATATTGAACGCCGATGTGGAAATCGGTGGCACCGATCAACTCTTCAACATGCTGGTCGGACGTGCGCTTCAAAAGGATGCCGGCAAGACGGAACAGGCGGTTATCACGATGCCATTACTGGTTGGACTGGATGGAACCAAAAAAATGTCCAAAAGCGCTGACAACTACATCGCATTTACCGACAGTTCCAAAGATATGTTTGGAAAAATCATGTCCATCAGCGACGACACCATGTGGACTTATTATCGCCTGCTGCTTGAGTTTGATGAAACAAAGATAGCCGAACTCAAAAAGAACCATCCGATGGATACCAAAAAGCAGTTGGCCGCTGCACTTGTCGGGCAGTTCCATTCGATGCAGGCCGGCAAACACGCGCTTGAACAGTTTGAAGCCGTCTTTTCCAAAAACAAACTGCCGGATGACATGCCGACATTCACCTGGAGTGACCTTTTCGAAGACGCTGAAAGCGCTCAACTGGTTGAAGTTATGGCGCAGTCCAAACTGTTCGACAGTAAAGGTGCCATACGTCGCCTCGTGCAGCAGGGTGGCGTCAAAATCGACTCAGCCAAGCAGGACGATCCAAATACAATGATTGAACGCCCTGTAGAAGCAATGATCTTCCAGGCCGGCAAGCGCATCTTCTTCAAACTACAGAGCTGATCGGCAATCCGCTCTGTCCAGACAGATTCAGAAAGCATTCAAATCCAGTGCTCACCATGAGCCTTTAAGGCGTTTGCCAGGGTTTTTGCAAAAAATGGCCCCCGGTATACAAACCCGGTGTAAAGCTGCACCATGGCTGCGCCAGCATCCATCTTCTCACCGGCTGACTGTGCAGAGTCGATGCCTCCAACACCTATAATCGGCAGCTTCCCTTCTGTGGAACGGTGAATGTAGTTGATAACTTTGTTGGAAATGCGGTTCATATGACTGCCTCCACTCCAACCGCCAGTTTCAGTCGATGAGAACCCTGCCGGGCGACCTACTGTTGTATTGGTTGCGATAACCCCATCGTAGTTCAAATCAAGTAGCACTTCCAGGATCTGATCGATTTCTATAAAATTGAGATCCGGCGCGATTTTAAGTAAGAGCGGGTGTGGCTTATGCCCGAGCTTTTTTGCATAGCTTTGGTTTTCATCGCGCAGCGCAAGCAACAGATCATACAAGTAACTTTTGGACTGCAAATCGCGAAGTCCTGGAGTATTTGGACTACTGATGTTTATGGTAAAGTAATCTGCCTGATCCGCAAGAGTACGAAACGCCGTCCGATAATCATCAACCGCCTGATCCAAAGGAGTCATCTTGGCCTTTCCAATGTTAACCCCAACCGGCATTTTGCGCTTTTTTTTCGGATAATTTTTAGACAGGCACTGCAACATGGCCTCGGAGCCTTTGTTATTGAACCCCATACGGTTGATCAAAGCATCTTGCTCCGGGTACCGAAACAGTCTTGGCCGCGGATTGCCGGGCTGTTCATTGGGTGTTACCGTACCGACTTCCACATGACCAAACCCCAATGCTTCCATTGCCCGGGGGAACTCACCGTTTTTATCCATACCCGCTGCAAGCCCAACACGATTGGGGAATTCGAGACCAAACAATCGGACGGGATCTTCTTCGCGCACCTGATTACATTTGCAGAGAAACGAACAGAGTGTCGGCATATTGCTCAGCGTCATCAGAAGCGCACGTCCGCGATCATGCGCCTGTTCAGGGTCCATTTTAAATAAAATCGGACGAACAATGTTTTCGTAAATGTAACCCATAAAAATGTGTATTTGAAACTAAAAGTTGAAAAAAATTTTACAAAGCACTTTACAATTGAATTCAGCAAGATTTAACCCGTTGTATTGTTAAATGCAGATAGTACGTATCCCTAAATCCTTAACCATTAAATAAGATTCCAAAATATGCCTAACACAAGTGCAAAACTCACATGGTGCAGAGCCTCCACCGGAGAAGATATGAATTGGTGGGTTAAAGAAATAAGTGATCCGGTTCGCTGGGAAATAGATGGTCTCGGCATCATCGATCCAAACCAGTTTCAGTATCTGATTGATCTGATGGAGCCACTCAATGAGTACGGATTACAGACTAATATTGTAGAAGAAGCATTCTATCCCTTTGGAATCGATAAAGTCGATAAAGATAAAACAGTGCTACTAAGACGTACTCCGGACAGTATTTTGCAAGGTGAGGAACCGCTGTTTGCACTGCCCAATGTAATGGACGAGGAAAAGGGACCGTACGCAGACTTTCTTGATCACATCACACGTCTGCGTGTTAAAATGTTAAACGATCTCATTGATTTTTCGCAAAAGCTTACCATTGAGGAACTCGAAGAAGAACTCCGCGAGTCTCAAAACGATGCTTTCCTCGAAGGCCGCGCCACTCACTTCTTTAGCGAGATAACAGATATACTTGAGTATGTACCGGAAGGATTTGAACTGGATGATGAAGAAGTAAAAACAGCTAAATCTGAAGACGAAAAACTTGAGGACGATTTGGCCCATATCGGCGAATCCGCTGATAGTGAAGAGAATCTTGAAGCAGATGAAACCATGAAGTGGGACGAAGAAGATGAAGAAGACTTCGAAGACTCCTGACGATTCTCTATTCTTGTACGTTGATCAAGGCAACCAGGGATAATCGCCATAGTTTGGCTTGCGCTTTTCGTTCCAAGCCTTGCGACCTTCCTCACCCTCTTCGGTGAGATAGTAGAGCAGCGTTGCATTACCGGCGAGCTCCTGAAGCCCTTGCTGACCATCAACATCAGCATTAAATGCAGCTTTCAGGCAACGAATAGACAGCGGACTGTGGCCTAGGATTTCCTTTGCCCACTGGACACCCTCTGCCTCCAGTTTTTCGTAAGGCACAACTTTGTTGACCAGCCCCATATCCAGAGCTTCCTGGGCAGAGTATTGACGGCAAAGATACCAGATCTCCCGCGCTTTCTTATGGCCCACAATACGGGCCAGATAACTGGAGCCAAAGCCTCCATCGAAACTACCCACCTTCGGTCCGGTCTGGCCAAATACTGCATTGTCAGCTGCGATGGTAAGATCGCACACAACATGCAGCACATGCCCTCCTCCAATCGCATAGCCGGCTACCAAAGCAATGACAACTTTTGGCATTGAGCGAATTAGCTTTTGCAAATCCAGCACATTAAGCCGTGGCACGCCATCGCTACCAATGTAGCCACCCTTTTTGTGTCCGCGGACTTTCTGATCGCCTCCGGCACAAAAGGCAAACTTTCCGTCTGTCTGTGGATTAAATCCTGTCAGCAAAACAACACCGATTTGTGTGTCTTCTCGGGCATCCGTGAACGCTTCAATCATTTCACGCACCGTATCCGGAGTAAATGCATTGCGACGATGTGGACGGTTTATCGATACTTTAGCGATTCCATCACACTTCTCATAGATGATTTCGTCGAATTCAGACACTTTTTTCCACTTCATAAGCGTATAAAAGCTATTTTCAGCACAGACACAACCAACAGCTACTTTTTAGTAAACAAAGGTAGCCGACGAAGTTTCACCAAAACCGGATCGGTGAAGCGCACTGATCTTCTTTGTTCGGGTGTCCAGAATCATCAGCCGCTTTGTACCATCGTGTTTCTGGGTAAATATCAGGTGGCGTCCATCGTTCAGCCACTCGGGTTCCACAGCAGAACCAGAGACACTGGTCAGTATTTCACTTTTCCGGGCGCTTTTGTCGTACACAACTATTTGAAACCCACCGCCCACTGCTGCAGTGAAAGCGATCAGGTCTTTGTCTACAGGGTTCCACGATGGCTCAGAACAATAACCGCTGATATTGGTAGGCAGACGGCGCATGGGGCCACCATTCGCTGCAATCTCGTAGAGTTGTGGCTTTCCGGGAAGATCGGACTCTATTGCAATCCAACGGCCATCCGGCGACCAGGAGGGCGATGTTTCAATGCTCTTTTGTTGGGTAATGGGACGTAGATTTTTACCCGTTTCATCGGCGATGTAAATATCGCTGCTTCCTTTACCTGAGAGAGACATCGCGATTCGTCGACCATTTGGGCTAAATGCGGGTGAGGAGTTAGTGCCACCAAATGTTGCAATCGGAGCCCTGCGCCCACTGACCAAATCAATCATGTAAATATCGGGAAAGCCTGATTTGTAGTACGTCGTGTAAAGCAGTTTGGTGCCATCCGGGGACCAGTCAGGACTCGCGACATGAGCACGGTCGGCTGTCAGAGGTTTGGTCTTGTTAAACAACAAATCGCTCGTGTAAAGCTCAGCAGTGCTCCCCTGCTTTCTGACAAATGCAAGCTTGCCCGCAAAAAAGCCCTTTGTTTTTGAAGTTGCTTCGACAGCAATATCACAGGCTCTCAGCGTTGCGTCCTGCAGATCACGACCACGTATCGTTCGGCGGTATAGTTCCTGAGCCGGCCGACCGGAAAGTACAAAAAGCATGGCAGAAGAGTCGTCGACTGGATCAATCTTAAATGTGTACGCCGCTTGCTGTGGGGATGTAAGTGTATAACCACCATGCAACTCAAAGGCCCGGCGAGCAAGCGTCAAGGTATTGGCATGATTACTCTCGATACTCACTGAAAGCGACTTTTCACCTTCACGCACGGCATCGCCAATATTGATCACCTGCGCAAATGATGGGGCTGGTATTGCTGAAAACAACACCGATAAAAGCAGACAGCTATTTAAGACATGCATAACCGAGCAAATAATTCAAGAATATCGAAAAGCGCAAACGCAAAACGATTCGCTTTCACTGCGCACAGCAAAGTTTTAGTCAAATTTAACCTTATTCGAGTTGAACCGAGCTCGTATCGACTCAATTTAACAGTTCACCACTAAAAAGTATGAATACAGAAAGCATCAAATCTGCACTCACAACGGTCAAATTCCCCGGATTCAGCCGTGACATCGTCTCATTCGGTCTGGTTAGAGACATTCAACTGGAAAACAACGACGTACAAATCGCTCTGGAAGTCACCACGGCAAACGACGAAATACCCAAACAAATCGAAGCAGACATACGATCGACGCTCGAAAAGCTCGAAGGCATTGGAGGAATCGACGTGCAGATCACGGTTGTTCAGCCTAAAAACCAACCGGTTCCCGGTAATTCTGCAAACAATCTCGCCAAATCCAAAACTTCACTGCAACAGGTTCGATTTGCAATTGCCGTCGCCAGTGGCAAAGGTGGTGTTGGCAAATCAACGGTCACAGTCAATCTCGCCTGCGCATTACAGAGCTTGCTGGATTCTAGTGGCAAAGCAGGTGTTGGCATTATGGACTGCGATATTTACGGTCCTTCTATACCACTGATGCTCGGCATTGCAGGCCAACCGGAAATCGAAAACGATCTTATCCTGCCTTTGGAAAACTTTGGCGTCCGCACCATGTCCATGGGATTTCTCGTGGATGAAGATACACCTGTTGTCTGGCGCGGACCTATGATCATGAAGACCATCCAGCAATTTGCACAGAACGTAAATTGGGGCGAACTCGAGATCCTAGTCGTCGATCTGCCACCGGGCACCGGAGATGCCCAGCTTTCTCTGGTTCAGACAATCCCACTAGACGGCGCAATCATCGTCACCACTCCACAACCGGCAGCTTCCAATGTGGCTCGCCGAGGCGCCCGCATGTTTGACAAAGTAAACGTACCCCACCTGGGAGTCATTGAGAATATGAGCTACCTGGAAGCGCCGGATGGCTCACGGCAAACTCTGTTTGGCGAAGGTGGCGGCGCCTCAACCGCGGCTAGCCTGAAAACCCCGCTGCTGGGAGAAATCCCACTCGACCCCTCCATTCGGATTGGCTGTGACAACGGCATCCCCATTGTCATCAGTGACCCTGAATCCAAAGCAGCCAAAGAATTCTTCAAAATTGCGCAGCAGATCCTCGATCGGCTGCAATAAAGTAGAATAGCATACTATAGCTAAGCCTATAATTACTTGTACAGATCGCATTCAGGTAGCGCAGCAC
>CAWUII010000094.1:0-7524 GCA_963922575.1 uncultured Opitutia bacterium
GGGGCCTTGAGCTTGTCGAAATGGCGTGGTATTTGCCAGAGCGTTTGAACGTTCGTGCGGCGCAGGGACGCGCCTGCTACCATTTTGGATACGTGTCATGGGTCCGGATGATTACGTGCTTAGCTATAATACCGCATGATTAGAACAAAAGACTTGTCCACAGAAAAGTGCCTGCTCATAGTCCGCAATCGTGTCTTATTTTGTACGTAAAGTCATCTTTCTAATTCTGGTTCCCCTGCTTTCAGGACTGATGCTCCGCGCTGCTTTGCCAGAGCTGAGTTCGATTGAGCCGATTGAGTTCGACGAAAAGGCGCAGCGTTTAATTGCACGTGGCGATGCGCGACTGGACTTTCGTGATATTCGACTCAGTGCGGATCGCATTAATTTCTACCAGAAGTACGGTCTTGCCGATGCCTCCGGCAATGTTGTGATCATGAAAGAAGGATATCGGCTGGTGGCTGACCGGCTGAATTATGAGACGGATGAAGCTATCTTTTCGGTCGATAAACTGCGAACCGGCCAATGGCCCGTCTATGTTTCCGGCGAAAATGCCGGAGGTACGACTTACCACACTCTATTTGAGGACATCGTCATCAGCTACGGTGAGCCCAATTTTCTTACACCTAGTATCAAAGCTCGCAAACTGGAATACTTCGACGAAGACGGCGGCAAACTGAAACTGGGGGCCACCACCTTCAGGATCGGCAAGATGCCCCTACTTGTATTGCCGGGATACACTCACAAGTTGCGCGAGGGTTCGCCCTTTTTTATCGACACAGACTTTGGCACTCGTAGCGAACTGGGCACTTATATTCAGACGACTACTCTGTTTTCGTTGAACTCATGGCTGCGCATTGGGGCCAATCTGGATGGTTACACCAAGCGTGGAATTCTAGCCGGACCGACGGCTCAGTATGTCTATGATACGGATACGCAAAAAATCATTGGTTCATTGAGCACCGGATATCTGAACGATAAGGATGAATCTCCCAACGATATCAACGACCAACCCATCTCGCCGGATCGAGGCTTTGTGGAATGGCGCCACCAACATCATATCGGGGAACGGGTCGGTATCACGGCTTCGGCAAGTTACTGGTCAGACTCGGAAGTGACACGAGATTTCCGTCAGGACTATTTCACAAGAAATCAACAGCCGGACACGTTTGTGGAAGGTGTTTATGCCGGCGATAATTATCTGCTATCCGCATTTGGAAGGTTTCAGCCCAACTCATTTCAACTGATCCAGGAACGTCTACCGGAAGTCAGCTTCAATCTACTACCCGTGCCGGTCTTCGATACCGGAGTATACCAACGTCTCTCAGCCAGCTATGCCAACTTACGCGAAGACTTTGACCCCGTCGTGCCAGCAATCAATCAGGAAAGCCAGTCCGACCGGCTTGACTTCAACTATCGCCTGGAGCGTCCGATTGCGCTCACTGACTGGTTATCCTTCACCCCACTGGCAGGCGTGCGCGTCACTCATTATGAAAACCAACAAATTGACCCGCTCGTTTTCAGCACGCTTGGGATCGATCAGGCGACTGCTGCAAACACAGATGCGTCGACGACCCGCGACCTTTATGAGTTAGGATTCGATCTGGAAGCCCGGGCATACGCCACCTACTCGACAATCAATCGCACCTGGGACATCGATGGTTTGCGCCATTTACTGAGACCGGTTTTGCGTTATCGTTATATTTCTGATCCGGATGCCGAAGGTGAAATCGCGCCGATTGACCGCACTGCATTTAATCTTAACCGCCCTTTGCTGAACCTGAGCGACTTGCGCAACATTGACACGATCGCTGAGACACATCTAGCCCGACTGGGCGTCGAAAACCTCTTCCAGACACGTGCCAGCGACTACGGCTCAAGAACACTTGCAGCATTAAATTTCTATCAGGACATACTGCTTGAAAAAGGGACACGCTACGACGGCGAACCAGAAGAGACCTTTCACGCCACGTGGGCAGAGCTTTTTCTGAGCCCCGCCCCCTGGCTTCGATTCGATATCGCCAGTCGCCTGAAAACGGAAAGCGCCACGCTCGAAGAAGTGCGAACGCGTGCTGTTATCAGAAGTGGTGAAATCTGGGAAATCGGACTTTCAACCGACTTCTTGAAGGATCAGATCGATCAACTGCGAGTCGATTTCATGTACCGGGTCAATGAACGCATCTCGCTGATCACAGACGCGCGGTACGATCTGGAGACAGATCAATTTACAAGGACACAGTTCGCACTCGCAACCCGACTGAACAATACGTGGACGATTATTTACGCGGTTGTCTTTCGCCAAGACGCCGTTCGCGAGGACGATGTCCAGTTCTCCATCCGTCTGAACCTTGCAGATCTGTAATCGCTGTTGTCATGGAAGACGCACTGGCTCCGGCAAACCAATTTGCGATCCGGCTACCGATCTTTGAAGGGCCGCTTGATCTGCTACTGTATCTGATTCGCAACAACGAGATCGACATTTACGACATCCCCATCGAAAAAGTCACCCGCCAGTACGTCAGTATCATCGAATCGATGGAAAAGCTCGATCTCGAAGTCGCCGGTGAGTTTTTCGTAATGGCTTCGACGCTCATGTACATCAAGAGTCGGATGCTCCTGCCGGTAAAAGATCAGGCTCCGGATCTGGACAGCAAAGACGAAACCACCGACCCACGCTGGGAACTGGTGCAGCAACTGCTCGAATACAAGCGATTCAAGGAAGCCGCAGGCCAGATTGAAGAACTGATTGTTAAAACCCACGACCTTTTGCCACGCACAGGATCATCGGACATGATTAAAGCTGAAAAACGACCGTTAAAGCCCGTTGATAAAAAAGACCTGTGGAACACCTTTAACCAAGTCTTGCAACACCTGTCCGAACGCATCACCACCGGTGAGATACACGCCGAACAAGTGACCGTCGCCGACCGCATGGAGTTCATCCTCCACCATCTCACAAAAAAGCCGGCATTTAGCTTCACCGAATTATTTGACTCGGCAACGACATTGACGAAAATCGTCGCCACCTTTCTAGCCATTCTGGAGCTAACTCGCCTGGGAGAGTTGCAGATCTACCAAGACCAATCCTTTGCTGAAATCCACTGCAAACGAACCAATCCCTGAACCTGTTTAGTTACCAATCTGAAACACTTCCAGATAGTGTTCATCGGCTTCCTTCTTGCTTACAGTCTCTTTACTGACCATCGACAATAGCGCAACTGCGCAAGGGGCGTTGCACGACGGTGCAAGGGTATGTTGCACGGTAGTGCAAAGGGGTGTTGCAAAGTAGTGCAAGGATGTGTTGCACGTTAGTGCAAGGGTCTCATCCTGCCACCAGACAAAAGCTACTGACACTGTTACGAACACTGCCGACAAAGCGGCTGCCACTGGTAGCCACCCGCGTATCCACCATCACCCGACAAGTACCGGAAGGCAAATCAACCGGCAAATGGCCACTGAGATCACCAGGCTCGTTGCGCAACAGCACCTATAGCTAAAGTATGTAATCATCTGGACCCATGATTCGTATCCAAAATGGTAGCGCAGGCGCGTCCCTGCGCCGCACGAACGTTCGAATGCTCAAGCTTACGCAACGCGCTCAAGACCCCCAGGCAGGTGCGCACTGGGTGCACCTGCCTGCGATCCGTACAAGTAATGGTAGCGCCTGCGCGTCCATTTTGGACACGTGTCCATATAATTACACACTTAGGTATAGTCACAAGAACCCGATAGCATCCGCAAATCAACTGGATTCAATATTACCGGCTACAAAGTTAAGATGAGGCCAATCCAGCCTCTTCAAGAAGCTCGGCTTCAAACGCTTCCAGATAGTGTTCATCGGCTTCCTTCTTGTTTACAGTTTCTTTACTGACCTCGAGAATAAGCGGGACTGCCAGCGGTGAGACCTTATCCAACGGCTGATGTATGATCTTCCCCTGAATACGGGTAAGCATGTTGCCCAGCCGTTTCAGATCGATCAGGCCGCCCGTTGCATCCTGCCGGGCCGCTTCAAGCAGTACGTGGTCGGACTGATACTTGTGTAAAACATCGTAGATCAGGTCCGAATTAAACGTAACCTGACGACCGGTTTTCTGGTTTCCAGGGTGACGACGCTCGATCAAACCGGAGATTACAGCAACATCGCGAAAGTTTTTCTTCAACAACGGGGTTTCCATGAGCCACTCCTCCAGATCATCTTTCATCAAATCTTCATCAAACAATGGATCTACAGCATCCACCGGATTGAGAGTCCATAGTGCCAGTGCGTAGTCCGTCGCCACGAAACCCAGCGGCTTGTAGCCGAAGCGTTGCATCCTGCGGGAGAGCAGAAAGCCCAGCGTCTGGTGCGCATTACGCCCCTCGAAGGTATAGGCCACAAGATAGTGTTGGCAATTCCTCGCATTTCCGCGCGTAAAGGTTTCGACCAGAAGTCCGTCAGTCGACGGCATTTTTGATTTCTGATGCTGTAGTTCCAGCCATTCGCGTACCTGGTCCGGATACGCACCCCATCGGCTTTTTTGGTTGAGCATACCACGAACACGCATCGAAAGTTGCGTGGAAAGGGGCATTTTGCCGCCTGCATATGTAGGTATTTTCGGACGATCGCTTTTACTTTTTGAGACCTGCACCCCCTGATCACTCAGTCCCTCGTAACGCAGGACTTGTCCTCCAAACACGAAACTATCACCTTTTGAAAGCCCCTGAATAAACCATTCTTCAATTTTCCCCAAGGTACGCAGCCGTAGCTTCACCTTATGCATGTGACTTTCCACAATCGTACCGACGTTCATCCGATGTTGCCGAACAAACTTTTTGTCAGCGATTTGCAACTTGCCCTCAGCAGTTTCTATCAGTCGTGCATAGCGATCATAACTTTTGAGTGCGTAACCACCATTGCGGACAAACTCAACAACACGTTCAAACGCGGCTTTGCTCAAATCACGAAACGGCCATGCGCGTTTCACCAGCTTATACAGAGCCTGCGGATCAAAAGGACCGGAACAGGCAACTGCGGTAATATGCTGCGCCAATACATCCAAGCTGCCCTTTTTCGGCGGGATACCATCGAGGTCATTCGCAGCAATGGCTTCTTTGGCAGCCAGACACTCAAGATATTCGAAACGGTTCCCCGGAACCAGCAAGGCCTTGGACGGCTCGTTCAGCCGGTGGTTGCTGCGTCCGATCCGTTGCAACAACCTGGAAACACCCTTGGGTGCGCCGATCTGTACAATCAAATCGAGATTTGCCCAGTCCAGCCCCAGGTCGAGAGATGCGGTTGCGACCACAGCATCGAGTTTGCCCGCAGCCATCTCTTCCTCAACCTTGCGCCGAAGCCCGACCTCCAGACTGCCGTGGTGCACCGCGATGCGCAACTTCTTTGAATTGCAGGCCCAGAGGCGCTGAAACACCAGTTCGGCCTGAGCCCGTGTGTTGACAAAGACAATACTCATTCTGGCCTCGATCAGGCGTTGGTAAACGTCGGGTATCGCATAGGTCGCCATATGGCCCGACCAGGGCATACGTGTCGGACCCAGAAAAATCTCAATCTCCGGTCTTACGTCGTTGCTCACTTCCACCACAGTCCCCTTACGTGGTCGACATAGATATCCTTTTGCCGTCTTCACATCAGCCACCGTTGCAGAAAGACCAATCCGCTGTGCTCTGGGCGCCAGCTTTGCCAGTCGAGTCATATTTAAACTCAACAGATCGCCACGCTTTGAGTGCATCAGAGCATGTAACTCATCAATTATGATAAAACGCAAGTGTCTGAAATAGTTCGGCGCATCTTCATACGAGAGAAGCAACGACAGACTTTCAGGTGTAGTCATCAGCATTTGTGGTGGTTTAACCTTTTGTCGCTGACGCTTGCTCGAAGAAGTATCACCAGTACGCGTTTCAACAACAATCCCCATACCCGTTGCTTCGATCGGCTGCATCAAATTTCGATGCACATCCACCGCCAATGCTTTAAGCGGTGAGATATAGAGTGTATGCAATTGGTTCTCCGGATGCGAACGGGTTGTCAAATCAACAATACTCGGTAAAAATCCAGAAAGCGTTTTACCCGCCCCAGTTGGAGCAAACAAAAGGACATCCTTGCCCAACTCTACTTTCTCAAGTGTTTCCAGCTGATGCGGATAATACTTCCAGCCCTTGCTCTCCAGCCAGTGCGTTATCGGACTAGACCGTAGAGATTCCGAAAGCGTACCTGTCTGTTCACAATGACTGCCTGGATTGACCATGCAGTGTACCTTGCGACAATTTGCAAAAATATCGACCGATACAAACGGTTTATCGAAGGATTATCACTCACGGCCTTCAAATTGTAATGAAATGACAATATACTTGAAAACTCGTGCAGTGGTATTGCTCTACTACACGGCATATTATAGCTAAGCACGTAATTCATCCAGACACATGACACATATCCAAAATGGTAGCGCAGGCGCGTCCCTGCGCCGCACGAACGTTTGAATGCTCAAGCTTACGCCACGCAGGTGCGCACCGGGGACGGTGCTGCACTACCAGAATGCGATCTGTACAAGTAATTATAGGATTAGCTATAGTGCTTATTTTGTGGAAATGCGGACTTCATCAATATAAACATAATCACCGTTAGCGCTGGCGTCACAACGGAAACGCAGGCAAACGTTGTTGTTCAGACTGAAGCCACTGATTGTAACGACATCAGAGTAGCGTTGGTCGTTAACGAACTCATCCCCACGATTCCATTCTTCAACAGTGATATAGCTAATACCACCATCAGTGGAGATTTGCAGCCAAAAATCCTCGTTAACGTTGTCCATGCTTCTGGCGTAATAGCTAAACTCGACCTTGATCTCACTATTGCCGGAAAAGGCAAGATTGTCTGTGGTCATGACCGAGGTGCTGGTGTCGTCACGTAAACGAACACAGAAGGTTCCTATAGCGTAGGCTGCGTCATTGGAGTTGCGGCGGCAATCGCTGCCCCCATCGTTCCAGATACCCCAGCCAGATTCAAAGTCATTGAAGTTAACTTCTACAAAGTCAGTGGGTGGCGCTATGGTATTAACCGTCACCGTAATCGTCTCAAAGTCATCCAGGGGCGGTGTGCCGTCATCGGTCACACGCACTGTGATCTCGAAAGTACCCGTTTGTGCTTCGGTTGGTGTCCAGTTGAACACACCGGTCACAGGATTAATTGTCGCTCCTACAGGCGCACCGGCATCCAGACTGAACGTCAAGTTATTGGCCGGACTATCCGTATCGTTTGCACTGGCTGTAAAGCTTAGCGCTACTCCTTCGTTGACGCTCTGATTACCTATCGGATCAAGGACTGGTGCCGCACCATTGACTTCATTGACCGTTACCGTAATCGCCTCAAAGTCATCCAGTGGCGGTGTCCCGTCATCGGTCACACGTATGGTGATGTTGAAGGAGCCCGGTCCCTGGGATTCGGTCGGCGTCCAGCTGAACAGGCCGGTCACAGGATTAATTGTCGCTCCGGCAGGCGCACCGGCATCCAGACTGAACGTCAAGTTATTGGCC
>CAWUII010000095.1:0-7375 GCA_963922575.1 uncultured Opitutia bacterium
AATCTACAAAAACTTAATTATGAGCTTGCTTGAGACACAGTTGCTCTGTCGAGGCATTCAGAATACATCACGGCAACGACCCACGATTATCACGGCGACAGAGCGCCGTGGCTACACCCAAATAAAGTTTTTAGATACACCTTCATTTCACAGAAAATTACCCTACGGGAAAAGCCGCACTTACGGCATGAGTCTGATTGAAGTCGTTCTTGCAATTGCAGTTGCCGGATTTGTGCTCACATCGGCTGTTTCCTTGCTGGTTTCGATCAGCTCCATTTGGAGCGAGCGTTCGGAACGTCACTTTTTTACCGATCATGTGGACGGTGTGACCGAATTTCTAAATGCCACGTTTGCAGCTTCGGGAACGACAATCTCGAATATCCCGAACGAAAGTCAGGAACAAATCGATGACGACGAGCAGCCAGATGAAGATAACGAACCAACACAGGAAAGCGGCAGCCTAATAAGTTCCACCAGCGACCCCATCCGCTGGGAGCGACCGCCGGGATTCGCCAACTATCGAGAGCCTTTGCTGAATTTCAGTATGTCGGACGATTCGCCGATCCTTGTTGGCCCGGAAAACACGCCCACACTCGGCATCAACGCCTTTCTGCACTTCGATCCGGATGAAGGACTCAGCCTGCTCTGGCACTCCATGATCCAGGAAGACGTCGAAAACCTCAATGATCTGAACCGCACGCTTATCAGTCCACTGGTAACCAAGATCACTTACATTTACTGGGACGAGCGCTTTGAAGCATGGGAAGAAGAAGAACAGCCAATGGAAGGAGACGGACAGGACCAGTATATTCTGCCTCGATTTGTAAAGCTGCTTTTTGAGTATGAAGGTGTAACCAAAGAACGTATCCTGACGATACCCGTTCCAACAAGGAGTGCATTGATCTTTTGAAACTTTTTTTTAAACCACGAATGCACACAAATAAACAGGAATTTACTTCAGGTTCTCAAATCGCATTTGGAGGGCAACGCTCTGTCGTTGCCGCTGGCAGCAGAGTTTCCCCACGGGACTTCACCCTAAATACAACGTGCGGCAATGACAGAGCATTGCCCTCCAGTCTGAATGCAAAAAAATTCCCACCTTCCAAAAAAGGCAGCGTACTGATCGCCGTGCTGGCAATTATTCTGCTGATCACCTTTGTCGTCACCCGCTTCATGAACGAAGCTCTGGAAGATCTGGAATATCGCGCAATCTTCAATGAGCCGGCCGACGTGCGGTCCTACGCCTACAGCATGCTTGAAGTGGCACTTGCAACCATTCAGGAAGTGGCGTTGATCGACGATGGCAAGCTCTATGCCGGCGAGCAGGGCTGGAGCGACCCCATCGACTACGCTGAAATAAAGGTACCCAGGGGCTGGGAAGTCCAAATTGAAATTCAGGACGAGAGCGGAAAATTACCGATCAACAGCATGAGCGAATCATTGCTCAATCGACTGCTTGAAGAACAACTGGACTTCGACTTTGGAACCGCAAGGGAACTCAGCAGTACTTTACTTGATTGGATCGACGAAGACGACCAAAGACGGCTTAACGGCGCAGAATCGGAAGATTATCGAAACAACAATCCACCCTACCGCGCAGCGAACCGCCCGCTGCAATCGCTTGAAGAGCTGCGACTGCTCAAAGTATGGGAGGACGAATTCTTTGATGAAGACGGAGTTCCCAACGAACGGTTCACTCAACTGTCCGGACTGGTCTCTGTCCTGAATACCGGCGCAGTCAACCTCAATGCCGCACCGGAACCGGTTCTCGAAATTCTTGCTCTGGAAAATGGCTGGCAAAAAGATGCCCTTTTTGATGGACTGGAACAGCCCTACTTGAAAAACAGACCGGCAGCTAATGATGGCAACAGCGGTGTTGAAGTCGGCCTGCTTCGAGTGACTGTAAAACTGCTGCGTGGTGAAGTGCCTTTTGTCATCAGCGCATTAGTGGAACCCAACTTCAGTTCTGGCAATTCAATCGGTTCCGCCCAAAGTAATCCGGGAAGCTCTTCGGACGATAAACCAAAAACAGGCTCCGAAGATGAGCAGAGCGCAATCGCATTTCCATTCAGAATCGTACAACTCAGTGAATATACTCAGGGCGACCCGGAAACTTTATCCGGACGACATTCAGCATTGAACATCGATTGAGAAAACATTTCTTTATTATCAAGCTTCAACAAATTGTGAAAAGTAAAGAACCTACATTACCCAAAAAGGATCTGACCAAGCCTGAGCAGACACTCGTACTTCCGGGGCACATGTTTTTTGTTGAAACGATCGACGTACCCGCAGAACTGGAATCATCGGAAATTTCCGATTTTGCTGAACTGAGTATGGAATCCATGTCCCCGTTTCCGATTGATCTCATTTACTGGGGTTATCTCTATCAAAAAAATGCGTCAACTCTGCTGGTTTATGCCGCACGTCGGGAGCGGATAAAAAGCGAAGGCTTTACGGATCTGGATGACTATGCCTGGGTCATTCCCGATTTTGCGACACTGTCCGGCGCTCGTTTTCACAACGACACGCTCGTAGTACTTGAGGGCGACCGATGTGTCAGCTTAGTTTACTTTGAAAGAAGTACCGAAGTCCCCAAATATGTCTGGTTGGACACAGCGCGTGAACCGATCACCAAAGACACGATTCAATCGCTCAGGTCAAGTATCCCTGATATTCCAAAAACAGCCCCAACATTGCATCTGGGCCCGGCAATAACCCGCATGGACGAAAATGGCCTTCCCACCTTCGAACACGCAATTTCCGAGTACAGCGATGGCAGCGACTATGATGGCCACTGGCAACAGTTGACACTGCCCGAAGCTCAGCTCTGGCAAATGGATGTCCGCAACAGCGAGTTTAAAACCTCGGAACAAAGCAAACGCCGTACCAGCGCGCTGATTGTACGCATTACCGGCTGGGCCGCACTTTTTACCATGGTACTGATTCTGGCCGAAAGCATACTCTTTATCTCTCAAAGTTGGCTGGACACACAATTTGGCAAAATCAACAGTCAGCAAGTCGCTGTGGCCAAAGTCGAAGAAAAACAAATTTTGGTGAACAAGCTGGAGCAGGTTGCACAAAATGAGCTGCGACCCATCGAAATGCTGGAAGCTGCCAACAACATACGACTCGAACTGAATGTAGGTATCGAGTACGACAGCGTTATCATCGAAGGCGAAAACAATATTACCGTCGAAGGCAAGGCCAGCAGCATTAATGCGCTCAATCAGTATGTCGACAGTCTCAAGAAATCTGGACAGTTTGAACTGCTTTCTGAGCAAAAACCCATCACTCGCAATGGCAAAACAACCTTTAAGGTCAGTCTAGCCTACCGTCCAAAACCAGTCCGATCAGAAGGGAATACACGTTCTGATAACGTCGGATTCGTTCCGAAATCTCAAAACTCCGGCAGGAATGCAGCATCTTGATGAATCCGCTTATTCAAAAGGTGAAACGTTTTTTCAGACGCATGACTGTGCGAGAGCAATTACTTGCCCTTACATTTATGCTGGTGATCTTGTTTCTCTGGACCGGCAGTGTCCTAAAACGAGGCAGAGCGTGGAATTCAAACAGGCAGCAAGCCAAGTCCGAACTAATGGTCCAACAACAGTGGCTGGATCGGGCAGACGATTTCGAGGCGAGTTACCAGTTGGCACTAAAACGCGTAGATCCGCAGAAGACCTTTGAAAGTGCCCGACTATCCGGGAAAATTGATGAACTTCTCCGGCAGTCGGGCCTCTCCGGTTCGGCAGACATTGATCCGGTACAAACTCGAGAAGGCGAGATATTCAACGATCATACGATCCGTGTACGACTCAAACGCATCTCGATTGCGAAACTCATTCAGCTCAACCAACTGCTCAGCAAAGAGAGCCCTTACATTAACATCCAGAGCGTACAAATAGACAAAAATAAGAATAAGCCGGAAGAGCTGGATATCCGCTTTAAAATTAATTCGTTTGACCTAATACAGGACAGCTAGACTTTGTAAAGTACACAAATTTATTTGACGAGAAAGCATATTCGATGAACCCGCGGCACCATTTCATTTTTCTTTTACTACTGCTTGCCCAGCCGTGGTTAATGCAGATACCGACCTACGGACAGGCTGCTTCCGTAACACCTCTTGAGCCACAAATCGAGAATCCGGATGAAGTCGTCGGTCTTATTGTGCTCAGCGATGAAAGTCCGTTGCAGGTTCTGGACATGCTGGAACGCCTCACAGACAAAATCATCCTGCGTCGTCAGGATATTGCCGCAGCAAAGATCAACTTCAATTCCCGTGGCCCGCTTACAAAGAGCGAAGCCGTGCTTGCGTTGGAAAGTCTGCTGAGCCTCAACGGAATCATGCTGACCGACATGGGGGGACGCTTCATGAAAGCGGTGCCCGCCACCAATGTGAACAGTCATGTGCCGGAGATGATTGTCGCCAGCACATTGGAAATGGTCCCCAGCCAGCAAATCTATGCCAAACTGTTTAAGTTCGACTATCTGCAGGCAGAGAGCACCAGTGGCACGATAATTACTCCGTTGCTCTCACAAAACTCCAGCGTTGTCATTTTTCAAAAGTCCAATGCGATTCTAATTACCGACGCACTGATCAATCTGCAACGCATCGAGCACCTGATTACAGAGATGGACAAGCCTCAGGAAGTCCGTGAAGAAATTCAGTTTGTTAAGCTCAACTTTGTCCAGGCAGCGGAGATGCAGCAGCGAATTGAGAATCTGATTCAGGGTCCGCTGAAAAGCTATCTGGAAGGCAATACCAGCGTAACTGCCGACGAACGTACCAACCAGCTGATACTGATCACTCATGAGGGCAATCTGGAAATAATCATGAACATCGTCAAAAGCGTCGATGTCGACGCCGCTCCCCTAACCAGCAGCGAAGTATTCCCACTCCGGCAGGCCAAAGCCGAAGAAGTTGTTCCGATTATTGAGGAAATCATTTCCGGCCAGCAGGAAGGCCGCGAAAAAGACACTCAGGTAAGTTCAAATGACAGCAATCCACAATCGGCTACGCCTCAACCCGGACCCGGAAATCCTCCAATCCCCGGTGCAGCACCGACGCCTGCAACCATCGCGGCAAACCTGAACAGTAGCATTGCAAACAGCTCGCTCCAATTTTCCAACTTTGTAGGTCTTTCAGCCGACGAACGCACAAACTCCATCGTCGCCTACGGCACGCATCAGGATTTGAAAACGCTGGGAAGTCTAATTGAGAAGATCGATATTCCCCTGCCGCAGGTCTTGATTGAAGCAATCATTACTCAGGTAACGTTGAACGAGAGCAGAACTAGCGGACTAAATGGACTTGGATTTGTCTATGGTGGTGATGGATTAATCAGAACCTTCTCTGAAATCGCATTGGGAACAGTTGATGGTGTTTCGATCACCAACGGCATTATTGATCTCGAAAATCCAGATGATTTCTCGTTGTCAGCCGCAATTGTACCGAACGATTCCGACGGTGAAACCAAAGTCCTCTCGGCACCTCGAATTATTGTTAGTCACAACGAAGAAGGTATTATCAATGTGAGCGAATCTCGCCCGATAATCACGTCATCGACTGCATTCAGTAATAGCGATAATAATGTTCGCAGCAACGTAGAGTACCGCGACATCGGCATACAGTTAACAGTGACGCCCCTAATCGGAGCGGATGGAACGGTGCAAATGGTCATTGAACAGACGATTGAGAATGTTGTTCGAGATATACAGATTGATGGCAATCCGCAACCCGTTATTGGCAAACGAGAAGCAACCTCCACAGTCAGCGTAAACGACGGTCAGATTGTTATCCTAGGGGGACTTCAGGAAAACTCGATCGCCAAAAGTAATAGCTATTTCCCAATTATCGGAAGATGGCCACTGATACGAAATTTGCTTGGAACCGATTCCGATGATTTTAATAAGACCGAGATAATCATATTTATCCGACCTAAAGTACTGAAAAACCCGACGCAGGCAGGTGATTTTGCAACCAAGTATATCGAAGACGAACTAGAGACAAGCGCCGTCAAAGAATACTTGAAGACCAATAAAGCGGGAGATATTTACATGGAAGGTAGTCGATTTGAAAAAGAAAAAAAGAAGGATGCGAGCAAAGAAGAAAAGTTAAGTAAGAAAGCGAACCTGCTTGAAAAGAAAAAAGCGAAAAAAAGTAACATAACCGAAACAGAAGTCGAAACAACCGAAACAGCGCCGTTAGATGCAATCGAAGTGATAGCAGTAGAAACAGAACCCGAGGCAGTTCCGATGATGGACATTGAAGAACAAAGCAAACAGCAGTGACTGTTGCCTGAATTGTAATCCGTATGAATGCCTTGCAACACTTGTTTATCAAAAGCTTGCTGGTTATTAGCGCTTGCGCTTGCCTGAACAGTCTCTCTGTCGCCTCGTCAAAACTCGAATCCAACAGTCCGTTTCTGCCACCGGGTTACAGCAGACTAAAACCGACCCCTCAAAAGCCCGTTCAGCAATCCAACAGCCCACTTGCAAGGGATCTGGAATTCAGAGGCGTCGTACAACTCAAGGGCGCCTATCAGATTAGCTTGTTCAAAAAGTCGGAGAACCGGGGCTATTGGATAGCTGAAAATAGTTCCGAAAACGGCATCAGTGTCAGTAACTTCGATGCAGCAAGCATGTCCATAACCGTCACTGCCGATGGCCGCAGTGAGCAGGTCAGTCTTATGGCCGCTTCTGCAAATCCATTGCCCGTTGTCGCGACATCCCCTTCGGCAACTTCAGCCTCTCCGCCACTACCGCCGAATATTCAGGCACCAAACAACACTAGAAAGAGTCAACCCACAAGGCGCACGATCCCACGTCGCAGAGTCATTCTGCCGCCTAAAAAGTAAATAGTCGCCCCTTGAAAATCCACATATATTTGAACATCAAATTTATATGATTATCCAGAGACCAGTAGACTCGCCTAAACATTAAAAATCGGGTCATTTTTATGAAACCCAAGCCTCGTTACGAATAATCTGCGCAACCTTTCCAACAGAATCTTGAGCACTTGCTCAATCAACGCCAGCCGCTTTACACGTTGGCCAAACGACTAACGACTGCCTTCGTCGGAGCTCGAATAGGCTTTAGAGAGTGTACTTGTGAACAAGGGCTATCGTGGAGTTAAAAACGTTGCCGGAACCGAGGTAGTGATCCCCAGAAAGATCAGCAATTAGACGTATCACTGCCATCTTGATTTTGATAACAGTTTGCCTGAATAGCTTTATTGTCGTTTTTGATTGTACAAGTCTAGCCTTCTGTCTTTCAAATTGTTAACGGCACCATAATTGTGCAGTTCATTCAATAAATCTAGCCATCTGAGGAGGTCTGCAAGTGCAAATTGTGAAAAATTTCATGATTT
>CAWUII010000096.1:0-7260 GCA_963922575.1 uncultured Opitutia bacterium
CTCCAATCAAACATACAAAAACTTAATTATGAGCTTGCTTGAGACACAGTTGCTCCGTCGTTGCCGCAGACAGTATTGTAAACATTATGTTCAAATTTTGCGGTTAAAGTGTACAAACTCCCCTTTCTCCAAATACCTCTTCAAGGATTATAAACATAACGACATGACCCCATACGGAACTGAAGTGGTAAAATTAGGCAACGACCGTTGCAACCTATCACAGACGTGGTGCCAGACGGGAGTCTGGCGATCCCGGGGGCGCAACAGCCCCCAACGGCATGTCCACATGCGGAACTTCTTAATCAGGGTTTATTTCAATTAACTCACACTCAACAATAAGAGTATCTCCTGGCTTGACCAAACCGCTTGGAAGTTGCGAATTACCGTAGCCTAGTTCGCTTGGGATATAGAGGATTATCTTACCACCTTCCCCAATTTTTGTAAGCCCTTCACCGAAACCCGCGGCAGCTCCACTAAGTGGAAACTTAGAAGGCTTGCCGCGGTCGTAAGAACTGCCGAATTGAGTACCATCAATCAAGTTACCTCTGTAGTGCACCAATACTGTATCTTCCGGAGTTGGTTTCTCATCGGCACCGGGATTCAGTATTTTATAGTGTAAGCCAGACTCACTTTTTTGGACATCTGTATCTGCGGCCAGTTTTTCAAAAAATACTTTACCGATGGCAATGCGTTCGGCAGCAATAGCCTCTGCTTTGACCTGTGCTGCCGTAATACGCTTTTGCATGAATTCCTTAAAAGCAAGCAGTTTGGCCTTTTTAAAAAGATCCGGATCAGTCGCACTTGCACCAGCAACAAACCCTTTACCAATCGAAACCGCATCATCTGAATCAAAACCCAACTGTAGCAAGCCAGACTTTTCTGCAATTACAAAACCTAATATCCTCAAAGCATCTTCACTGATTTCAGGAATTTGGTCAGATTCAGCCTTTACTGCTTCGGCGCGTGCCTGCATGCGGCCGATCGCATCCTGAACAGATTCTGGCGGTATTTCCCAAATTTTTTTTTCGCCAACAATTGCTTCTTTTAAGCCAGATACAAGTGCAGTGATTCCTATATTGTCTAACTTTAGCGATGGTATACCCTCGCCTTGTGCAGCTACATAACCAGCCATTTCAATGAGTTCTGCAGGCATCTCGTCAGCAGGTGCTACTTCTTCAGCAGAAGTATCTCCTACTATGACAGATGCTTTCTTTTCAGTTCCTGAACGCGCTACTTCGTCAGCCTTTAGTGCAGCATTAAACATTAAAGTGGAAACCAAGAATAAATAAAAAAAATTTAACATATAAAGAATGTGTGCAGTGAAGCTTAGCAGTTTAAATGATCAAATGACTGGATACTCTGGTTGAAATCGAACTGACGATAACCCTATTTTTTTTATCAATAAGTTATGATTTTTCAGAATATTTGCTTTAGCAATAATTTCGAAACATAAGAAAACGATATTTAAAAAAAAATTCAAGTACTTTTGTTCAAAATTGAACTTGCAGAATCCCCCGTATGCAAGGAGGCTGTTGAAAAAGTCAAAAAAAGATTTTCAGTCCGATACTTCTCTGGTTAAATTACAATTATGCAGGGAAAACGCAACCAGCAGCAAGATTTCATGACGCTGGTAAGCCTAGAATCAATGGTTCCCACAGATCATATTGTGCGTTTAATGGAAAAGCACATTGATTTCAGTTTCATTGATAAGCGAACCAAGGGGCTTTACAGCAACAAGGGGCGACCTTCCGTGGATCCCCAAGTTTTGATCCGTATGATGCTCATTGGCTATCTACACGGCATTACCTCGGAACGACACTTGTGCCAGGAAGTTCATTTGAATTTGGCTTACCGGCTGGTTTTATGGGCTAAGCCTGGAGGATAAAGTGCCGCATCACTCGAGCATCACTCGACTTTCAGCAAAACCAACCACGGTCGTTTTGCTGGAACGCTCCTATTTCGTGAGTTGTTCTACGAGATAGTGCAGCAGGCCTTGAATAAAGGTTTAACGCCTGAGCACGGATAAAGCCTTGAATCGGGTTAATAAAGTCAGCCAGCACATGCGCAACCGTATAGAAAGACTTTTCGGTGAAGCCAAAGAGCAAATGGGATTGAGACGAGCGCGACGTCGTGGACTAGACCAGATGAGAGAACAATGCTTGATGACCGCGATGGCTCAAAACATCAAGCGGATCGTTAAATTAACACCTCTGAAACATACTTTTTCGAAAAGAGGACACTCACTGACCCATTTAGGGGATGTTTGTGCATGGCTAGTGGCCTCTCTAATCCGAAGAAAGCCCTTCCGGCGTTTCGAAATTCATCGACTCCAATCTTTCAGCACTTGACCTGTGTCCTCATCCCCAACAGCGATGACCATGAAAATTGCCTATTTTTCAACAGCCTCCAAGCTGCGGGGTCATACGTTATTTTAGAGCGGTTTGTACGAACATCGTAATCTCTGGGTTTCAAGCCAGATAACCGCTGCTTGCTTGCTACACAGGGAGTTTCATTGTCTCTTCGTGTTTTTGGTGGTGATCTAAATCTCTTAAGTAACATCAGATACGCAAACATTGCTAAAAAAAAACCGCCTCCTTGCGAGAGACGGTTTTCGAGAATTTAAACTTTATTTAAAATTAGCTTTTCTTGTTACGTGAACGATAACCCACGAATCCAAGCATTAGAGATGCCAGACCAAACATAGCATATGTGCTTGGTTCTGGAACTATGTTTCCAGGACCAGCAGGAGGAGAAGAAGGACCGGATGATTGCGCATCATGCGAAAAAGGTGCATTAATACCCGCATCAATATCACCATTGTTTCTCAAAACTGTATCATACAAATCAAAATGAATTTCATAACCATCTGCTAGACCAGAAGTATTTACAGCAAATTCCTTATAAAACATACCATTTCCGCTAGTATCAAATGCAGCTGCGCCCGCACCAGGTTGAGTGTCATATTCAGCTACGGTGTCGCTAGCATTGAACTGAAATTCAAGTTCAGTAAAATACGTCGGAAATACAGAATGAGTCGAAAGATCCTGTGCATCAAAACCTTGATTAGCTAGAGCAGTTTCCACGGGAGGTGTACCATATAGCATATCAGAGGTTACATTATATGTAGTGCTTCCAATAGAAAATGACCCGTAATCTGCTGACGTATTAGCTACGTCACTACCATCAGTTTTCAAAAGAGCAGCTGACAAATAGAAATTACTATTTATTATATCGGAGTCAGATAAATTCCCCTGCGGATTTGCATATGCTAGTAAAGTAAATGCATCACCGTCTGAGAAGACAGTCTCAGTAGCATTATCATAACTACCATTACGAATATCAAGCTGCAATTGAGGAACAGCCTGAGCAGGCAATACCGCAAGGGCACTCGCCCCAAGAATTGAATATATTAATTTATTCATTTGTCTATTTATCTATTTGTTTGTTTGTTCGTTTGTTCGTTTGTTTTAAAAATCTACAATTGATCTTTAAATGTCACGCATAATCGTTCTTTTTTTATCTTTGTCAATAAGTTTTTTTATTTTATTTTATTTTTTTTAAAAAATTTATTGAGACGCTTGTATTTCGCGTTCTTTTAAAAGGATTCACAAGATAAACAGGGTTTTATTTATCCTGTCAACCCGTGAATGAGGAGTGAATTGTGAAAAGTGAGGAGTGAATTCAACAACCAAAAAAAACTCTTTGAACATCGAACGTCGAATGCTCGGGAGACTCTATATCCGAGCCCTGAGCCTGTCGGAGGGTGGATGACGCGGACAATTGAGAATGATGATAAACAAATCCAGAAAAGGAACCCGGACTTTTAAAACCTTAATTCAGAAGTTAGAAATCAGGAGTTAGAATTGAGTACTTTATAATCAGGCGTAGGTAAATGAAACAGAACCAAAGTGTAACGGACGTATGCGAACTACGATGTACTAGTGCCACACTGCTGTTCTGTCTCAAGCGGAGGCACTGCAACACAGAGCTTTTGGGGGAATTCGTTAGTGTAGTTTAGAAATCAGGCGCGTCCTGAGCTCCGTGCCAAACCTGGAGTATTTCGATTTTAGCGAGAATTGTTTTACCGGCCTTTAGAGCCGCAGCGGGATTATCTTCCGCAATACTTTCAACTATTTCCTTGAGATTGGATAATGCAATGTATAACGGTAGCGCAGGCGCGTCCCTTCGCCGCATGAACGTTCGAGAGCGTCAGCTAAACACGACGCAGGCGCACCAGGGACGGTGCCGCCCTACCCGGGGAAATGCAATATATAATGGTAGCGCAGGCGCGTCCCTGCGCCGCATGAACGTTCGAGAGCGTCAGCTAAACACGACGCAGGCGCACCAGGGACGGTGCAGCCCTACCCGGGGAAATGCCGTAACGGTAGCGCAGGCGCGTCCCTGCGCCGCACGAACGTTCGAAAGCGTCCGCTAAACACGACGCAGGCGCACCAGGGACGGGGCATTTCGGAACGGGTCATTCCGTAAATATTAACATTACGATTACTCGAATAAATCAGAAAAAGCAAGGTCGCTTCTCCCCCTGTTTTGCGGTGATGATGAGCCTTTCTTTAGCCACCATTTCGACAGGCCCTGGGTAAGCCGAAGAGCGGATTGACGCTGATTTACGCGGATGATTGAGAATAATCATAAACAAATGCATGTGAGAAGATCCGCGTTTAATCCTGTATATTTGCTTCGCCCTTCGGTTGAGTGTCGCTGCGCTCGAAAGTGGCTGAAAACTTATCTTTCAGAAATTTCGACCATCGAGTTACCAGCATTTAACAATTCAATAGCAATAGGCAATTTTTCTAGGATCGTATGGATCAACTTCCTGTTCTTGCAGTTACCGATTCGTATCCAAATGAATTGTGGACACTGACTCATACTTCCAAGACAACCAACAAAATCTTCATCTTTACTAATCAACACATAACCGTTTTGCCCCGCATAGTTCCGAATGTCAGAGTCTTCAGCATCGTCCATGTTTAAATCAAATACATGGGTCGTCTCATAACCTTCTCTTGCCATCACACGAGCAAGCACGGGGGGCAAGTGCGCATCCAGAAGAAATTTCACTTAACTTACTTTAAGTACTGGATGATCTGCTTGAAGCGCAGCGTATTCAAGCGCAGCACGTATGTCGTAAACTTCAAGATATTCAAAATCTGCAAGAATTTCAGATTCGCTCATACCCGCTGACAGCATATCAAGAATGTCTTTAACCCGTACACGCAATCCACGAATGCAGGGCTTTCCACCACATTGCTTAGGATTAAATGTTATTCGATCTTGGTATTTCATGTTCTGAAGTTAGCAAAGTCTAAGTCCATTGCGAGTCGTTTTTACTTTCTTTCTCAATGGACTCGCGAATGAGCACTTCTGAGCCATGTCCAGTCAAACAAGCATATTATTGAGAGCACGAGTCGAGTCAGATCGCTACAAAAAGGCAGAAACAGTTTTCAATCGCCTTGGAATGAAACCAAGCGATGCAGTTAATTTTTTTTTTTGCACAAGTTGCATTACGTGATGATCTGCCATTTGCAGTTACGGCACATCCGGAACGACTGCAATCGGATGAGGAACAAGCACAATCCTGGAATCTCTCTTTGGGTGAATACTAAACCTATAGTCGGCGAAGTTTGGCTTGCTGAACTGGGAATGATTGAGAAAAGTCGACCTGTTTTGGTTTTAGCCTATCCTGGACCAGACGATGCAGGTGCGATCACGATTGTTGCTCCATTGACATCGCAAATCAGAGGCATGCGGGGCGAAGTGGATATTGGTCATCCGAAGTGGCTACCGAAGCACTCTGCTATCAATGTGCAAGATGCCGCTTCTACATCCGCTCAAACCTTTTGCGAATTGGTATTACACACCTGAAGCCAGTTGCCTTTTTGGTGTCGGGTTTGTTTCGCGCAATTTAGCGTCTTTTCGTAGTTTATAAAACAGAACCTCAGTCGACTGATTTTTCTAGGATTAAGGTTCAATGATCACGTATGTTCCAGGACTTGCCATCTCAGTTGCTTTGACAATGCGATGTGCAATATGTTTTAAGACAGGCCAACGATTTGTCGGTAATTCTACAATTGCAATCGTCCTGTATAACAAATTTTGCTGATACCTCAGGTTTTTATCTGCAATCAGCAAAACATCAAACCGGTTATCCGTCTTCTTAATTACGTCACCATTTTCTATCCCAGCCCAGCCCTCTTTCTGAATACTGGTAACTTCATGCCTGTAAAAAAATTGTTTCAACGGCCATGGCACATTCTCATCAAATATGATTTTCAATTTTATTATCTTTAGCAAGTAATAAGAACTCTTCGGCCAGCGACCGGTTGACGGATGGAAAATTATCTAAAAATTCTTCCAATGTGAACCCATCATTCAAATAATCCAGTAATGTTTGAGCAGGCACACGGGTGCCCCGAAAAACCAAAGTTCCGCCAAGAACTTTCGGCGATGACACTACAGGACTATGTTCAAGTGAAACCATAATTTTTAACTTATTTGATAATAGTGTGATTTCAACTGCTAATGTTCATTAAATACTGGTACCTTGTATCCCGCGAGCCGATCCTGTCATGACATGGAGAAGGCAACATCTTCTGCGCCGTATTATGGCAAGGAGCCGCAGGACGCGGTGGAGTCAAAGACGCGAAGATAAAGGCAATGACTTAATGAATTTGCTGTTGTTTCTTAGCCGGAAGTTAGATTGCTAAATGCGCGCTTGATCAAATCAGAATTTTATTCGATATTGAGGTCATGATCGTGCTAGAAACTATAGTTGAAGAACTCAAGTGTCTGTCTCCTGAAAAGCTGGATGAAGCGGCGGCTTTAATTCATGCGCTAAAAGAAGATTCTGGTTTGAGCGATGAATGGAAAAAAGAAATCAAATATCGTTCACGTGAAATCCGAGAAGGTAAAGTAGAATGTATGCCAGTCGAAAAGACTTTTGCTTACATGAAGCAGAAACTTGAGAATGGAAATAAAAGAGCATCCTAAGGCGAGCATAGAGGTTAGAAAACATTTTGACTATTATTGGAACAAATCTTTCGCTGCTGCTGAAAAGTTCAATCAAGCGTATATTGCGGCGATAGAGCACATAGGTGCGTCCCTGTACCGCATGAACCGTTCGAGAGCGTCAGCTAAACACGACGCAGGCGCACCAGGGAGGGTGCTGCCCTACCCGGGGAAATGCCGTAACGGTAGCGCAGGCGCGTCCCTGCGCCGCACGAACGTTCGAAAGCGTCCGCT
>CAWUII010000097.1:0-7061 GCA_963922575.1 uncultured Opitutia bacterium
GGTTTAGCCTTTCTTTAAGAGCTTCTCATGTCCACTTTTTCCAGGCCATATCAAACGTGCCTTATTCTGTCTGGGAAAAACGAGGTCAGACATTGATGGCAGTTTGAAGTCCGCAGACTGGAAAATCTGGATCGCCAGCGAACTGAAACGTCGTAGCTCTGCAAGCAATATCTGGATCACGGAACAGTTGAATATGGGAGCACCTCAGGCAGTGTCCTTGCATACAAGCCAGTTTATGGCGTCGAAGCAGCAAAAAAATCAGAGCTATCTGGAATTTATTCAACTTTTTACAGAATGAACCTTTTACAGGGTTGATCATAATGATTAAAAAACGGAACATCCGTTTTAAATTAAATAATTAATGGGAAAGCAACAAAAGCTCTTGCTAAAAATTCTTGGTGGAAATTCGGATAAGAATATTCAATTCTCGGATTTGTGTTCACTCCTAAAATATTTGAAATTTGATCTACGGATTAAAGGAGATCATCATATTTTTACGCGAGATGATGTTGAAGAGATTTTGAATCTTCAACCGATTAAAAGTCTGGCAAAGGGCTATCAGATAAGGCAAGTTCGCAAAGTAATCACAAAATATAAATTAGCAGACGTTTCAGATGGATAGTAAATACGAAATTATTATGTACTGGAGTAATGACGATGGGGTTTTCATTGCAGAAGTTCCAGAGTTACCGGGTTGTATGGCAGATGGCGCTACGTATCAAGAAGCGTTGAGTAATGTTGCCGTTATTATTGATGAATGGTTAGAGACGGCAAAAGAGCTCGGTCGAGCGATTCCAACTCCTCGTGGAAAGCTAATGTATGCTTAGAAAGAGGGTCGGATTTCGGAAGGGGGCATGGAAAGCGCCGGGCTAAATCGGCTTGGAATAGTGAATGAGAAAGTCATACAGAGAAGACATAGCCAGTAGCTCTGGCCTCAAAACCGTACGCTGGTATCGGTAACGATACGGGTGTAGCATCGGAGCGAGGGGGCTTAAAAAAGGGTCGTGTCGTTAGGGGCTGTTGCCCAAATAGCACTGATCTATTATTGCCAATTATCGCAGCGCTGGTTTGAATACTTTCACTATGATGGGAGTACATACTGAGCAAAAAAGTCTGTTTACTTATAGCATCCATTTGGATCAACGGGTTTGAAAAAATAATCCACTTCGGCAGATCGCAGAACATATAGATTTCAGTTTCGTCCGTGATGAAGTCTCTTCACTTTACGGTCATAACGGCAATGAATCCGTTGATCCTGAGATCATACTCAAGCTGATGTTTCTGCTGTTTCTGGACAATGTGAAGAGTGAGCGCGAGTTGATGCGAATCCGTTCCGGAGCGTTTGGACTACCTCTGGTTTCTTGGATATGGCCTGGACGATGAGGCTTCCTCATCATAGTGTACTTTCGAAGGCCCGTAACCGCTGGGAGCGAGACCTTTTCGAACAATTTTTCATTCGAAGTGTCAGGCAGTGTATGGAAGCAGGGCTGGTTGGCGGTGAAAAAATACATGTCGATGGAAGTGTCATTGCTGTAGACGCTTCTCAAAGCTCAGTGGTTCGGGCAGTGTGTTTCGCGCAGCCAGTCCCTTTAATCTTATAGCCAATCAAATATTTGAAGAGCTGGAGCAACACCGCCCTCGTCGGTGGCGTCGGGCATATCACCAGTCTCAAACATATCGGTGAAGACTTCCTTGCCGACAGCCGACGCCTTACCATCGACTTGACAAGTAAGGCAAAGGGCGCTTTTATAATTGAATGCTTAAGGTGAAACTTTCCTCCAAACGCCAAGCGACTTTCCCACGGAGTGTTTGCGAATCCCTTGGCCTTGAGCCAGGTGATGAGATTGTGCTCGAACCTACAATCATCGATGGCGAGGAAAATTGGACATTGCGCCCCGCAAAAGCACGTCAACGGCGCTGGTTGCATCGTTTAAATCGATACGCGGAAGGGAAGGAGCACTCAATGGAGAGCATCCGTACCAGCATCACTAAAGGACGTAAAAAATAATGAAATCTTCGAAAAGGATAGGTGCCGATACTTCCTTCCTGCTGCGACTGCTCATCGGCGAACCGAAAGCGCAAGCTGAGGCTGCGGTAAAAGAATTGGATCAGCGCTTCGCCAAAGGCGAAAGCCTCGCCGTTTCGGATCTAGTCGTCGCAGAAACTTATTTTGCACTACAGCATCACTACGAAGTGCCCAAGCAAGAAGCACTCGATACGCTCAAAGATTTTTTGGAAGCGCCTGAAATCGTCGCCCTCGGCATGGCACAAACTGTTTTGGCAGAAGCGAAGCTCGCCCGCACCAACCCCGGATTTGTTGATCGCCTGATTCATGCCGACTATTTGGCATCGACCGCAGGTATGTTGAGTTTTGAAAAGGCGGCTCGTAAGCTGACTAATACCCACATGCCATCGTGAACGTTTTGGGGTACTGCACGGCGACATTGAGTTAAAGCGCGGTCAACAATTGAACCTGGGGCGTCCCAGACTAACAACGCCGTAATGGCGCGTAGGGATACGCGCCTCTACCTTTAAGTTCGACGTTTTGAAGCCTATAGTCTCGGCTTTCGCAAAAACTGTTTCACTTTAGGAGGTTGACTAAGATTAAAAAGAAAGGACAATTTAATTATTTTAATTAAAACAAATTTCTATATGAATATAGTAAATGCCACAGAAGCAAAAACGCACTTTGGAGCTTTGATCGACCGTGCACAGTCTGAACCCGTTACTATCCAGAAGCAAGGGAGGCCGGTCGCGGTTTTGGTTTCTTTTAAAACCTACAATCAGCAACAGCAGTTAAGCTCCGAGAGCAAACAAGCGGCCCTGGATTTTCTGCATCGGTGGACAGAAAAACCTGCTCCCAAGAATGTTGCCCAGAGATTAAAAGGGGATATTCGAGCGCAAGCACTTTGGGATAAGTACAATGAGGCATGAAGTTGTTTTTTGATACCAATATTTTACTTGATATAGCCCTAAGACGTGATCCATTTGTTGTAAATTCCCAAGCTATATTTTCTGATGCCATTGAGCGTTACCAGTGCTTTGTTTCGTGGCATAGTGTATCTAACCTCGCCTACATTCTGGGAAAAGTTGAAGAAACGGCATTGGCGCTGGAATTTATTCGGAATATTATTTCGGTCTGTCAAATTGCTCCCGTGGAACATAAAGACATGGCTATTGCATTTGAACACAATGCAGGTGATTTGGAGGATGCGATGCAGATTGCGTCAGCTCTGTCTGTTGGGGCAGATATGATTCTTACGCGTGATAATTCGGGATTTACCAAGTCACCCATTCCCGTAACAGCCCCTAACAGGTAAAGAGGGGTCCAGAATAGGATCATTCCGTTACCTTTGCATTGCGACATTTCAATAAGCGACTCTCCTCACATCAAGCCGCTCAAAGATTCAGCTCATAGCGGGTGCTTCGTCCACCTCCGATCGAGGATAGAATTCCTTTTTGCATGAGCTCCTGAAGATCGCGAGTCGCCGTTGGCTTGGAGACTCCGGTGAGGCTCTGATACTTGCTGGCGTTGACACCTCCCTCAAACCCATCTGGCCCGGCATCCAGCATCCGCCGAACGACTTTTAACTGACGCTCCGATAGCGCTTCACCATAGCGATCAAAGAAACGCGTCTTTTTCAGCACAAATTCGACGCGAGACTGTGCTTCGTCTAAGGCACGTAAGAGCATATCCAGGAAGTAGCGTAACCAGTCAGTAACCTCGTTACTGCATTGTGCACTTTGTAGCGCAGCATAATAGCTCGACTTATCGGCTTCGATTACTTGAGAAAGACTCAACAGCAGCGGGCGCCCCACCCCCTGGAACAAGGCTTTCTCTGCCAGCGCTCGACCGATCCTGCCATTTCCATCCTCGAAAGGATGAATCGATTCGAAATATAAGTGAGCCAACCCTGCCCGTATAGGCGCATGCCGGATCTGTCCGCGACTCGCATTAAACCACTCAACGAAGCCTCTCATTTCAAGAGGCACAATGGCAGAGGGCGGGCCTGCGTAGAGCACCTTCGGCGCACCTAATGTTAACTCCACCACCTGCATCGGTTCCACATGGGAGCGCCACTCGCCTATCAATACATTGTTTGCTCCCTGCATTAATGATCGGTGCCAGTCCAACAGAACCGAATCGGAGAGGTCTTCTCCCCAGTTGGAGCGCACTGCCAACATCAATTCCGCCGCACCCGCCGAAGCGAGGTCACGCACACGCTGATGCGGACTGTTAAGTCCCAAGCCATTCCGAATCGAAGACGCCACATCTGGGCGACTTAAGACCTCCCCTTCGATCTCAGAAGTCTTCAAAGCTTCTACAATCATCAGATCGGCGATGGCATTGTTTTGCTCAGATTCTGGCAAGGCCTGAGCAGTGCCACTGACCAGACCGGCACGATCCACAAAATCAAGCAAGGATCCTTCCAATTCAGCCAGCTCGTAGCGAAACTTAGGCCAGTCCGGCAACTGCCAATTATATTTCATGAGACGAATATGACCGCCATTCGGCTCATGTAAACAATAATAATGAGCCGAATAGGCGACTTAATCGGCTCATCAGCCCCAAATTCGTGCGAAGCGGAAACGAAACTCCCCGTAGCAAGTCCGGCTTGAAGTAGACAATGACCGTTCTCAATCCAAATCGAAGTCGAAATCCAAATCGAAGTCGTACCGAGCTTGCGACAATTTCCAATCTAAATCGAACTGTGCGAAAGGATCAATCGATCCCGATTTCGATAACGATTTATTATACTATCTCTGCTCCAACACAACGTGTGACCCCGCAGCAAGCTGCGGGGAATTCTGCAAGTTAAAAAGAGGGCGAATGTAGAGAATAGAGAGAGTATTTTCATATTAAATAAGATCGGAGGTTTACTAATCAGTCACATTGTAAGAGATAAACACCCACTCAAAACTATTCCTGAATGCTTGAAGATATCACAGATTCATCCAACGAACCCACGATCGTGGACATCGTATTGCCTATCGGGCAATCGGAGGATTTGCCTGCGCAAAAAGCAGCCGTCGCTCTAAAGCTAGACCTTCCAGTAGACGACCTCACCGAGCTACGCCTGCTGAAGCACTCAATCGATGCCCGCCAAAAGCAGATCAAAGTGCAACTGCGCGTCGAAGTGGGCATCCAAAAAGCGCTGCCAATAGTCGAGTCGCCAAGCCCCAACTATACAAAACTTTCCAGTGACTGCCCCTCCGTCATCATCGTCGGCTGTGGCCCTGCTGGTATGTTTGCCGCGCTGCGTTGCCTCGAACTCGGCAAGAAGCCTGTCATTCTCGAGCGTGGCAAAGACGCCTCCGCACGTCGCTTCGACCTCGGCCCGATTCTCAAAAAAGGTCGCGTCATTGAAGACTCCAATTACTGCTTCGGCGAAGGGGGTGCTGGCACTTATTCGGACGGTAAACTTTACACCCGTGCTACCAAGCGTGGTCCCGTGCACACGATCTACCAAACACTCGTCGCACACGGCGCACCAGAGCGCATCCTCGTCGATGCGCATCCACACATCGGATCAAACTTGCTACCCAAGGTTGTCATGGCAATGCGTGAGTCCATAATCGAAGCCGGAGGTGAAGTGCACTTTGGCGCGAAGGTGAAGGACTTTATGCTTTCAGACGGCACGATCCAAGGCGTGCGCACCACAGATGACCGCGAATTCCTTAGCTCGAAAGTCATCCTCGCGACTGGCCACTCCGCCCGAGACATTTACGAAACACTCAACGCGCAAGGCGTACTCCTTGAGCAAAAGCCTTTTGCCGTCGGCGTGCGAATTGAACATCCGCAACCGCTGATCGACTCGCTGCAATACCACTACCCGCTCGGCACTGAGCGCCCGCGCTTGCTCCCTGCCGCAAGTTATCGACTCGCCACGAAAATCGACGACCGTGGCGTGCACTCGTTCTGCATGTGCCCAGGTGGGTTTATTGTGCCAGCCGCCACTGAAAACGACGAAGTTGTGGTCAACGGCATGAGCCTCGCCCGCCGCGACTCACCGTTTGCAAATAGCGGCATGGTCGTCACCGTAGAGCCCGAAGACACCGAGCCATTTGCTAAAGAGCACGGTGTGCTAGCAGGCATCGCCTTTCAAAAAGCACTCGAAATCGCCGCCAAGCAAGCTGGTGGCGGCGGACAAGTGGCTCCCGGGCAACGCGTCACCGATTTCCTCAAAGGCAAGACTTCGCAAGACCTGCCCAAAACAAGTTACTTCCCCGGCATCGTCAGTTCACGCATCGATGAGTTGCTGCCTGATTGGATTGTCAAACGCATGCAACGCGGACTCACCCTATTCGGCGAGCAAATGCGCGGCTACATCACTGAAGAATGTAATCTAATCGGTTTCGAAACCCGCACCAGTTCACCAGTCCGTATCCCACGCGATGCAGGCACCTTGCAACACCCAGAAGTTACAGGACTCTTCCCCTGCGGCGAAGGCGCTGGCTACGCCGGCGGCATTGTCAGTGCCGCACTCGATGGAATACGTTGCGCGGAAGCTGCGGAGTAATACGGAAGCTAAAAAAGTCTAGGTCGAGCGGCCGGTTGCCCGCCCGCGCTCCTACAGACCCGTGCGAGCGCGATTAACGCACACGGTTCCTCGAGTTATGGATTCGCTAGAAGTAGCTATGGACTATACGCGGTTGTATCAGTGGATAATTCACCAGTAACTGACTGAACTTCTCCCAGCTCATCGGGCCATCTCGATTCCGACGTCCCAGCCATTTCCTCCAGAGGTGTCTCACCTGATAGAAGACCTGCCCCAGACTCGCCGAGTTGTTTGAGATACCGTAGTAACTGTAGTGCCCTTACAGCTTCCGATTGATTTGTTCCTGTTGGTCTTTCAGTGACAAGGTTCGGTTCCTTCCAGCCCCACTCTTTGAGTTGCTTCAGAGTTCGTCTGAGGCGTTTGCTGGATGTCTTACTCTTGAACACTTGATTGCCCTTTTGTGATTTACCCCAGTAATGCGTAAAGCCCAGAAAGTCGAACGTTTCGGGCTTTGGCCCTCTACTGTTCGGATCTCTTTCGGGTCTTTTGAACTGCACCAGT
>CAWUII010000098.1:0-7013 GCA_963922575.1 uncultured Opitutia bacterium
ACCCTTACGACAAAAAGTTTGCTTGCGCAAAACTTTTGGTCGGGGTGACAGGATTGCTCCGCCATCTTCGCATTTTCCGGGCGGAACTACGTTCCTGAAAATGCTACGTCAAACCTGCTTATTCGCAGCTTCTCATCTCTGGCACCCTTACGACAAAAAGTTTGCTTGCGCAAAACTTTTGGTCGGGGTGACAGGATTCGAACCTGCGACCCTCTGGTCCCAAACCAGATGCGCTAGCCAGGCTGCGCTACACCCCGTGCCAAAGAAGATCGAAGCACATCAGAATTTGTTATCCTGTCAATACAGTTCCAAAACTTTTCCATATTTTATAATCGATCTTTTAAACTCTATCGTTCAGTTTGAGTTTTATAAACTACCCTGCATACCCCATGCACCTCCAAATCTTTGCTGCTTTTGTGTTTCTGTCCGTGAGCTTTTCTCTGACGCTTCGCGGTCAGACTGTGCTTACACTGCAGAAACAAGTCGAGCAAGCAGTCTCTGCCTTTGGAGAGGGTGACTATGTTGCGTGCTACTGGCAATTTGAAGCCATGGAAGTGGATTACGGCACCGAGCCGGAATTCCGCGCTCGTCATTTTCAGCAAACGATTCTACCGCTTCGTGGCTATGCCGCACTGATGGCAGATCGACCTACAGACGCTTTAGTCTATTTTGAAAAACTGCTGAGCCAATACAAACTGGAACGCGGCTTATTTGCCTTTGTACTCTACAACCGTGCAATCGCTCAATCTCAGACGCATGCGCCGGCAGCTGCGGCGCAATCCTTTAATCAGTTTCAACAATCGTTTCCCGGAACCAATGAAGCTGCGCTAGCATTGCTGCAAGAGGCAAACCTTCGCTTTGAAGTCGGCGACGTTCAAGAGGCTGAAAGGTTACTGGATACCTTCTACTTATCGAAAGCTTCTGAAACGCTGCGCATGCAGGGACGTCTTCGCGCATTGCAAATCGCCGGTGAAACCAGGTCCACCGAACGCGCCCGTAAAATCCTGTTTGAAACCGACTGGAACGTCGCAGCAATGCCTGACATTGCCATCTTAAGTTTTGCGGCTCTGGACATCGGCGATCTTCTTCTGGAAGAAGGACATTACCGGGAAGCGATCCGAGCCTATCGGTTGGCTTTGCCGCAGACGATCCTGATTGAAAAACAACGCGAGCGTTTGTCTGCAGCTGAAGCCAAACTGGCTCAAAATGCACTCTTTGCTACAAGCATTTGGAAAAGTCACTATCGCCAATTGATCGCCCGCTTAAGAAATCAGCTCGAACTGCTGGAGACTATGCCGGATTACACTCCCGGACTTCATCTGCGCGCCGGTCAGGCCTATTTGCTGGCTCAACGCTATTGCGAAGCAGTCATTCTGTTTCGCACGGTTGCCGGTAGCCAGGACTTCGATGCCGACATTCGTGCCGAAGCTCACTATCGCTGGATTCTTGCGTTGAGTGAAGCGGGGAAATGGCAGTCTGCGCGTGACACGGCTCGTACATTTCTCGAAGCACACCCGGGCCATAAACTTGCCAATAGTGCCCTTTTTCTAGTAGCTCGAGCCTATCAGCTTGAGGGTCGCTATGCAGAAGCAATTGACGTTTTGGATGATTTGATCGAAAACTTCCCGGATGATTCTAGAGCTTCGCGTTGGTATTTCACGCGTGGGTACAATTTTTGTGCGCTGGAAAATCACAATGCTGCCCGGGAAAATTTTGACGGTGTTCTTGAGCGCTTCCCTGAAAGTAACTTAGTCACCAAAACGAAGCTCTGGCGTGGCCTTAGTTTTTTCTTTGAGCGCAATTACTCGGAGAGTTTAAGCATACTCAACGGACTTCAGAAAAATAGCAAAGCACACCCGTTGTACCCGGAAATCCTTTTCCGGACAGCTAATGTCTACTACGCAGAGCGTAGTTATGAAAACACACTTCGGATGATTGATTCTTTGGTTAAGGACTTCCCCGATCATCATCGGACTCCGGAAGCACAGGCGTTGCGTGGCGATACCTTTATGGGTTTAGGCGAACTGGAACAGGCGATCCATGCTTTCAATCAGGTGCCGTCTGATGATACGAAACTCTTCGACTATGCTGTTTTCCAGACGGCAAAGATCTATAAAGCACTGGAACAATATGAATTCTTGCGCGAACATTTGCAGACATATATCAACCGGAAGGATTCTTCTGAACGACCGCGTGTCAGCGAAGCACTCTACTGGATCGGCTGGTCACTTAAGCAGGAAGAACGCGAGACAGAAGCATTTCCACTGTTTGAGCAGGCGCTGGATCGATTTGGCAACGACCCCAAAGCACAATCAGTCAGCTCCATCCTCTCTGCCTATGCAGAGCTTTACAAACGCGCTGGCAAGGCAGATTCCGATCTGCCCAATTTTAACGTCTGGCTTAGCAAAACCACAGAGAAGAGTCTCGAAGCCGGGCAACTGACATGGTTTGCTCGGCTTACGCGTTTCAATGCGGAGCGGCAGCGCAAAAAGCTTGGTGACGCCCGCGCAGATGCCACACTATTGTCTATAAATCGCTTTGTCCCGGTCGATCAGCAAGATGCCGAAACACTGGCAGCTGTTGGCCTGGTATTGATCCATCGCGGCTACCTGTCCGCAGACGACTATTGCGAGCAGATTCTGGTCGAACACCCCGATCACTTCGAACGCGGCACTGCGTATTTCGGAAAGGCACGGCTCGCTGCGGATGCAGACCATCTGGAAAAAGCGCGACGTTGGTTGCTCCGTTTTCTTGAAGAGACACCCACACATCCGCTTGCTGTGGATGTACGTCTTCTCTCCGCCGTTATTTTGAAGCGTCAGGGACTGCATGCAGATGCGCGTGAAGTGCTTGAGGAGATGCTTAAGCTGAAAAGCTTGCGGGGTCGTCCGCACGCTCGTGCGCTTGCCGGGCTCGCCCGCATCGAAACCGATCTCGAGAAGCCCGAACGCGCAATACCTTACTGGCAACGCATTTATACACTTTATCGTGCCTACCCCGAAATCGTCGTCGAAGCTTACTGGGAAAGCGCCTTGCTATTTGAAGAAATCGGAGATCTTACCGCCGCACGAAATACCCTGATCGAATTATTGGATGAACCACGTCTGGAAAAATTTGAACTGTACTCACAGGCACTGAAAAAATTATCCGAGCTGGAAGCGCTGCTAGAGACAAGCAGTGAATTTGCCGTTCAGGAAGCTAAAACCCTCGAAGCAAAACCGTGAAAGCATCTTTCGCCATCATCCGCAAATCGCTTTGTCAGTTATTCACAGCAAGCTTGCTGACAACACTGACGGCCGGAGCACTTACGCCCGAAGAGCGAGCTGTCATCGTCGACGAACTGCGGGTGCCAATACAGGTGCACCTCACCAATGGTCAGACGATCCCCGGCCACTCAATTGATATATCCGGCGATTTGATACAGATCGCTTCAGCTGAGGGAGCCGGGGAAGTCATCCACACGTTTAATGTTAGCGAGGTTAAGCAGTTCACTATTCCCGGTGAAGGTTACAAAGCACTCGTAGTCGAATGGCTGGAATCTGGAGATGCTGAGAATGCATTTGAACTCATGCAGCTGCTGTACTTACAGCGCGTAAAAATCCTGCCGTTGCTACCGGCCCCGGAATCACACTTCTTTATCTATTATGTCGATCTGATTCTGCAATCACCCAAACCAGCCCGCGCGATTGCAATTGCTAATATTCTAAGACCACAGATTTCAAATCAAGATGCCCTGCACGCGCTCGATGATGCCATTCTCGATAGTTATAACAGCCTGCAACTCTATGAAGAGGCACGGCCCTTGACACAGGCATGGCTTGAACAACGCAGCCCATACGGCGACTCTGCGCTCGGCTATTACACCAGTAGCGCGAATTTACTGCGCGGCGAAGATTACGAGCTCGCTCTGGAATGTGCGCTACAACCAATTGTCTTTTCCACACCCACACCACCTGCAAAACTGGAGCATTGTTACGCGGCGGCAATCAGTGCTGCCATCGGCCTGCGCGACAAGGATTACGCACTAACACTCTATGCTGAGATGCAGGAACGGCATCTCAAATGGCCTGAAGTCGATCCAACTTTTGACTCCTATTTCAAAAAACTGACGGATTATCTGCAAAAAGCTCAACGCCCTGCTGAAACAACACAATAGAGTTAATTTTCTACAAGCACTTCTAGTTTCCTTCACCTCAACTGATTCCCCTCCCCAAAAAAATGAAACTGTACACCTATACCCTAACCTTTCTGCTTTCAGCGATCCTTCTTAACGCACAGGAGAATGTAACCGTCGAAGAACAGGACGCTACGATAAATCTCCTCGGGCTGATAAAGCAGGGAGGCTGGGCCATGTATCCTCTCGGCATCTGCTCCGTCATCATGTTTTTTCTGATATTTTATTCCTGGAAAGAAACTACAGCAAAAAAGTTTTTCGGCCAGGAACAGATAGATGCAGCACTAAATGCGTTTGAAGGAAACAAAGTAGAGCAAGGACTCAACCACCTGGAAACATTGGATTCACTTCTCAATCGCTCAGTAATACCGGCATTGAAGAAAGTGCATAAGGGTTCCGACAAAAGTGAAACCCTGTTTATCGAAAATCTGGAAGCCGAGGAAAACAATGTCGCGCAATGGGTCACCTATCTAAATGTTGTCGCATCCGTTGCGCCCATGATTGGTCTGCTAGGCACAGTCAGCGGAATGATTAGCGCATTTCAGACGATTGGTCGCGGTGGCATGGGACGACCTGAGCTACTTGCCGGCGATATTGGTGAGGCTCTGATCACCACTGCAACTGGTCTGGTCATTGGAATTCCCGCGATGATCGCCTACTTCATCCTTCGCAACCGCCTCAATACCGCGATGATCGCGACTGCGCAGGCTGGTACGGAATTAATCGAAGCTGCAGGTAGCGCCGTTTCGACAGGCTCAAGCCAAGGCTCTGACCAAAACGATACTGGTGCGCATTGAGACGATGCGCGCTACCTAGAACAAGTTCAAAACGATTCCAAAAAATGAGAAACTTTAAACGCACTCGATTGAGTCATTCAATCCCGCCTTGGGTTAAGGACGGTGAGACTTACTTCATCACGATTAGCTCAACTCCGCGACATACAAATCAGCTGGCACATTATGAAGCAGCTAAAACAATCAAAGAGGCTATTTTAATTAAAAAAATGCTTTGCTTCTGAAAACGAGTTAACTTTGATCCTTGCTATGCATCAACTAAGCGGAACCGTAAAAGAAATCTTCGATGAGCAAACTTTTGACAGTGGCTTCAACAAGCGCGAGTTTGTGATTACCGACGAGGCTGAAAAATATCCACAAGAGATTAAGTTCGAATGTGTGAAAGATAATGTCGAACTGGTCAACAAGCTGAACAAAGGCGACCGTGTAAATGTCACCTTCGACATCCGCGGGCGTGAGTGGCAAGGCAAGTACTTCGTCAACCTGGCCGCGTGGAAGGTCGAACCGCTTGGCAACAAAAGTGCTGACAGCAATGATCCACCGCCGTTTGACCCAGCAGATGAGATTCTCGACGAGGAGCCGCCGTTCTAGACCCGACAGCTCTAATTAAGCTTTATCGCTTGCTTTGGAAGACTGCGGCAAGCGCTCACCGCAGACCTTGCAGTATTCCGCATCGTGGTCGTGATCTACCCAGCCACATGAGGAGCAAATACTATCTGCAGTTTTATTGCTGTCCGCCTCGTCCATTGCCGAGTGTGTCATTTCAGCAGTTACAATTGCTGTCGGCACAGCGATAATACCGTAGCCGATAATCATAATCATTGAAGCAACAAACTGCCCCAATGGGGTTTGTGGCGTGATATCACCATAGCCGACTGTTGTCAGCGTTACAATTGCCCAGTAAACGCTTTTAGGAATACTGGAGAATCCATACTGGGGGCCCTCGATCAGATACATGAGCGATCCAAGAATCAGGACTAACATCAACACTACAAAGATAAATATCGCTATTTTTCGGGAACTCGCACGCAGTGTACGCATTAAAAAGTTGGCCTCACCAATATACTTAACCAGTTTCAAAACCCGGAAAATACGCAATACTCTCAATACACGCAGCAGCGCAAGATAATGAGCGCCGGGGAAAAAAAGATCCAGATACGTCGGTAGGATAGAGAGCAGATCGACGATACCAAAAAAACTTCGCATGTAGCGTAACGGCCTTAAAGAGACGTAAATCCTTATGAAGTACTCCAGGGTAAACAGGACGGTAATGCACCACTCTAGAACGTAAAGTGTACGATGCAACTTCGCGTCGAGCGAGGGTATGCTTTCCAGCATAACCGCAATGACACTGACGCAAATGGCGGCAATCACGAAGAGATCAAAGGCTTTTTCATCCCAACGACCTGATTTAAAAATAATTCGGCGCCACTGATCCCGAAATCGATTCATTTTATAAAAGGTTCATACTCGTATAAGGAAATACTTAAGAATCTCTGGGTAGGAGAAATTCTGAAATTAAGCAACGAATAAAAATTTCTGCAACTTTTGTCACCGCTTCACGATGTCTATTTTGACACTGTTTCAAATCAAACACACTTACTATGAATTCACTGACAAAATTACTTCTTTTCGTACTGTGCAGCACTCTATCTACAGCCGTGGCAAATGCCAACGTTTCGATCCGTATTGGCAAAAATTGCGCCCGCTTTTACTACAATTCAGCCGAAAGATGGTACAACAATAAGATCAACCTGGACTGTGTTTACGTCCGACGTCTCACACGTGCCTCAAAAGTTGATGGCATTGTTTTCTTTGCTGCTTACACGCTTGACAGAAAATACAGTGCCCCTGGAGGCCGTATCGTCGTTGCCGTACCCGAGAAAAGAGCACATTCATTTGCTAGCAAATACGGAACATCCGTTCGTTACCGGAATCGCCGACACCAAGCTGTAAAGCACGTGCCTCTAACAGGTGTCTTTCGCAGACTAGAGGGCGACATCGCCTATCTGGATATCTCCGGAAAATGCCCTGATCGGATCATT
>CAWUII010000099.1:0-6999 GCA_963922575.1 uncultured Opitutia bacterium
AAGAACTACACGCTCATCTTAATTGCATGAAATGAGCGAAAGCCCACCAAAGTGAAGCGTCTAATCTAGCTAGTCAATAGATATTTTGTAAAAAATTAAACAAAGATAGTTGGATGGATTTAAAGGGCCTGTCTATTTAATAAGGATGAGATATGAGAGACGTAGTCGCTTAAGTCGACATAAACAATAACACTGAACTCAAGTTCTTAAGATTGCGGAAAGAAATGCTGATTTTTGAGACATACAATCATACGGGGTTTCTCCCCTGCAATACATTAGAGATGCGGTTCACTAATGGGTTTGGGGAACTCTTAGGCGACGCGCATGCGATACAACTGAAGCACACGCCTTATCCTATTACATAATCCGAGCTTACACCAATGACACCTTACTTAACACAGTATTGATTTTTAATCTTTACCTTTCTTTTACTTAATATGAAGGTTGGAACCTCGTGCGCTTGCGTGGATTAGTCTTATGATTTATGCCTGCGCTTTGCAATAAAAGTAAACTTATCTTTGTAATATCGTGTCTAAAATTAATTTTCAAAAATCAGGTGTCGGGCTAGACTGGGATGGAACAGCAGACAGCATTCTGGAATCTGCTGAAGCCAATGATATCGATCTAAATTACGGTTGCCGCATGGGCAATTGTACAGCTTGTCAGCAACCTATCGTCTCTGGCGAAGTCGAGTACCCAAATGGTCACACCGGTGAACCGGAAGATGGGAATGCTTTACTCTGCTGCTGTGTGCCCAAGGGCGACAGTGATCTGGTAATTGATGCCTAGTAGAACGTTGGATAGGCTCAGGCTTCGCAAACGCGGCAGAAATGAGATCGAAACACTCGATCTCATTTTTTGCTTCCACACTATTAAGTGAGCTGACATTTATCTCAGACTACTATGACACTTTTTCAGGCGACAATTAGCACAGGTATTTTTCTGGTTCTTTTGGGCGGTCATTATGCATGGCATGGCTCCAAGACAGCTACACGGACAAGAGCATTTCCCCGCTCACAAATCGCAGCCCTTCTGTTACTGGGAACTGCCTCCTCATGGTTTCTTTATAAGATCATGCATCTCGGCCCCGCTGACTTTGGACAATACAAACATTTAATCTTTCTTCTGTTTCTGATAACTGCGGTTGGCTCATTCTTTTTTGTGCCTGACTTTCTTGCAGTTCGAGGACTGGCAGCGCTGACGCTTTTGACTTCAGGTGTACTCTTGGACGCTGCCTACATGGAAGCACCCTTGACACGTCTTTTTCTGGTAACGTTTGTTTACCTGATGATCGTGCTTTCGCTCTATCTGGGGGCCAGCCCTTATCGTCTACGTGATTTTTTCGACTGGCTGTATCAAAAAGAGCTTCGTTCGCGCGTAATCGGAGGCGCCCTTGTCGCTTACGGAATGCTGCTGATCAGCGTGTCACTGACTTACTAGACCGACATGGAAACACCCACGACTCAAACCGGTCTTTTGATTGTTGTCTCCGGCCCGGCAGGTAGTGGTAAAACGACGCTCTGCGAACGCATGCTCAAGGAAGAATCCAACCTTTCCAGGGTGATTACTTCGACAACACGCAATCCGCGCAAAAACGAAAAAGACCGGGTCGACTACTACTTTTTTGACCCTGCAACTTTCGAAGCAAAAATCGAAGCGGATGAATTTTACGAATACGCCCGTGTGCATGGCAACCTCTACGGAACACTCAAAAGCGAAGTACAGGAAAAACTGGCTACCGGCATAGATTTACTACTCGTCATTGATGTGCAAGGCGCTGCTTCCTTACGCGAAAAAGCAAAAACGGACACGCTTCTGAAAAGCCGCCTGGTCACTGTATTTGTCTTACCACCCAGCATTGAAGAACTGGAACGACGTTTACGCGAACGAGCAACGGACGATAACGCAGAAATCCAAAGACGACTAAAAGTGGCCGTTGATGAAATCAAACAATCCGATCTCTACGATTACTGCCTGAAAAGCACCTCACGCGAAAAAGATTTTGCAAGCCTGCAGGACATCTACCGCACTGAGAAACTTCGAATTTATAGCCATAACTCCGATTAAGCTCGTTTCGCATACCAATAATCCACCATTCACTATAGCTAAGCCTATAATTACTTGTACAGATCGCAGTCAGGTAGCGCAGCACCATCCCCGGCGCGCATCTGCCTGGAGGGTCTTGAGCTTGTCGAAATGGCGTTGCGTAAGCCTGAGCATTCAAACGTTCGTGCGGCGCAGGGACGCGCCTGCGCTACCATTCTGGATAAGAATCATGTGTCCAGATGATTACATACTTAGCTATATTTAAGAACTACCAGGTGTATTCAACCACGTAACTGACGGTCTGGGTATCGTCCGGTTGCACGGTTACGGGAAATTTGATTGTTCCTGCATCGGTTTTTTCAAAGGTATGGCTTGAGTCTTTGATTTCCCAGTTAACTGACCGGTAGAGGGACTCAACTACCTGTACTGTTACTGTCGCTTCACTACGGTTGCGAATCTCGACCTCGAAGCTTTCCCGAATCAAATCGCGCGACGGATGTCTGAAGAAATCGGTGCAGGTGCGCTCACCGACCAGATCAAACGCATTACCGAGATAAACGCGCATAGTTTCATTTTTGGGTGTGTGGTCGATTGTGTTCTCTCCGGTGAATTCAAGCTGTCCATCATCATCCATTCGGTAAAATCGCATTCGACCCGCGGGTAATGGAATGCCCAAACCGTTTTCGTCTTTGTTTTCAAATTCCCGGTAGATTGCTACATCGGGCTGTGAATTTCGGCCGAAGTTCTGATTAGTATTCAGGCCGCCGTAGTAATTCGTACGAAACCCTTGATAAACATAGAGCTTCTCAGTCTTCACTGTTTCGGCACGCACAAACTCAACCTGTTTGGTCTCCTGATCGCGCAAGGTGGTTGCAAGCGGTAAGGAGTACATATGAAACTCGTCAAATTTCTTCTCTTCGACTTTTGGCGGGGCGATGGCCAGGGTTTTGCGGACCATCATTCCATCGGCATAGACACCCGCTGGTGGTTGAGCTTGTTTCACTTTATTTACATCGCCGGCGATGAGTTTGATTTTTGCTGCTTCAAAGGTCTTACCGGTGTTATTGTCGATCGAGATCCAGCCGGTGAGCGTTACCGTATCGCCCGCCTCAGGCAGCACTAAATTATAGTCCGACTTCCAGGACATCCCACCAGTCAGGTAGCTGAGCTGCGCATCAAATTTGGCTTTTTGATCCGCAAACAGCTTCCAGGAAAGTGTTGGCTGGAGCACAGAATCATCGCCCAAACTAGGGAAAAGCGGCTCGCCCGGCAATCGTGTTTGCAGTTCGCCATCGACCTCGATGATTGGTTCCAACTGCGTCTGATAGGGATTTCCGTATTGATTGCGAGTAGTAACGGTTGAAGGCGCCCGCACAATTTTTCCGGAAAAAACGACCGCTTCATCATCCAGTTGTTTCAGGAAGCGAATCGTCTGGCCTTCAAACAACTGCAACAATCGCTGCTGATCGACCGGATCACCTCGATAACTCTGTTCAACAATACTTAATTCAACCGCTCCGGAAGGATCTCGAAGGATGACTGACTCCGGCTCCAGCTGTGTAGTGACGCCGCTGTAACTGACATCGTTTGTCCCCGATTTCAAATCCAGCGTAACCGTGTCACGCACAACAGCAAAATTTTCGTTGTAAACAGTGATTGCAGGTTGTGCTACAGCTGCTACACAAAGATATAAATTAAGGATTAAAATCTTCATTATTTTACGTTCTAGCGACTGATCTTATTCATGCCAAGAATTTCTAAATTTAAAATCATTGCCATCGACGGTGGGGCTGCAACCGGCAAGTCTTCGACTTCCCGGCTCGTTGCTGATCGCCTCAACCTCATGCATGTCGATACCGGTGCGTACTACCGCGCACTAACCTACACGTTGCTCAACAAAAATGCCGACCCGGACGCGCCGGAAACGATTTCATCCGTGCTAAAGTCGCTCGTCCCGGGCACATTTATCGAGCAACGTAGCGCTTACCTTAGCATCAACGGGCAAACATTAGAAGATGCTGAAATCCGGTCCCCTGAGGTGAATAAAAATGTTTCTCAATTTGCTGCCAACCAGACAGTCCGCGACTTTCTGTTTGAGTATCAACGCGACCAGGCTCGAGTTGCACGTGAACAGGGAAGCTTCGAAGGCATGATTATGGAAGGACGTGATATTGGCTCCGTCATTTTTCCCGATGCCGACTTTCGTTTTTTCCTGTTTGCTGATGAAGCAACACGTAAAGCCCGAAGGGTTGAGGATGGCCAGGTCGACTTAATAGCTGAGCGCGACAAACGGGACAGTCGGCGCAAAAATGCCCCCCTCATTTGCCCTGAAGGTGCTATTCAAATCGATACGGGCCGGCTCGATCTTCAAGAAGTGGTCGATTACATCTGCAAAACCGTTCAGGCATCATAACGTTCTCTTTCAACCAGCTTTCAGTCCATGTCTTCCAAAAGCGCCCAAACTCCTTTTTTCTACGAATGCAGTCGTATCCTTTTAAATTATTATTTTGACGCATTTTACACATTTACAGTCCAGGGGAACCAGCAGGTCCCGAAGGACGGCAGTATTATCTTTGCCTCCAATCACCTCAGTTTCTACGACCCTCCAATTGTTGGCCTTAGCATAGAACGGCCGTTAAACTATTTTGCTCGAGATTCATTATTTAAAGGGTTTTTGGGCATTATTATCCGCGGTCTAAATGCAATACCGGTGAATCGCACGGCGAGTGACATCAAATCGCTCAAGGCTATCTTCACTGTGCTAAAAAACAATGGCGCCATTGTTGTTTTCCCAGAGGGCACCCGGTCTTCGGATGGCAAGCTACAAGAGCCCAAACCTGGAATCGGAATGATCGCCTGCAAGTCAAATGCGACCGTTGTACCAACACGCATTTTTGGAACGTTTGAGGCTTTTGGGCGCCATAAAAAGATACCAACCTTAGGTACCCCGATTCACATTAGCTTTGGTCCGCCCGTCTCCGCAAATAGCATTGACCCGGGAGCCAAGCACCCTGAACGCTATCTCGAATTTTCACGGCGTATTATGAAGGAAATTGCCAAACTCGAATTACCGGAACAAGTTATCGTCTAGCATCCACCGAATCATAAGCAATTCACCATTCACTACTCACTATTCTTATGCAGCAGCCGATTGATCGATATGCCCAACGCGGCGTTTCCTCCTCAAAATCTGAAGTTCATGCCGTAGTCGATAAGCTCGACCGAGGTGCTTTCCCAGGTGCTTTCTGCAAGATAGGCTCAGATGTACTTACCGGAGACCCCGAAAAGTGTAACATCATCCACTCCGACGGTTCTGGAACTAAGAGTACTCTGGCCTACCTCCATTACAAAGAGACTGGAGATCCCACCGGATTTCGCAAAACAGCACAGGATAGTATCGTCATGAATATTGACGATCTGCTTTGTGTCGGAGCAGTTGATGGCATCCTGCTCTCCAGCACTGTCAATCGCAATGCAAGAGCGGTCCCCGGTGAAGCGCTCGGACAACTGATCTCAGGCACTGAAGACTTTCTGGCAACATTACGAAATTATGGTATCGGCGTCCACAGCGGTGGTGGTGAAACTGCGGACGTTGGTGATCTTACTGGAACCGTTACTGTTGATTCCTGCGCAGTTGTTATCATGAACCGTAAGGATGTGATCGATAATGCCCGAATCAAACCCGGGCTTGCCATCGTCGGTCTGGCGTCTGCGGGAAAGTCCACTTATGAAACCGATGAAAATTCCGGGATTGGCAGCAACGGTTTAACCAGTGCGAGGCACGACTTGCTAAGTAATTACTACCTCAAAAACTATCCGGAGACCTGTGACTCAAAAACAGATGCAGACTATCTTTACTGCGGCCCATATCGCCTGAACGATCCGTTGCCGGGATCAAATATGACTGTCGGTGACGCACTGATGAGTCCGACGCGCACCTATGCACCGGTTATCAAAAGACTCCTTAGCGAACAGCGTAAACACATCCACGGCATGGTGCACTGCTCCGGAGGCGGACAGACTAAGTGTATTCGCTTTGGAACCGGAGTTCACCATGTAAAGGATAACATGATGCCAGTTCCTCCGATTTTCAAAGCCATACAACAAGCGAGTAAAACCAGCACCGAGGAAATGTTTCGCGTCTACAATATGGGGCATCGCATGGAAATTTTTTGCGAGCCATCTGCAGCAGATGCGATCATCGCCATCAGTGAGCAATTTGAAATCCCCGCTCAAATTATTGGCCGCACCGAGACATCCACACACAGTAATGGTCAGAACCATGTGACCATTCTGCACGACGGAGAAACGCTCCAATACAACTTACCCACGTAAGCATCTCCAACACGCGATCAATTTAGGATCGCATTTTATTTATTCGACCGGAGTTTCAATTATAGGTTCGGTATCTGAGTATAGTCATTTTGAACAACACTACTTACATACGCCGATTTGGAAAAGGATTGTTATTGGCTTGCTGCCTATGGCTGCTTACAGGACCACAGTTACTCCTGCAATTGGGTGCCTGGAGTTGGATGTTGGCAAGTTACACACAGCAAAGTAGTCTTGAACAGGCAGTTATTGAAACATTCGGTGGCGATCGTCCCTGTGAGATTTGTAAGTTCATCCAGGCTACCGATGAGGAATCAACACCGACACCTGAGCAGAAATCCAGTGATAGCCTGAGCTCCAAGCTGATGCCTGCAAGAACAGCGGACATTTGCATCGTATCGATTTGCTCCCGGATCGTGTATTATCCAGCTTCGGGATCATTTCACCCATCTTTGTATTATAAAGTGCCGACCCCACCGCCGCGACTTGTGTAATTAAACCTAGATTTGTGAGTTGAGGTTAAAGACAATCCAATTCGTCCTCCCGACGACCCAACCATTTGCGCCAGTGCTTTTGCACTTCCTAACGCGTGCGGTTTTATTTCGCAGGCGTGCGGTTTTA
>CAWUII010000100.1:0-6863 GCA_963922575.1 uncultured Opitutia bacterium
GTTCGACGTTCAATGTTCGACGTTCAATGTTCGACGTTCAATGTTCGACGTTCAATGTTCGACGTTCAAAGCCGTCCTCAATTCCTGGCAAAACGTCTCCGTCCCGGCAAAGTAGGGACAGTATTCCATTTCCGGATGGAACTCCTTCAACGGGAACGGACTTTGGCCTAAAAATTCAAATTTGACTTCAGCGCCTGCACAGATCGCGTACGCGGCGGCAATGTCCCAGACCTTTACCCGACTGTCCACGACTCCAGTCAGGTAACCAGTCGCAACAAGAGCCGCGCTCAGCGAACCACTGCCGATGCAGCGCACGCGATAGCGCGTCATCAAGGGTTTCAGACGATCCAGCAATTCACCGTCCAATGGGAAGTGTAACCCGATTAGGATTTGGGCATCTTTCGACTGATGTGGGTGCATGATCTTTTTTTGATCGCGAAAAACGCCCGCCTTTGGCCCACCCTCCAGCAAAGAATCCGTACTGAAATCGTAAACAAATCCATAAACCGGGATGCCCTTATGCAATAGTGCCAGCGAGATGGCGCACACGGGAAAACCAAGCGCATAGTTATTAGTCCCATCAATCGGATCAACCACCCAGGCAAATTCCGAATCCAGAATCTGCACTTCGTCCTGTGGATTGGCTTCTTCGCTACAATAGGCATCTTCCGGAAAATCCCGACGCAGGGCAACTGAAAGGTTTTCCGAAATCGCAAAATCGGCAAATGTTACGCGGGTCGCATCCTGCTTCCACTCACTGGAAACCTGACCAAACTGACGCTTGAAAAAAGCGCGCTGTGAGTTGACCGCCACCCTGCCGGCGTTGATACGATGCCGAAGTTTTACATCGAACGACTCGGGAAACTTAGGCTGATACGATTTAGGCATCACAGATATCAATCTACCCAAACGTATTGAACTACAAGTTTAAACATCCCACTGGCCCACAAATGTGCACCTACCAACACAAATCAATTTTAGAAATAGATGTCTTCTCCGGCCTGCAATGCACCCGGCCCTGTAGCTCGAAACTCCATTTTGCAGTACCTGCGCCACGTAACTTTGATTTGTAGCAAACTTATCGTACCGATTGGGTGATCCGTTGCCCGGGAACGCCAATCTCCGCTTTGCGCATATCCTTCTGCTCTATGAACGCCTGGTGAAAGGCAAAGGCTTTGCTAAGCGTTTGTGGCATATGACCTTTTGGGGTGTCTCCAATGTATCGGAGTAGCAATTCACGATAGTCAGGGTGTGCACACTTTGTTATGATTTCATGTGCTCGCTGCATCGGGTCCTTACAGCGCAGATCGGCAACTCCCTGCTCGGTTATAACGACATTCACTGAATGTTCATTGTGATCAGAATGAGCAACCAGTGGGACGATGGTGCTGATCATACCACCTTTTGTAATCGAGGGGCAGGTGAAGATGGAAATGTAGGCATTGCGGGTAAAATCGCCGGACCCGCCAATCCCATTCATCAAACTTTGCCCCATGATATGGGTAGAATTAACATTGCCAAAAATATCAACCTCAATGGCAGTGTTGATGGATATGATTCCCAGCCGACGAATGATCTCCGGATTATTCGACAACTCTTGCGGTCGCAGCACGATGCGATCTTTGAAGAAGTCAAGATTGCCATAAACCTGCCTCAATACATCTGAGGAAACTGTCAGCGATGTACCGGAGGCATATGTTATATCACCGCTAAAAATCAGGTCGACGACGCTGTTCTGAATAACTTCGGAATACATCTCAAACGGTGGAATATTGGAGTTTTTACCCAGTGCACCGAGCACTGCATTGGCTATATTCCCCACACCGGACTGGATCGGAAGAAACGATTTTGGGATACCTCCAGACTTTAGTTCAGCTGCCAGAAAGTTGGTAACGTGCTCGCCTATTTTTAAAGTCGTTGCGTCCACTGGCTTGAAAACCCCGGATTCATCAGGACGGTGGGTCTTCACAATCCCAGCAATCTTTGCCGGATCGACCTGGACGACAGCAGTGCCGATGCGGTCCTTCACCGAGTAGACCGGAACCGCCCTTCGATGTGGCGGATCCTGAGGCTCATAAATATCGTGCAGTCCTCGCAGAGCCTTCGGATGAAATCCATTGAGCTCGATAAGGATCCGATCCGCAGCCGCACAAAAGGTGTTTGAGGCACCGACGGATGTTGTGAGGGTGATCTCGCCTGCATCCGTTACGTCAGCGGCTTCGACAATTGCGTAATTCAGTTTGCCAAGCTGTCCATAACGAACGGCCTGTGGCAACATCGACAAATGCATGTCAAAAAATCGCGTTTCCCCACGATTGATCGATGCGCGCAAGTCAGCATTGCTTTGATAAGGTGTGCGAAAGAGAATTGCATTTGCCCGCGCCAGTGCACCATCCAGAGAATCACCGGTGGACGCGCCGGTAATCACGCCAACCTTAAACTCACGTCCGTCTTCGTGTTCAGAAGATGCCCGACGCGCTAAAGCGGTTGGAATCTCTTTGACCGCACCTGCCGGAGTGAATCCACTGAACCCAATCACATCACCATTGTTAATCATTGCCGCCGCTTCGTCAGCAGTTAGCAAGGGATATTGATTTGTTTTTGGCATAATCTACTTATATGCCAAAACAATCATCCGTAAACCATGTATTACAATGAAACGTGTAGCTTATGTACGGCATAAAGCTGCGAAGCGAAGGCATAAAACATGAAGACACCATCGACAAGCTCAGGTCAGGCGAGTGCCATGGCTACAGCTTTTTGAGATCAAGTAATCAACGGATCCTTAGCAATTCACTACTCACTATTCTTCAATCCGGGTTATCCATTCGAGTTGAAGTAATAGTTTGATTCATCAGGCAATATCCATAAGCAAATACATTCTATCGTTAATAGAAACACGTCGATCAATCCATGAAACCTGAAGTCCACTGGCTCCTGCACTTTTGTCTGAATCAGAATTTACTGTCACACAATCAAGTTAATGGCATTCTATCCAGTTTGCCTGAAACAACTGACGTTTACGAATGCTCCAAGTTACTGATAAGTTCCGGTTGGGTTAAAGACGCTGAATTTCTCGAACGCTCCATCAGCGCCGCTGTTGAAAATGTTCAAAAGGGATTTCCCCCACCCGACGTTGCAGGCACGAAAAATCAGACAACCACCGAACAGCAGACGCACTCAGACCGGAATCCGTCCTCGGATACAGGTAAATCAATCGATTTGATGGAGTTCAACGATTTGAACGACGAGGACTTGCTCGAAGTTGTAACCGACCTTTTTGCCCAGTGTAAAAGTAATAGCGCAAGCGACCTGCACATCACCGGCGGAGCCAGGTTAAGAATTCGCAAAAACCGCAATATCCAGTATCTGAGCAACCAGCCGATAGACGACGCGCTTGCAAGACGCATCAACCTCATGCTGCTCAGTTCAGAACAACGTGAACAATTCGAAGCAGAAATGGATCTGGACTATGCACTGATGCTTACCAATCCAAAAGATGATTTGCCCATGCGCTTTCGAGTCAATCTGATGGAACAAAAAAACGGCATTTCAGGCGTCTATAGAATTGTCAATGAGCAGCTGATGAGTCTGGAAGATCTGGGCTTTTCAAACGTTGAAGTCATTCGCAAACTGCTCGACTTTCATAATGGCATTCTGTTGGTCACCGGCCCGGTCGGCAGTGGCAAGACCACTACCCTGGCAACATTGGTCAACGAATTAAACCAGAAGCGTAAAGACCATATCATTACCATGGAAGACCCGATCGAAGTCGTCCAGCACTCTGCCGGCAGCATCATTACTCAAAGAGAGATCGGTAACCACACGAAATCATTTCATTCGGCGCTCAAATCAGCACTACGTGAAGATCCCGATGTTATTGTCATTGGTGAAATGCGCGACCTGACCACTATTGAAATGGCAGTCACCGCCGCTGAAACCGGACACTTGGTCATCGCTACCATGCACACGCGTGATGCCAAATCGACCTTGAACCGTATTCTAGACGTATTCCCCCCCAGCCAGCAAAGTCAAATCCGTGCCATGACTGCCGGCTCAATGCGTGGCATCATATGCCAGCGACAGCTTCCGGGCGTTGATGGTGGTATCGCACTGGCTTCTGAAATACTGATCAACACCAATGCCGTTGCCAATATCATCCGCGATGGCAAGGAAACCGGACTTGAGGACGCCATGCAATCGGGCAAACGATTTGGCATGCAAACAATGAACGACTCGGTAAAAAACCTGCTTACAGCGGGTAAGATCTCACCCGAAGTCGCTGCTGAGAACACTTATTACGCTACCGAAAAACAATAGCGACCATTCCTCTAATATCAATGAATCAGATAGACTCACTACTTATTGAAATGCTGGATCAGGGCGGGTCCGACCTCCACCTGTCCGTAGGCGCTCCACCGAAGGCACGAATACACGGCACGATTCAACCGCTAAACGACACAACGGTCAGCGAAGAGGCGATGGTACAGATTCTCAAAGAAGTGACCCCCCCGCATCGCTGGGACGCTTTTCTGGAAACTGGAGATGTGGATCTGGCGCACGAAATACCGGAAAAAGCGCGTTTCCGTATGAATCTGTTTCGCAATAACTGGGGGATGGCTGCCGTGCTCAGGCAGGTGCCTTCGCACATTCCAAGCATCGATGAACTCAACCTGCCAGACACCCTGAAGAAGCTGACAAGTTACAAAGATGGTCTGGTACTCGTCACCGGACCAACCGGTAGTGGCAAGTCCACGACACTCGCCGCAATCATTAACCACATCAACGAAAACTACAAAAGGCAGATCATCACACTTGAAGACCCGGTTGAGTTTGCCCACACTGACAAGAACAGCACTATCATACACCGTGAAGTCGGAGAGCACACTCACTCCTACAGCGCCGGACTCAAAGGCGCTATGCGTGCGGATCCGGATGTCATACTGATCGGAGAAATGCGCGATAAGGAAACCATTCGCCTGGCTTTGAATTGTGCCGCCATGGGCATGCTAGTGTTTGCTACGCTGCACACCAACAGCGCAGTCAAAACCATTGACCGTATCATCAGCGCATTTCCCGCCGACGAACAGAATCAAACACGCATCATGCTCGCGGAATCGCTTCGAGGCATCGTTTCGCAATTGCTTTGTAAGAAAAAAAGTGGTGGCCGTGTCGCCGTCCACGAAATCCTCCTCGATCACGTTGCCTTGCCCCATTGCATTCGCACCAACCCTAAAAATATAGAAAACATCATCAGCCAGAACCGGGAAATCGGCATGATTACTATGGACGCTTCTTTGCAAGAGCTTCTACAGAATGAGCTCATCACCCCGGAAGAGGCATACATGAAGGCGGCAGACAAGTCTCAGTTCCAAATCTAGGCTGATCCATCACACAAGAGACAAGACCTATCCCGGTGTCATGAAACAAGTAAAAGCATTGATCTACGCATTTATGGGCGTCCTGATGTGCTGGAGCGCCATTCAGCGCGGGCACTATTTCCTAGCCGCTGGTATTATCCTTTTTGTTGCTGGTGCGATTGCCATCACACTCCTGTCCATCGGACGACTTGAAATCTCCTGGGATGATGTAGGCATTACGCTGACAAAACGACCCAAACCATCCACCTTTATCAAGTGGTCTGACATACGACAAATGAAAGTCGATCACCTGGGCTATCACGTAAAAACATCGACCGCTGGCTTTCGCATCAGCAAGCACAACATGCCTAAAGAACTGCTGCAAAAGATTCGCTACAGCATGAAAGAAAATAAAGGGAAGTGAAACGTGAAAAGCATTTGCAACCCACGGATGGTAAGCAATTCACTCTTCACTATTCACTATTCACCATTCTCTTAACCACTTCCGCCGCCAGGAAAAATCCAAAAGTGCCGGTTAGAAACGTCGACGATCCAAAGCCGTAGTCACAGTTCAGCCGATAGTCAGCACCCGTTTCCCGGTCACAGGAAACGGAGCCATCTTCGGCAGGAAACACGGGTAACTCGTCGCTGAACACACAATCGATTTTAAACTTCTGTCGCCGATGCGACGGAAACCCATATTCCCGACGCAATCGCTTTCGTACCTGTAGCAGCAACGGATCATTCACGGTGTAAGCCAGGTCTGCGATTTTTACACGTGAAGGATCGAGACGTCCACCGGCCCCACCGCAGGTTATCAGGTTCAGACCACGTTTACGCGCCTCGGCAATCAGCAAGCACTTATGTTTGTTTGCGTCAATCGTATCGATGATAAAGTCAAACGACGGTTCCAGCAGTCGCTCCATAGTGGCTTCGGTAAAAAAGCACTCTTCGACAGTCACCTCGCAGTCCGGTGCAATCTTTGCCACCCGATCTGCCAGCAAGCTCGCCTTTGAACGCCCGATAGTACCATCCATCGCGTGCAATTGACGAGTCACGTTGCTCAGACACACATCATCCATATCGACCAGAGTCAGCCGACCAATTCCGGTCCGCGCCAGCGCTTCAACGACCCAGCAACCGACACCACCCAGACCAATCACACACACACGAGCCCGCGCCAGGCGTTGTAACCCCTCGGCTCCGTATAAACGCGCAATCCCGCTAAAACGTGCTTCATAATCCGACATTGTTTACAGGCATTAGAATACCTGCTTCGAAATGAGAAGAAAAAACTCTCTAATCTGACTATCTTGCAAGATAGTCAGATTAAATGTCGAACTCTTCGAACTCGTCGAACATCGAACGTTGAATAATTAAGAATAGGTGTTCAGAAGGTGAGATCAGGACATGGTTTCCTTTATTCAATGTTCGATGTTCAACGTTCGACGTTCAAAGAGTTCGTCTAGCACGGATAACCTTCAAACATGTAACGACGCAGAT
>CAWUII010000101.1:0-6330 GCA_963922575.1 uncultured Opitutia bacterium
AGGAGATGCTTCCGGCAGTGCGTATGTGTTTGTGCGCAATGGCAACAATTGGACTGTGCAAGCAAAGTTGACTGCCAGCGATGGTGCTGCCGATGACGAGTTTGGTGTTAACGTAAGCATTAGTGGTGATACGGCAGTTGTCGGAGCCCATAAAAATGATGAGCAGGGAGATGATGCTGGCAGTGCGTACGTGTTTGTCCGTAATGACGGTGTTTGGGCTCAGCAAGCGAAGTTGCTGGCCAGCGATGGCACGATATATGATAATTTTGGTTTTAGCGTAAGTGTCAGCGACGATACAGTCGTAATCGGAGCTTTTCTAGACGATGACAATGGAGATGCTTCCGGCAGTGCGTATGTGTTTGTGCGTGATGGCAATAGTTGGCTGGAGCAAGCCAAGTTGACGGCTAATGACGTAGCACCAAATGATATTTTTGGATACAGTGTAAGCGTCAGTGGTAATACCGCTTTGATTGGAGCTGGAGCTTTCCAAGAGGATGGCAGTGCGTATGTGTTTGTGCGCGAAGGTGATATTTGGGCCGAACAAGCGAAATTAAGCGTTGATGAGGGTGCTGAGTGGTTTGGCCACAATGTGAGTCTTAGTGGTAATATTGCTGTAATTGGAGCTCCGGGACCTGCCTATGGCTATAAGTTTCCTGCCAGTGCGTATATATTTATGCGTAGTGGAGACACTTGGAGGCAACATGCGAAATTAACCGAAAGCGATGATGTGGGGAATGATCGTTTGGGTTGGAGCGTGGGCGTCAGTGGTGATACGGCTGTGATCGGAGCCGACTCGGATAACAACGATGGCATCTATTCTGGCAGTGCTTACTTTTATGATTTAGGTGCGGCACCGATTACGGTAACTTTTGAGCTGGATGGCAAGGGCACACGTGCTGGTGGTGGTGAGTTAATGCAATTGGTAAAAGTTGGCACGGATGCCTTAGCGCCTAGTGTAGAGGCAAATGCCGGTTGGTTGTTTGACTCCTGGGATAGTTCGTTTGCCAACGTGACTGAAGATTTGACGGTGACTGCGCAATACATGTTAGATCCGACTGCGCCGGATGCGGATGCCGATGGCATGATTGATGGCTGGGAAATGACTTACTTCGGCTCGGTCAATGCAAGTGACGGTCTTGGTGACTGGGATGGTGATGGCATGCTTGACGTGGATGAATTTGCCACAGGCCATGATCCTAACGATGGCAGTGACTTTTTTCACGTTGTAAACCTGTCCTTTATTCAGGGACTGCAAGAGGTGACGTTGACATTTACCTCGAGTGACAATCACCCCAATCGTCGCTATCATATTTTTTATAGTGATGAACTCATCAACCCCATTTGGACAGCATCTCCACTCGGACCCATTATTCCTGATGCAGGCGATAGAACAACGAGAGTTTTCACGTTGCCGATTGTTGCGCCCAATCGCATGTTTTTTAAGGTGGACTGTTCATTAGATTAGTGGCGAATTGTTAATCGATGAAAAAATGGGGTTGGCAAATCATCGCTCTATTTGGAACGCTACACTTTCTTCCAGAGTACCTGGCAAGCTTTCAACCAGGCAGAATCTTGAAATACTTTCGGGCGTCGTCCTTGGTGGCGATTCCGAGATAATGGCGATAGAGGCAATCTTGGTCGCGGTGGCTGACAATCAAAGCCGTTTTGCCGGGATTACGGTGCAGGGCAACGTGGTAAGTCACGAAGCTGTGCCGAAAACAGTTTTTCGGCACAGCTTTGGTTCCAGTTCGAGCGGTGGTTGCCCCGACTTCTTGCGATTGCGGTTTTCACGTTTGATGTCGTCGGCTTCGATGAGCAGGCCAGCACGCTTCAGGGCTTCAGTGCGCCGGTGCTTGTATTGGCGTTCGGTAAGTTCAAAGGTTTCGGGTGGAGTACGTTCCAGCCATGACCAAAGGACTTCAGGCAAATCTTCAATTCATTGGCGGCGACGTTTCTTGGTTTTCTCCGCTGGGGTCAAAATCCCACGCTGTTTGAAATCCAGTTCTGAGTAGTCGAGTCGTGAAATGGCAGATGTCCGCATGCCTGCAAATAGTCCGAGGGCCAGAAGTCCACAAATGCCAGGGTCAATATTCTTATTGGCATTAAAGAGCCTGCGAACCTCCTCAACTTTTAGGATTCCAGGCTCGGGTCGGACAATCTCCGGAGTGCGAACACGATCCACTGGATTATCAATCGCCCAGCCTTGTTCGATCCACCAGGCGAAAGCTCCTTTGATGTCGCGGCGGTAGTGCTTCTTGGTGACTGGCTGGAATGGCAAGTTGAGAATATAGTCTGCAACATCTTGAAAGCTGACCTGATGCACCTGTCGATTGCCAATTGCTTTTTGAAACTCCATCAAGTGCCGCTCAATGTGTTTGCAGTAGGCTGGATCACGTTCCATCGCCCGAATGTGCTTCAGGTAGGCGGGAATCGCGTCACCCAGTTTTACAGGTTTGATCTCTGGACGATTGGAAGCGAGCCAGAAACGCATAACTTCCACAGGGTCGGCATCGGGCGCCAGTCGTGAAGCTTCCTGCCAGCTGCCCATTTGGGCGGCATTAAATCCAAGTAGCAAGTCAGTGCCATTGCGTGCGACCTGCTCAGAGAAATTACTGATGAATTGCTCCCGTTCATCCTCGGTAGCAAAGAACCGTGTCTTAGCTCGCCCGTCCACATACCACCGGGCTTCATACTTCTTGACTCGGTTTTGTCGGTAGTGGCGTTTGATTTCCATGGCAGTTTAAATCTACCATAGTGAGTGCTCAATCATAGATCAAAGTGGCCTTTGTGAAAGAAAACCAGCCACGTGATTTTGACCTCACATTCCGTTCTCAGTTAAGGCACAATTAAGGCAATTGGCTTGAATTGAGTCGTGTTGAGTTGCTTTGAGTTGTGTGGCAAACTTACCCTCTAACGGAAATCAAGTCGCTCTGATTCTGCAACTTACTGAACGAAAAAGGCTTCCAAATTAAAAGCCGAAAAAGCAGTGGCGGAGAGAGAGGGATTGCTTCGCCATCTCCAGTCACTTCGCTCCTTCCGTCAAACCCTGAGGCATCTATTCTTTCAGAATAGCTGGGATCCGCTACGCGTCTCCGTTCGAATCCCTTCTTCCTTTTCAGCTTTGCTGAATGGCGGAGAGAGAGGGATTCGAACCCCCGGAACCTTTCGGCTCAGTAGTTTTCAAGACTACCGCATTCGACCACTCTGCCATCTCTCCAGTCTTAAAAAGATTACCTAGGCCATGATTTTACTTAAGTGCAAGCAAGTTATACGTAGCGGATGGATTTTTCTAATGGACCATCTTGAACGACATGGTGAAAGTGTGATCCTGCCCGGTGGGTGTCTCCCCGGCGGAACCGACCTGGGCAAATGCTGCTCTTACGGATTCATCAAAGGATGCATTCCCCGAACTTTGGCTAAAGCGAATGTTGGAAATGCGGCCCGAACGACTTACGTCGAAGACCACGGTCACTACAAGGTTGACGCCGGAAAGTGCACTTGGCTTTGTCCAGCTTTTGTTAAGACGACTGTTTAACAGGCTTCCATAGCGCTGCAAGGCGGTTTGCTCCAGCGTGGTCAGGGCCTGTGAAGTTCTTGCATCGGTGGTTGTCAGGCTGCTTTGTAGTTTTACGCCAAACTGTTCTGTGTTGATTACCGGCACTTTGATTTTTGGCCTGTTTTGCGGCAAATTCTGTGTCTTCGGCTGCTTGATCTTATTTTTCTTTAGAAAATCCTCATAAGACATGAGCGGCTCTACCGATTTTTCCGGTGCAACTGTTGGTGCGACCGGTTGGCTGACAGGCGTTTTTTTTTGAACCGGCTGCGGACGATGAACGGGCGGTGGTTCAGGTATTTCGAGGGGTTGCACTTCGGGTAGCCTGAAGTCCGGCAATGGCTCCGTGGATAGACTTTCCTGTTTCGGGCGTTCATCTGGTGTCGGCGCACTGACCATCTCGAAGACGTGAGGCGTCTCTTTGGGTAAGAGGGCTTCAATCAGTGTAGCCAGAAGCAACCCTGCAAAAACAACAAGGTGTAAAATAGTCGATGTCCAAAGTGCAGGGTTTTGACGCGGTTTCATATGCGTATCGTCTTACTTAACTTTTGTGTCCAGACTGATCTTCGAAAGGTTCCGTTGTTTGATCATATCGATCACAGTGACAACTGCCTGGTAGGGCAATCCTGCATCCGCGCGAATACTGAGTACGGGTGGCGCTGACTCTGTAACCAGCGCATCAAGACGCGCTCCAAGTTGTTCAGGGGTCACACGCTGATTATCCCAGAAGTAATTGCCGGTTTGGTCAATCGTGATTGCCTGGAAGGTCTCTCGGCTCTCAGACTGTGTTTTGGATGACTCCAGGGGCAGGTTGACATCGATGGTCTGCTCCAGCAGAGGCGTTGTGACCATAAAGATAATCAATAGTGCAAACGCCAGATCAATCAAAGGCGTGACGTTGATTTCCGTCAGAGCAGAAAGGCGATCCTTACGATGAAATTTGCGGGCCATTTCAAAGAATATTGATGATCTTCGTCGTTCGACTACAGGTTCTTGGCCGCCGCCTGTGCTTCCAGTTCGATCCGGTCAGCGATGGTGCTGGAGAAGTTTTCCAGCTCGACGACTGCTATTTTGGTCTGCTGCAACAGATAGTTGTAGCCAAAGACAGAAGGAATCGCGACCAGCAGTCCCGCCACCGTTGTCAGCAAAGCACCGGAGACTCCAGGCGCTAGGCTCTGCAAACTGGCCGAACCGGCACCTGCCATACCGCCAAATGCATCCATCACCCCCCAGACCGTTCCTAGCAAACCGAGAAAAGGCGCGCCGGTTACAATTGAGCCAAGCAATACCATCTTGCTCTCATAGCGTACAATCTGATCTGCAAGCGCCCGTTGGATTGCGTTTTCAACGTGTCCCATCCGCAATGCTGCCCGCTGTGTATCGACGTCTACCGTATTGCCACCGTAGCGAAAAAAGGCCTCCAGCGCTTCACGAACAATTGCGTAATAAGGTCCGCTACCTTTGCCCGGACGTTCCGGTGGCAGATCCAACAGGTTGGAGAGTTTGCTCAACATGTGTTCATAGCGTCTGTTTTGTGAGCTTAGTCGAGACAGATCCATGTATTTGCTGAACAGAACAGACCAGGCAAGTATGCTGCAAACAATCAGTATCAACACGATTATCTTTCCTGCCAGATTCGATTGACCGAAGTAGGTGAACACCGAAGCGTCCGTAGTCGCTTGAAAAAGCAAGGGATGGAATGAAGACGTTATGCTCATGTTTTAAACCGTAAAAGAAAAGACAGACAGTATGCTATGACATTTGTCAGGAAAAAACGTTCATTTGACTGCCAGAATAAAAATTCATTCACAGTAAAAAACAGCTTTTGGCAACGTTTGATTTTGATTTGCTCAACAGGTTTTCAGTAACAATGGTAATATAAAACAATACAAGCACATGGCAGGACTATTCATTACATTTGAAGGTACGGAAGGTTGCGGCAAGTCAACCCAGATCAATTTGCTGGCTGAATACCTGCAGCAGCAAGGACAATCGGTATTCCAAACCCGAGAGCCCGGAGGCACTTCGTTGGGTGAAGCCGTTCGCAACCTTTTGCAACATGATGACGCCGGCAATGGTATGACTCCAGAAGCGGAACTGCTTTTGTTTGCTGCCAGTCGTGCTCAGTTGACTCGTGAGCAAATCCTTCCAGCGCTTGCAAGCGGTCGGATGGTACTGTGCGATCGGTTTATGGACTCAACCACTGTTTATCAGGGCGTCGCTCGTAAAATTGATCGCGACACGGTTGATCAGATTAACCGGTTTGCCGTGGGAGATACCCGCCCGGATCTGACCATTCTGATCGATATCGAACCGGAAATTGGCATGAGCCGGGTACGGAAACGTAGTGATGGTCAGTTGGACCGCATGGAACGCGAGGCCATTGAATTCTTTCGGTCTGTGCGCGCCGGTTACCTCAGCCTGGCTAGTGCAGAGCCGGAACGATTTGTTGTCGTCGACGGTTCTCAGCCTATTGACGAGCTACAGCAGGTGATCCGGAAGACTGTATTGAAGCTGCAAGCGAGGTAGCGAACCAAAAAGAACTTCGAACACTTCGAACGTCGAACATTGAACTTCGAACTTTGAACGTCGAATAGGTGGGATCAGAACATGGTATATACTTTTGGTTAGATTGAATCAGAATATCTATAGCTAAGCCTATAATTACTTGTACAGATCGCATTCAGATAGCGCAGCAACATCCCCGGTGCGCACCCGCGTTGCGTAAGCCTGAGCATTCAAACGTTCGTGCGGCGCAGGGACGCGCCTGCGCTACC
>CAWUII010000102.1:0-6280 GCA_963922575.1 uncultured Opitutia bacterium
GGTTTCATGGCCATCGTCTTCTTTGAGTATGCGTTTGGCAAAGCTCATGACAGCGAGCAACTGTAATGCTTTTACCCGGCCGATTCCATGGACCGTTTTAAAATCTTCAGCTGACCAGCGCAGTAGATTGGACAGCGATCCAGCCTGGTCGATGATTTTGCCCGACAAGGTTAGCACATCGGTCCCTCTGGGTCCACTGCGGAGGATCATGGCGAGGATTTCACGATCGCTCAGGGCGTCGGCTCCATATTGTTCAAGGCGTTCCTGTGGTCGTTCACTGAAAACCATATCTTTAATTCGACGAGTAGGGGAGTGTGGGGTATTCATGTATTTCTTTTAACGAACGCTCTGAATACTTTACAATATCTATTTTTGTCGAAATGATCCTGTGTCCTGTACATCCATGCAAAATTCAACTTATGCAAAACGACAGGCTTTTCTCACTAAAAGATAAGAAAACAATTTTTCACCGTGAAATTTACCCCTGAAAAACCAAGCCTCTTTGGCGAGACACTGGAGAGCCTGCAGTTGCAGGTAGAGTCAGCTGGCTTCAAAAGTTTCCGTGCAAAACAGGTGATGGATTGGCTGTACAAGAAACGCGTGAATAACTGGGATGCCATGAGCAACTTGTCAAAGGAGTTTCGCACCTGGCTGGATGCGCATTACATTCTCTATCCGACAGCTCCTGTTATTGATAAGCGTTCAAATGATATCACTCAGAAGCTTCTACTGAAACTGGAAGACAAATCGCTGATTGAAACGGTTTTGATCCGTGCCCCACAAACCGGAGTTGGACTGGAGCATTCGCGAAAAACCGTCTGTGTATCGATCCAGGTCGGTTGCGCCTATGGGTGTAAGTTCTGCGCTTCAGGTCTGGCCGGGTTTCGTCGCAATCTCACGGCAGCCGAAGTAGTCTCGCAATTGATGCATATCTGCCGACGGGAAGACGCACATACGGAACGGGCAAAAGAGGAAATTGCTTCCTTCGACAACGTAGTTTTCATGGGTATGGGTGAGCCTCTGGCAAATTATGATACTTTAGTTCAGACCATACGAATTCTGAATGCCGACTGGGGTCTTAATTTCGGAGCACGTCGCATAACTGTTTCGACTTCCGGTTTGGCGCCGCAGATTGAGCAGTTGGCCAATGAAAATTTATCGGTGCGCCTGGCGATATCCCTGCATGGCGCGACAAATGAAGTGCGCGACCAGATCATGCCGATCAACAAACGTTATCCTCTGGAGGTACTGTTGCCCGCAGCCAAAGTCTTTCAGCAGAAACATGGGCGCATGCTCACGCTGGAATTTATTCTGATTGATGGCGTGAATGATAGTCTCGAACAGGCAGAACACCTGACTGAAATTGCCCGTGATCTGCACGCACATGTTAATTGTATACCGTACAACAAAGTGGAAGGTCTTGATTGGAAGCGACCGAACCTGCATCGACAGGATGCCTTTGTGGACGTGCTGCGGAAAAACGGCGTCTCCGTGACCATTCGACGTGAGAAAGGCCATGATATCGATGCTGCCTGCGGCCAACTCCGTCTCAAGACTGAGCGTGAGCTGGCTAAGTTGTAGCCAAACTTTTATCAGCCGCTTTACGGTTCGATTTTGAAATCAACTATTCCCCTTGTCTTTTAAAAGAAGTTGGCTTCGCCGTTGCAGCTTACTGATTTACACCCAACTGAGTTTTTAGGTTGAAAAGCAAATTTAAATAGTATTTCAAATATAACTAATGTTTTGCGTTTTTAGTGCCTTTCGTAATTAAATAAAAAATATCATGAGATTTGAGGCTAATTTTGGAAATCCAAACAAAAAAGCTAGGCTGGCTGAATCCGGAAAGTTTCGTCTGGCAGTTATGGGAGATTTTTCGGGTCGAGCCAACAAAGGCGAACTCGAAACCGGTGAAGCGCTTGCAAGACGAAAACCACTTAATGTCCACTTCGATAATCTTGACGACATCATTGCTCGGCTAAATATAGCAATTGACCTACCTGTCGGCGCCAGCGGTTCGACTCATATTAAGATTGAGAGCATGGAAGACTTTCATCCGGATGAGCTATATCAGAACCTGGAAATTTTTGCAGAGATTGCTCGTCTCAGGAAGCGCTTGCAAGACACCTCATCCTTTGCATCCGCCGCAAAGGAAGTACAGGAATGGCTGGGTGATGATACTTTGCTGAAACCCGTTGAGCAAAAAGCTCCAGCACGCGGCGCAACAATTCCCACAAAAGATTCGATTGACGATTTCATGAAGCTGGTAGGGGAGTCCACGGTCAATCGTCAAACCGTCTCATCCGCAATTGAAACGCTCTTAAAAAACGCGGTTGCTCCTTACATCGAACCCTCTGCTGACCCAAGACAGGATGCTATGGTAGCGGCCGTCGACGGAGCTCTGTCAGGCATGATGCGTTCTATCCTGCACCACCCGGATTTTCAGACGATGGAATCGCTCTGGCGTAGTGTTGAATTGCTGACGCAACGCCTGGAAACAGACACACATCTGCAAATCGTGCTTTACGACATCACTGCAGAAGAAGTTGCCGCCGATCTGGCAGGCGCTGAAAATCTTAAGGACACCGGGCTTTACAAGCTCCTTGTTGAACAACCGACACTGGACGAACAGCAAGGGCCATTGACCGCTATCGCTGCCTGCTACGCATTTAATCAATCCGCGTCGCATGCTGATTTATTGAAACGTACTGCAAAGATAGCAGCCGAAGCCGATGCTCCTTTCATTGCTTCCGTTGGTCTGGAATGTCTGGATCAGGACAATATTGCACCGGAATGGAATGCGCTCCAGTCACTATCGGAAGCATCCTATCTGGCGCTCACCGTTCCAAAGTTCATGCTGCGCATACCTTACGGTGAAAAAGGAGATCCAATCGACACCTTCGATTTTGAAGAACTGGTTGCTCATGAAGACATCAGCAAGTTTCTATGGGGATATTCCTCCATACTAGCCGGGCTTTTACTAGGTATGTCTTATATGGAGCAAGGTTTGAGCAGAATGAACATTCACGCCAACATGACAATCGGTGAGATGCCTTACCATTACTACACCGACTCCGATGGCGATCAAGTTGCGTTGCCCTGCACCGAGCAGTTATTTACAGAAACGCAGATTGGTCAGATAATCCGCCAAAACTTAATACCTATTGTTTCCATTAAAGGGCAACCACAAGTCCAGATTGGTAGTTGGAACTCATTGAATGGTAAAAATCTTGATGGGCCTTGGCAATAAGGAGTTTTAGCTATAGATGATTTCGATTTCTTAATTTATTGCCCTGTAAAAACTGATTATAACAATTATCAACAAATACTATGGATAATCCAGAAGGAAGTACTTCAGAAAAAACAATAACTAGTCTCGATAAGGAAATGGATGAGATGCTAGCTTCTATGCAACCCGAGCCTGAGTTTGTAATAAGCGAAGAAGACTCAAAAAAGTTAGAAGCTCTAGATGAGATGACAGATCTCTTTTAGCTAGGAATGATTCCCAGTTATTTGGCATGATTAATGTCCTACCATTTAAAGTGAAAGGTTTTCTTATTCTTTATACAAGACTCTGAGCCTTATTTTTGCTCGGGTTGAAGTAAACGGTAAAGAAAATCTGAAATAGTTTTTATCACAACAATCTCTTGTGGGTTGTTGTGAACGTGTGTGATGTACTACTAAAGCGACTGGGGCATCACAAAATGTTCTTCAAACAAATCAAGCAGACTCTGTAGATCTGCAATTTTCTGGGACATTCACTACCAATTTAGCCTATAGCCTCGGAAAACACTAAGATTTGCTTTATATTCTTAGCGCAAATAGGTAAGCTGGCTTTTAGAAGAACTGATGAGCCTTTGTGCTAAGGTTACAAAACTGTAACCTTAGCGAAACCCAAAAGCCTTCAAGACCAAATTATTCTAAGATAATCGCAAGAAAATTTGAGTAAGAGCTCAAGGATTTATACGAATACCTATTGGCCAAAACTAAAAGTACTCAGTGACTTTTAAAACCAAACTAACAAGAAACTATACCTGAAGGGTAGCTTTAGCATCCTTCAGCACGACCAAAAGCTCTGAAAATACATCTTTACTGTCTGCTTCAACAGCGGTAAATGCAGTCTTTAGTTTAGCACCAGCTGCACCAAAGAAGTCGAACACCTTGATAACTGCAGCCAAAATGGCAGTTTTGTTCGCTGGATTAGCATTGGTCAATGTGACTAAATCATTCAACAATGTCGTGAAAGTGCCTTTTTCTTGAAGAGCAGCATCAACTGCAGCAGCTGCATCGGCATTTGCAGTATCCTTTCTGAATTCTACCAAACCTTTTTCAACCTCTTCTACACTTTCATTGAAAAATGATCTTATTGATTCAAGTCTACCAGCTAAGACTCCAAAATCATTCACATCTACAAAACTTTCAGTCGAAGTGGTGTCTTCAGTTACCTCTTCTTCATCTTCATCAATCTCAGTAAATACAAACGTAACATCTACTATTTTTCCAAATTGCTTTGCTATAGCTGTTGACTTTCGTTTTAAACCCTCTGCTGCTGAAAGTTTGGTGGCGATCGCAGCTAGCAACGTACCACCTAACTTGGCTCCCGTTTTGAATTCTGCCCCAAGAATTTTCATTTTGGCTAATGATTTAATTTTATCATCTTGACCATTATTAACAGAAGCACCTCCAGAAGCATATACGGCTGAAAAAACATCAATAGCGTTGGTGAGGATATCACCCGAAATTGTAGCTTTCTTACATTTGGAATCCCCAATACCAATAGGCTTGAGTACCTTTTCCATAAACATCTTTAATATAAGTGAATTTCCCTCTTTTGATAATTTTGTTTTTAATATGTCTTGTGTTGCCATTTTTTTTTCGGGTTAATATTTGATACGATATAAAAGTCTTTTTTTAAAGTTTTGCATACTAAGAATGTCAATAATATAATGAAAAGTATTTGTGAAAAAGCCGCTAAAAGCCTGTGCTGCAACAACAGTGGACTGATTACCTTCAAGCTGCAAAGTCTACTGCCTTAGTTCACTGGTATGGGGAGACTGAAGAGGCTGCAAAATCCTTAATTATTGGGTTTACGACAGCCAGATACTCGCAGAAAAGATACGCATGCGGAATTACAATATCAATGCCAACTTTGGCAACATTGTGCTGCTACCTGCCTAAGTGTCATTTTGCGGTTAAAATACACCAGTAATTTGCGGCTGAAAGTGCACCATTTTGAGGATGTCAAACATCATCAAAATGGAACAAAAACAAGCAATAGAGGGCTTAAAGGCTCAAGGTTGGAGCAATCGTAAGATTGCGAATGAATTGGGACTGAACCGTCGCACGGTAAAACGCTATTGCGCTTCAAAGTGCACCATTGCGCAAACCGGGAAAGTCGGGATTAAAAGTCTCTGTCTGATGCATGAATCAGAGATCAAAGAATGGTATGAATCAGGGTTAAGCATTGAGCGCATTCACACTGACCTGAAGCTTAAGCATGACTTCAAGGGCTCCTATCACAGTGTTTATCGCTTTGTTAGAGGCTTGGATGACTCTGAACCCAAGCGTGTGCATCGCATGGAATGCGAGCCCGGGCAGGAAGCCCAGATCGACTATGGAACGCTGCACCTTCGCATTGGGGAGAATGGTCGGCTAAAAAAGATCCATATCCTGCTCGTTACCCTCAGTCACTCGCGCAAGAGCTATGCCGAGGCCGTCTTAACGCAGCATTCGGAGAGCTTTTTGAGGAGTCTGGAGAACGCATTCCGCTATTTTGGCGGGGTTCCTCATCGGCTGTGCCCAGACAATTTAGCTGCGGCAGTGAAGAGAGCCGATTGGTATGAACCGGAGGTAAACCCAAAACTGCGCAACTTTGCCGCGCACTACGGAACGCTAATCATGCCCGCACGCCCCTACACTCCCACGGATAAGGGCAAGGTCGCGGCCGGTGTTAAATACGTCAAGAACAACGCCCTGAAGGGGAACAGCTTCACCAGCCTCGCGGAGGTAAACGCGCATCTGCGCTGGTGGATGAGTCATGTTGCGGACAAGCGCATTCACGGGACGACCAAGCGCCAAGTGGGTGCACACTTTGAGGCCGATGAAAAGACCGCATTGAAGCCCTTGCCCGCAAGTCTGTTCCCGAGCTTTGAAGAGGGTCGCCGTAGCGTTCATCGAGACAGCTACGTGGAGGTCAAAGGAGCCTATTATGAGGTGCCCGCTCTGATATGGCCTGGAAAAAGTGGACATGAGAAGCTCTTAAAGAAAGGCTAAAACAATGAGT
>CAWUII010000103.1:0-6149 GCA_963922575.1 uncultured Opitutia bacterium
TCGCAAGGGCTCAAAAATCGTAAATCTCATCTTGAGGTAACCTACAAGCGAGGCGGCTACAACATGGCTGATCGTGTTGCAGCCATTGCATTTTCATCAACTGCCATAATCACGATGCCCGTCTAAAAAGCTGCAGCTCTTTTGCAATTTTAAGTTAGAAGTCAGGAGTTGGTTTTTCGCTATTTTCAGTGGAAACATCAGGATGATCGTTGAGTTTTGTCGCAAGCGTTGGCTGGAGAACGTAGCGCGACGCTTTAGCAAGCTGTTCTCTGGGATTGGACTGAGAGGCACTGAAACGCTTACTGAAACGGCGCGCTACGCTCTATGCATTTTTCAAATGCCACAAACCCCAAAAGCTATTTTCCACAATAAATATCGAAAAACCAACTCCTAACTCCTAACTCCTTTTTTTAGGTTTACACAGGTTCGCTGGTTTGCAGGTGATAGATCATGTTCCAGATGCGATCAACTTCGCCGCGTTCGATGACTTGGAGCGGGGTGGAATTTTCGAAGGCGGGGTTAGAGGTTTTAAGCCATTCGCCGACGTAGTCGGTTTGCATGACATTCGAAAGGGCGTCAAAGAGGCGTACCAATTCTTTGAGCTGTTTCTGAGCGGCGGCACTTGGCTGATCCCCTGCTACCCACTTAGCCACGGCACGCGGTGAGTATTGCGTCATGCGAGTGAGGTCACTCCGAACCAGACAGTAGCGTTTGCAAAAGCTGGGAATGTTTATGATTGGTGTTTCTTTGTGAGTGGACTTGATGTTGACCATAAACAAAGAGTGCACAAGTGCATGCACTTATGCAAGCCATTGTTTTAACTCTTCCTGCCCGACAATCTCGATCCGACTATCGGACAACAGTTGTGTTGGAAACCAAATCAAATTCCGTCCTCTGGCATCAAGGGAAGACGGAGCGATCAAACCTTCGTAGTTTAAACTATGGATAGCGCGTCCAAAAGCCTGAGCAATTGTTTCCACTCCGCTGGCATTGAGTTTTTCCCAGTCTTCTTTAAGCATTTCGACGATCGACGGCGAATCGGTAACAGATGCGAGTTTGGTTAAATCGATCAAGTGTTTCAACCGGACATTGAGTTCTACACTCACCCGGGGATTGTTTCCAGGTTTTCGAATTCCGTAGTAATTGAAGACTCTTCGAGATTCTTTGAGGGCGATTGCTTCGGTGGAGGCGACATGAACGACTTTGCAATAATTTGGCTGCATCCACCGCCCGCCGTGACGACGTGTGCCTTCACCGGAAATTAAATATTCAGGACGTGCCCATTCCAAACCGACGCAGCGGTAGGCAGGGTCTTGCCAGTTCGCTTCCAGAAAATGCTGCGACTTCTTTAGTTCCGCCAAGATACGCTTGAAGGCAGGATGTAGTTTAATCGGAAGCATTGGATGTATTTAGCCTACGTAAGCATGAGAACGTTCTGGAACATTTTAAGCAATGCCCCGGTGAAAGAAAGAAATTTGGAAACACATTTAATAAAAGACTATCGGCAAGTTTCTAAACATCTAAAAGAGATCTGAAAAGCTCCGAATCGCTTTCTTAGAAGCTGTCCATGATCTCACATTCACTAAATGTAGTGATTCGAATAATTTCATTTTGTAGCCACAGTTGCTCTGTCGCCGTGCTTTCCATAGGCTCTCATAACGAACACGGCGACAGATCGCCGTGGCTTGCTTTTAAGAGGAAGCTAATTAATGCGTTATTCTTCCACTGAAAATAGCTAAGAACCTTTTTTTAAATAAGCGCCTTAAATATATCATGAACAGTTTCTTAGGAAACGAATAAATCTTTCCCTATGTCCTTCATCACCAGATCCCGCGCTCGCTTTTCTTCAACGACTTGGCAACGGCGACCAACAACTGAACGGTGTACTCGATATCTTCAAGATCGACCATTTCACTGGGCGTGTGCATGTAACGCAGTGGGATGGAGATCAGGCCGGTGGCAATGCCTGCCTGTGCCACTTGAATGGCTCGGGCATCGGTTCCGGTCGGACGCGGTTCGGCTTCCAGTTGATACGGTATTTTTTTGGCCTCGGCACATTCGATGATCCGTTCGAAAATAACTGGATTTATGTTCGGCCCACGGCAAACAATCGGCCCCCCGCCCTGCACAAATGCTCCATACTTGCGTTTATCACAATCCGGTGAATCGGTTGCATGGCCCACATCAACTGCAATGGCAAAGTCCGGATTTTCGGAAAAAGCTGCTGTAATGGCTCCGCGGGTACCAATCTCTTCCTGTGTGGTTGCAGCTGCGGTTACTTTGGCTGCTAGCTGTTTTTCTTTTTTAAGACGTAACGCTGCTTCAAGCACCGCATAGGCCCCTGCCTTATCGTCAAAAGCACGCGCGACGCCAACACTGCCACGAATCAGTTCAAAGCTCTGATCGTATACAGCCGTGTCGCCGATGCGAACCAACGCCTCGGCTTCTTCTTTACTCTTAACACCCAGATCAATCCAGATTTCATGAGTCTGTGGCACCTTTTTGCGGTCTTCAGGACTCATCAGGTGGATGGCACGTTTTCCAGTAACCCCTTTGACAATACCATCTTTCGTTAATACAGAAACGCGACGTCCGGAAATCATCGTCTTGTCATGACCACCCAGTGTTTCGAAGTAAACAAAGCCATTGTCGTCAATATAAGTAATGATCAGGCCCAATTCGTCAATATGGCCGGCAAACATGATCGACGGATCACCCTCAGGATTCACTATTGCAAAACGGTTGCCCATGGTATCTTTGCGATAGCGGTCCACTTTTGACTCAACATGAGCGTCGATCACTGCCTGTGCCTCATACTCATGGCCGGTCGGGGACCGGGCATTTAGCAGGTCAATCAGGAATTCAGGGGCTTTGTATTGCTTGGCAGAACGGCTACCAGTTTTTGCAGTTTTCTTTTTTGGCATACAAAGTAAACAAAGCATTTAGGTGAAAAATGCACTTACTTTTTACTACAATATGAAATTTAACTGACTAAAAACACATTTGAGTGTTTCCATGATTGACAGTTGATTAAGAAAAAATGGTAAGCATTATCACTTACTGATGCAAAAATCACGTATAGTCATAACTGGTTTGGGTCTCACCGCACCCAACGGCAACAAACTTGAGGATTATCGAAAAAATCTTCTCAATGGTGTTTCGGGTATCCAAATGATTGATATGCGCTACATGGGAGACGTTCCTGCGGGTGTTTGCGATTTTGACGCTCAAAAATATCAAACACGCAAAGAATTACGCGTCGGTACACGTGCCGGCAGTATTGCCATCTATTGCGCCCATGAGGCAATTGGCAGCAGCGGCATCGACTTTGAACAGTTCGATAAAAGTCGTATTGGAGTATACATAGGAACGACCGAACATGGTAACGTAGAGACTGAGAACGAAGTCTACAATATTTCCAAATTCGATTACGATACGCGTTACTGGACCCATCACCACAATCCACGCACGGTTGCCAATAATCCAGCAGGTGAAATCACTATTAATATGGGAATCACCGGCCCACATTATACGATCGGCGCAGCCTGTGCAGCTGGCAATGCCGGCCTCATTCAGGCTTTACAGATGTTGCGTCTGGGCGAAGTCGATATGGCGATTGCCGGAGGTGTGAGCGAAAGCGTCCGTACCTTTGGCATTTTTGCCGGATTTAAGAGCCAGGGAGCCCTGGGCAGTCATGAAGGCGGTCCAGGCAAGGCAAGCCGCCCCTTTGACAAATCCCGCAATGGCATCGTCGTCAGCGAAGGAGGTTGTCTCTATACGCTGGAACGCCTTGAGGATGCACAGGCCAGAAACGCGCCGATTATTGCTGAAATCGTCGGGTACTGTCTCAATTCGGATGCAAAGGATTATGTTCTGCCTGACCCGGTTCGACAGTCCGAGTGCATACGTGCTGCATTAAAATCAGCGGAAATGGTGCCGGATGACATTGATATAGTCAGCACGCATGCAACTTCAACGCCGATGGGAGACATTCAGGAATGCAAAGCGATTCAAGACGTTTTTAATGACAGTCCAACAACTTACATCAACAATACAAAGAGCTTCATTGGTCACGCCATGGGGGCTGCCGGAGCACTGGAACTTGCCGGTAACCTGCCATCGTTTAAGGATAATATAATACACCCAACGATAAATATCGACGACCTGGACCCAGAGTGCGCACTAAGAAATCTTGTGGTTAACAGCCCGCTTGAGGTTGACGATGTAAGTGTCATCCTCAACAACTCCTTTGGTATGCTCGGAATCAACTCCGCGCTTATCGTAAGTAAATTTAAAAATTAAGCAGTTGATTAATTGCTTACCAGACATTTAGACATTCTCTAGTTTTAATTATGAAAACAGAAGAAGACGTAAAACAAATCGTTATCGATATCATTGAGGAAATTGCTCCCGATGAAGACGCATCTAATATTAATCCTGCGGTGGCTCTCCGCGACCAGCTTGATCTGGATTCCATGGACTTTCTAGACATTGTTATGGAGCTTCGGAAACAACATCAGATAGAAGTGCCCGAAGCGGACTATCCCCAATTGGCATCTCTGGATAGCTGCGCAACTTATCTGACGCCAAAGTTCAACGCCTGATGAACTTTGAACGTTCAACTTCGAACATCGAACGTTGAATAGAAAATGACAGGCCTGAAGTCAGAGGCATTAAACGATCACCACTACGAGGTTATTATCATCGGTGCAGGTATGGCTGGTCTGGCTGCTGGTATCCGCCTCGCGCTCGCAGGCAAAAATTCGATTATCCTGGAGCGTCACAATGCCAGTGGTGGACTTAACTCTTTCTACAGCATTGATGGGCGTAAGTATGACGTTGGCTTGCATGCAATGACCAATTTTGTGCCCAAAGGCACTAAGGGCACTCCGCTCACCAAGCTGTTGCGCCAGCTGCGTATCCCCTACGACGCCCTCGACCTTTGCCCGCAAAATGGTTCGCGCATTGCTTTTCCGGAGTGTGATCTGCAATTTAATAACGACTTCGCTCTGCTCGAATCCGAGATCGCTCGTGCCTTTCCAAAGCAAATCGATGGCTTCCGTGCACTGGCCGAAGAAATTCGCACGCTGGATGCATTCAATCTGGGAGCAAAGCCGATTTCGGCCCGAGAGGCAGTGCAACAGCACATTCAGGACTCCTTGCTGGAAGATATGCTATTTTGTCCGGTCATGTATTATGGCAGTGCCCAGGAACACGATATGGACTACGGTCAGTTTGCGATCATGTTCCGGTCGCTCTTTTTTGAAGGCTTTGCCCGACCCTTTGATGGCGTGCGCGTGATCATCCGCCTTTTGCAGGACAAATACCGTTCACTGGGCGGTACTCGTAAAATGAAGTGTGGCGTCAAAAAGATTCACACAAAATCCGGCAAGGCATCGGCAGTAGAATTCGACAATGGCGCTATACTTACAGCCGACAAGATAATCTCGACCGCAGGCGCTGTAGAAACAGCACGTCTTTGTGATGATCAACCTGCTGATGCCGACAGTGATAATATCGGTCAGCTCAGTTTTACTGAAACGATCACTGTTCTGGACAGACAACCTGCCGACTTCGGCTGGGATGACACGATCATCTTTTTCAGCACCCGAGACCGTTTCCATTACGTCGGAGTAAAAAACGAACTAGTGGATCCAACCAGTGGAGTCATCTGTTTTCCAAACAACTATCAATATGGGGATGGCCGACAATTGAGCGAAGGTTTTCTTCGGATTACTGCCATGGCCAACCACGATCGCTGGTGTGCGCTTGAAGAAAACGAGTATCAGGCACAGAAGGCTCACTGGTACCAGGAACTGCAAAATGTTGCGCTCAAGATCCTACCTGAAGCAAAAAACGGCTTGCATCTGGACGACGCGCGCATTGCCAAAGACATGTTTACACCGCGCACTGTCAGGAAGTACACCGGCCATCTGAACGGCGCTATTTACGGCGCACCAAACAAGATCAAGGACGGTCGCACTCACCTTGATAATTTATACTTGGCCGGAACCGATCAGGGATTCCTTGGCATTGTCGGCGCAATGCTAAGCGGCATTTCGATGGCCAATCTGCATGTATTGCAGGGGTAGCGGTTTATAGCTAAGCCTATAATTACTTGTACAGATCGCATTCAGGTAGCGCAGCAC
>CAWUII010000104.1:0-6106 GCA_963922575.1 uncultured Opitutia bacterium
CAAGTCCGGTTCGGAGGGAGGGGTGAGGTTCAAACCCTCATTCCTACCCCTATCCATTTTGGATAAGAATCATGTGTCCGGATAATTACATACTTAGCTATAAAGCCCGTCGCCATTTTGGCAAAGATATTACTGCCAGACTGGCTCTGTTTTTTACCACCATTTCGACAAGCTCAAGGCTCCGAGCCTGTCGAAGGGCAAAGCGCACGAAGTAACAGATGCATTACAAGAGTATTCTCTTAGTGTTCTTAGTGTATCTTCGTGGTTTCAAAAAGCAGAGCATTGGATGTTCGATGTTCAAAGTTCGATGTTTAAAGTTTTTTTGGTTCCGGCTCTGCCGGGTTAGGTTTAACACTGTAAAACTAAACAGAAAGCGTCTTGCTGACCTGAAAAACGCTGGTTACGATGCCGATGGCGATCAGAGCAACCATCACGAAAGCGCAGATCAAAGCGCCTGAAGCAACGAGATTGGTCAGCAGATTCAAACGTTTTGTCAGCTCGTTGCGAAATCCCTTGGTAAGTTCATTCATACTGTGAACGATGTTGCCGGTATCTTCACCCACCGCCAGTATATCAATCGCTAGGTTGGGCATAAACTCATTTCGTTTAAAGGCCTGAGCCAACGAAAGTCCTTCGTTCACTTGACTGCGGGCAGTGCGGAAACGGTTGCGTAAATCTGTGTTTTTCAAGGTGCGTTCAGTAAGACGCATTACCTCGGTTGTATTGATTCCACTTTCGATAAGGGTGCTGATCAGATTGCCGGATTGAAAGAGGTCGGAGTAGTAGACGATCTTGCCCAGGATCGGTATCTGTAAAGTCCATTTGTCTGATTTTGTTCGGCCAGAGTCCGTTTTACGCCATTGTTTTAGACCGATAAAAGCCAAGATGAAGGCGATCAACACAAAGGGACCAAATCGAATCAGAGCCTGCGAACCATCAATCAGTAAACGGGCGCTCCATGTCATTTCGCCACCCAGACGATCAAGCATATTCTGGATTTGTGGGAGCAGGACCGTCAAAAAAATTATAACGACAACAAATGCGACAAGGCAAATAAAGCTGGGGTAGGCCATGCTTGTCAGCATCTTCTGCCGAATTGCTTGTTTTTCTTCCAGAAAGTTGATTACTTTTCGTAGAATTGGCGCTAGATTGCCGGTAGCTTCACCGGCTTCGATCACATAAGTAATGGAATTGGAGAAATACCGCGGCTGGCGGGTTAAAGCGCCGGCAAGAGTTGTGCCTTCACTCAGATCACGCCAGAGAGTGGATGCAAGTTGTCGCTGCTCCGGATCACTGAGGCGTTGGCTGAGAATGCGGATTGAGTCGCCGACGGGGAGACCGGATGCATGTAGCTCAAGCAGACGCGTAAGAAATGCCAGCCCAATGCGTTCTCTCTTGGGCGTTTTGCCATTTTGTGATGATTTAAGTCCGTTATCAATCGCATCGGTCCTCTGTGTTTTCAACGATTTGGTCTTTTGGCGCAGCCTACTTAGTGCCGAGCGTTTAAACGCACTGGTGGATTCTTTAAGTGTAATCGGACTGAGTCTTTGCTCTCTCAGGCGCTGTGCTGCCTGTCGGCGATCTGCGGATTCAATAGTTCCGGTTACCGTGGATCCGTCGTCGTTTTTGCGAGCTTTGTAGTCGAACTGAGGCATAATCCTTGAAAGGGAGTCAGAAGCTGGGATTTGTGGAGTTAGCGCATGGTTTTACCTTCAGGCATTTCATTCCGTAAAAATAGAACCCTTGATGCCAATTATGCAATATTTGATTCTAGCTTGAAATTGGATCCTAATTTCAGAAGAACTAACTAATGCGAATTTATTTTATGGGTATTTGTGGAACTGCAATGGGAAATGCCGCGTTGCTGGTACGTGAGCAGGGACACGAAGTTTTTGGCTCAGACTCGGGTGTGTATCCGCCCATGTCCGATGTGCTGGCAGATGCGGGCATTGAAGTGTTTGACGGTTATGATGCTGAGCGGATTGCAAAACTGCAGCCCGATAAGGTGGTGGTTGGAAATGTAATTAGCCGTGGAAATGTTGAAGTTGAGTGGCTGCTTAACCAGTCTGAGATCGGATTTACTTCTCTGCCACAGTTGTTTCATGATACTATTTTAGTCGGACGGTGTCCGGTCATCATCACCGGTACTCATGGAAAAACGACAACCTCTACTGTAACAGCATTTTTACTGAGTGAGTCAGGCGCTGAGCCAGGCTGGTTGATCGGTGGTTTGCCCAACAACTTGCCGGGTGGGGCAAAGCTTGGTAACGGTAAGGCTTTTGTACTTGAAGGTGATGAATACGATACTGCTTTTTTTGATAAGCGTAGTAAATTCATGCACTATAGGCCGCAAGTTGCCGTGTTAAACAATCTTGAGTTTGATCATGCTGATATTTTTCGAGACTTGCAGGATGTTAAACGAACATTTGAGCATTTTTTACGAATCATACCGGGTAAAGGTTACGCGATCATCAATGGCGACGATGAGAACATCCGCGAACTTTTGCCGGTACCCTGGACACAACTGATTACAGTCGGCACCGGGAAAGAGAACGATCTGGTGATTGAAAATTTCGAAGATGAAAAGGAAGGAGCAAGCTTTGACCTTATTTGGAAGGGCACTCTATGGAAAACGGTCAAGTGGACCATGCACGGATTATTCAATGCGCGCAATGCCGCCATGGCAGCGCTGGCTTCAGCACTCGCAAGCGGCTGTGCCGAGCCAACCGAGTTTGATCTTTCAGCGCTCTCACGTTTTAAGGGAGTAAAACGTCGTCAGGATACCCTGCATACTGGCCCTCGGTGTATAGTACTTGAAGACTTCGGACATCACCCGACAGCGATTGCAGCAACTTTGGAAGGAATCCGTGCCGCATATCCCGAACGTGAACTGATCACGGTTTTCGAGCCACGCAGCAATACTTCCTGCACCTCGATCTTTCAGGAAGCCTTTACCGATGCACTTGGGCGTGCCGATCGTATTTACATTGGAGCCGTGCACCGGGCAGACAAGATACCGGCTGACCGACGCCTGAACACGCAGAAAATAGCACACGTATTATCTGAGAAGGGTCGCAACGCCATTGCTTTTAGCAGCAATGAGGCATTGATGAAAGAGCTGGAAGGAGCGGCGTCAGCAATCGATAAATCCGTAATCCTGTTTTTCACCAATGGCTCATTTGATGGAGTGCAACACAAGACAGCAGAACTCTTCAGGGATTCTGATAAATAAATGTTTTGCCGTTAAAAGTATCGCGCGGGCGCACTTCTTAACTGCATGAAATGTAACTTAGTGCTTGCTACTGAAAAAATAATGAAAATGACTACACATATATCACAAAGAAATCATCCATATTCAAATGACTGAAACAACCGATAAAAAAGTTGCTCTGGTAACTGGGGCCGGGCGGGGCATTGGTAAATGCATTGCCGAAGTTTTTGCGGAGCAGGGGCTTCACGTAATCTGCGTCAGCCGTTCTGAGAATTCATGTGGTGCAGTTGCGGATGCAATTAATCAAAGCGGCGGTTCAGCAGAGTCCCTGGCAGTTGACGTTGCAGATCGAAAAGCAGTTGTTGCAGCGTCAGAACAATTTTTAGAGAAACATGGTACCGTTGATATTCTGGTCAACAATGCCGGAATTACCCGTGATGGCTTGTTGTTTCGAATGAGCGACGAGGACTGGGATGACGTGATTGCAACAAATTTGACCAGCTGTTTCAGTTGGATTAAAAATCTGGCACGGCCAATGACACGTAAACGCTGGGGCCGCATCATCAACATTTCATCCGTAATCGGACTCACCGGTAATGCCGGACAGGCAAACTATGCAGCAACAAAAGCAGGCATGATTGGAATGACCAAAAGTCTCGCCAAAGAATTTGCTGGCCGAAATGTCACTGTTAATGCGGTGGCTCCCGGCTTTATTCAAACGGATATGACCTCCGAACTTAATGAAAAACAACAGCAAAGCGTTTTGGGTATAATCCCTATGAAACGCATGGGATACGCAAAAGAAATTGCTGACATGACTGCCTTTCTGGCCTCAGAAAAAGCTAGTTATATCACGGGCCAGGTTTTTACGGTTGACGGTGGTATGGTCATGTGATGGTGAATAAAGTTTAACCTTAATCTAAAATATATTATGTCTAAACAAACTGTAGAAGAACGCGTAGCGTCTATTATCATTGATCAACTCGGTGTAAACGAAGAGCAAGTTACTCCTCAAGCTTCTTTCCTTGAAGATCTTGGAGCCGATTCTTTGGATGTCGTCGAGCTGGTCATGGCATTCGAAGAAGAGTTCAAAGATGAAATTGGTGAAGAAATACCCGAAGAAGAAGCTGAAAAGCTCATCACGGTTAATGATGTCATCAGTTACATCAAAGAAAAAGGTAAGGAAAAGGGTTAAGGGAAAAGTCGATTAGATCCTGCTTGACCTGACTCCTTTCATGAGCTGCATACATGTAGCATTTTACGCTATCAACAAGCTATGAGTGAAATCTCCAAAAAACAACGTGTTGTCATTACAGGCGTTGGTGCCATCACTAGTTACGGACTAGGAGCCGAGGTTTTATGGAAAGGTCTGCTCGCTGGTAAAAGTGGCATTGATAAAATAGCTTCTTTTGACACGACAGACTATCCTTCGAAAGTCGGTGCTGAGGTCAAAGATTTCAATCCTGGTGATTTCATGGATCCCAAAGAGGCAAAGCGTAATGATCGCTACACGCAGTTTGCGGTGGCTTCTTCAAAGCTAGCCCTCGAGAATTCTGGAATTGATCTGACAAAGATTAACCCGGAGCGTTTCGGTATACTCATTGGTTCAGGGATCGGTGGCATGATGACGATTCAGACGCAGTCACGGCGTCTGTTTGAGATGGGACCACGCAAGGTTTCTCCCTTCATGATACCTTCGCTGATTGCCAATATAGCCAGCGGAGTTGTTGCGATCGAAGTTGGAGCCCGTGGGCCAAATTATGGCATCGTCAGCGCCTGTGCTTCGGGAACACATAGCATCGGAGAATCGTTCCGCATGCTCCGTGACAATAAAGTCGATGTCATGATCGCCGGAGGCAGTGAGGCAGCCATTACCGAGCTTGGTTACGCTGGTTTTTGCTCAATGAGAGCTATGAGCACAAAATTCAACGACACACCTGAACGGGCTAGTCGTCCATTTGATAAAGATCGCGACGGATTTATCATGGGCGAAGGTTCCGGTGTTTTGATCATGGAAACCCTTGAGCATGCAGAAGCAAGGGGTGCCCATATTTACTGTGAGATTTCCGGATACGCGGCAACCTGCGATGCACATCACATCACTTCTCCGGATCCTGAGGGCAAGGCGCTTTCTCATGCGATTACCCAAGCAGTTGATGAAGCAGGGCTGAAGCCGGAAGATGTAAGCTACATCAATGCGCATGGTACATCGACGCCTTACAATGACAAATTTGAAACAGTTGCTATTAAGAAAGCACTGGGCGATCACGCTTATAAGATTCCTGTAAGCTCTACCAAGAGTATGACAGGACACCTGTTAGGTGCCGCCGGTGGTATTGAGTCAATTGTCTGCGCTTTGGCAATTCGCGATGGCAAAGTGCCACCAACCATTAACTACGAAACGCCCGATCCTGATTGTGATCTCGACTGCGTTCCGCACAAAATGCGCGAAGCTAAGGTGGATGTTGCCATCTGCAACAATCTTGGATTCGGTGGGCAAAATGCTACGCTGTTGTTTAAGAAGTTTTCATAAAGAAAATCTCTTACCAACTTTCGTTGTTAGTTAGTGTGTGTGTGTGCCTCTGGCACTGTAACAGGTACTCCAAACTTGAACTCGAATGGATGCATAATTCACGGTTCAATGTTCAGGTTCAACGTAGTATCTACTCGTTTATCGAAATCCAAATCGGCATGGTACCGATTGGGTGATCAAGGTGCCCAGGAACGCCAATCTCCACATTGGTAGTGTCAGAGTTAGCTCTCCGGGGTTAATGTTATACCAATTCGCAAAAGGTTTGAGCTGTTTGGGAGTGTCGGACTTAGAAAGTTAAGATCCTCAGAATTATAGCTAAGTATGTAATCATCTGGACACATGATTCTTATCCAAAATGGTAG
>CAWUII010000105.1:0-6023 GCA_963922575.1 uncultured Opitutia bacterium
GGAAATGCTCCGTCATTTCCGCAGGGCCAACGCACGGGAAATGCTCCGTCATTTCCGCAGAGCCAACGCAGGGAAATGCTCCGTCATTTCCGCAGGGCCAACGTACGGAAATGACGGAGCATTTCCCTCCAGGTTGAATGACCAGATAAAGTCACAGGTTGCTATTATTAAGCTATACGAGAAATCGTAAGAGCATCGATATAGATGATTACGTGCTTGGCCCTATCACTTTCGATCCTTCGAGCCATCAAAAACATCATCGACGTAGTACCACTTACCCCCCTTGCGGCGAAAACGTGAATGCTCGTGATGCACTTTAATACGCCCTTCCTCTGAGTAACTGGCCTTAAACTCCACCTTCCCTACTTTATCCGAAGGCCCTCCCTGTGAGGTGCTGACCACTTCAAGTCCGACCCAGGAAATAGATTCACAGGTTAGACGACAATCACCCTCCAGATCAGCCGATCGACTGGCAGGAAATGTTGTTTCAACAAGATAATTGATTTTCCCGTAAACAAATGCCGAGTACCGCGACCGCATCAAAGCAACTGCCGTTGGCGCTACCGCATGACCTGTATGAAACGGCCCGCAACAGTCCTTGTACAACTCACCGCTCCCGCAGTCACATAAGGTTTCTGAATCAGACATACGCTTTCAGTAATTCTCAGAGTATCCACTTCGTGTTCTCTATGCTCTTCGTGGTTAAGATGACAATGACTCCACAAAACCCTTTAAACGTCCAAGCACACGCTCCTTGCCAAGCACAGCCAGCATCGGCAACAGATCCGGCCCACCGCCCTGACCGCTAACTGCATAGCGCAAAGCCGGGAAGTAGGCAAAGACCTTAACATCTTTTGCCTCAGCGTGCGTCTCCAGTACATTCTGCAATGCAGCAGCCTCAAACGATTCCAATCCTTCCAAAACCGGTAAAATCTCAGCCATCAAAGCAACCGGATCAGACTTTTTCGACAACTTTGCCTGCACCTTCTCATCCATCGCATACGTATCGTCAAAAAAGTAACGACAAAACTCCGGCAAGTCCTCAAGCGAGCGCACCTTACTCTGACAAAGCTCCAGGACCGACTGCAGGTAATCCTCGTTAACATCCTCTCCAATAACACCCTCAGTAGTTAAAACCGGTCGCGCCAGCCAGGCGAAATTACCGACCGGCAACTCCCGCAGGTAATCCGTATTCAGCGCAGCAAGCTTCTTCTCATCAAATCGGGAATTACCCTTGTTAATCCCGGAAAAGTCGAATCGTTCGATGATTTCACCGATCTCCAGTTTCTCGCGATCATCTTTCGGATTCCAACCCAGCAAGGCAATGTAGTTAAGCAGCGCACCGGGCAGAAACCCGCGTTGCTGATAGTCCTCGATCAACGCACCCTTATCGCGCTTGCTCATCTTCCCCGGCCCCGACTCCTTCAGAATGAGCGGTATATGGGCAAACACCGGCGGCTCCGCTCCGAAAGCTTTAAACAGCTCCACGTGTTTGCTGGTATTTGACAAATGATCCTCGCCGCGAATCACATGAGTAATGCCCATCGCGATGTCATCAATCACATTTACCAAATGAAAAACCGGCGCCCCATCCTTACGCACAATCACAAAATCCTGCTCCTCAGCCCGCTCTACACGCCCACGCACCGCATCCTCAATCACCACCGGCGCCGCCCGCACCTTCTCGACCTCGGCCTTGCGAAAATCATCATACTCCGTGTAGCGCTCCCCCTCCAACCGGAACCAAACCGCGCCGTCCTTTTCATACGTCCGCCCCGTGTCTTTGAGCTTTTTCAGGTAGTCATCATAAATCGCCTGACGCTGACTCTGGAAATACGGCCCATAATCGCCACCCACGTCCGGCCCCTCGTCCCAGTCGAGACCCAGCCAGCGCATCCCCTCCAGCAACACGCGCAATGCCTCATCGGTATTACGCGCCTTATCGGTATCTTCGATACGCAGGATAAAAGTACCCTCCGTGTGACGCGCATACAGCCAATTAAACAAAGCCGTACGAGCACTGCCAATATGAAAGAAACCAGTGGGACTCGGAGCAAAACGAACACGAACGTTTGACATAATAAAAACAGATTTAAAGTGAAAGATTAATCATTCATGTCGAATAAGTGGTACAGGAAAATAAGTCCTGTTTTGCAGGAAAATTATACGACATTAAGTGGGGGTAGATTTATTGAGGTTACACGTAAACACCTCGTAAAATCAGCTACCCAGGCTTGTTTTTCAATTAAAATCGTACTTTACTCCTTAAAATTATTGTAAATTATGCAGGAAAATAGTCACGTATACTAATAGTTCTGAGAAAAAATAAACCCAATGCGTTATATAGCAGAGCTTAAACCCAAAGCGATCAAAGACCTCAAATCAATTCCGCTGAAGGATCGAAAAAAGATAATTGAAAGAATTGGTATGATGGAAGACAACTTGAGCGGTAACATAAAGAAACTGACCAATCACACACCAGAGTATCGAATGCGTTCAGGCAATTGGAGAGTTTTATTTGAGGTTGAAGGATCAAGAATCATCATCTACCGTGTTCTAAATCGAAAGGAGGCCTACAGATGAGCATACACCCACAAGTTATTGAAAAAGAAGGAAAGAAAGAGTTTGTTGTTCTTCCTTACGAAGAATTTTTAGCCATTAAGGAATCACTAGAAGACTTTGAAGATTTGAAGGATTTAAGGAAAGCTAAGACTGAATCTTCTGATGAAAGTACTGTTAAGCTAGCTGACATTAGGGATGACCTTTTAAAAAACTAATTCAGAACCAGTCGATAGACATCCACAGATTTAGCTGCGCTAAATCTGTGGGTCATCTCAACGTTCTCAGAAAAAAATTGCATCTCTTTTATTTGCATACATTTTAGAGCATTATGAGTTTAACTGAATTAGAAAAAGAAGTGAAAGGACTCAACTCTAGTGAGTTTGAAGCTTTCACCCGGTGGTTAGATGATTATGCTGCAAAACGTTGGGACAATCAATTTGAGCAAGATGTCGCTTTGGGGAAACTTGATGAATTAGGAAAAAAAGCGGATTTAGATTTTGAATCAGGACTTTGCACCGAATTATGAAGCATTTTGCATCTCCCGACTTTTGGTTCCACTACAGACTGCTTCCAGAAACTATCCAAGATTTAGCAGATAAGAATTTTTCATTTTTAAAAGATAATCCAAACCATCCCTCCTTGAGATTAAAAAAGGTAGGTTCATATTGGTCTGTCAGAGTGGGCATTAGTTATAGAGCTTTGGGTAAAGAAAGGAAAGAAGGTATTGTTTGGGTGTGGATTGGCACACATGCAGAGTATGACCAGTTGATTAAACAGAAATGAGAACCAGAGTCGTATCACTTTGACGTTCTGCGAAAAAATAAATGAAAAGCAAATCGTTCAGTTTCACTGAGTATTTTGAAAAGAAAGTTCTTTTGAAGAGACCTTACATCCAGAAAGACTGGTGTATTCGAATCGTTGAGAACCCACTGAAAAAAGAAATTCAAAAAGATGGTGAAAGAGTTCGTTTCTGGGGTAGAATTGACGAATTTGAAAATAAAGTCTTTCGTATAGTTACACTTTCTGATGAATTAACCATCCATAACGCATTTCCAGATAGAAGATTTAAAGAATGAAAATAGAATATTTTCCAGATACAGATTCGATGTACATAGACCTCTCTGAACAATCCAGCGTGGATTCTGTAGAAGTTTCCGATGGAGTGGTCATTGATTACGACTCTGCCGGTAATATCGTTGGTATTGATATCGACCAAGCAAAGAAAAAGTTAAATTTAAAAGAATTGAGTTTGGAAAAGATTCCCTTCGATGTTGAAAAAATCACAGCTTAGGATGGCAGAATCGGGTAGCGAGGGGCATTAACTCCCCCCGCTCCCACACCACCGGACATACGGGTCCGTATCACGGCGGTTCCGAAGAAGCAGTGACCGAAGATTAGGCTTTCGCCTGTTCTCCGTATTTGAAGCGCACCCAGAGTTCTCTCAGCGAGGGAACTCCTTGTTTTGCCAGATATGGGTTGTTCAGGGCTTTGCTGAGGAAATCGGTTCTCCTCGAAGTGTGTCGCATGATTGTTCATAGAGCACCTCCGGTTGTTTCCTCTTCTTCGGTTCGGGCCTTCGACCGTATCGACTTGCCGCATGGTCCGGTTCGCTTCGCGCCCGGTCTTGTCGGCAGACCTCGGAACTTCGCCACGTACCAATGGTACGCAGCTACTCACGGATTCCGATACGACTACTATACCCTTTGCTGACTTCTCAGTTTGCGATGCCTGCAACATTGCTGCCACAGATGCCTGAACAGTATGGGTAGATTGAAACCCGTTCAAGCCGCGAACTGAGACCTCCCCAGGTAAGAACACGTTGTTCCGATGCACAACCTCGTGGTTTACCTCCGACATTGAACTCAGGCCTTCGCTGTGTGGTGCCAGCTTAACCATGTTGTCGGCCTTATACCACGTTCCTGTCCGTAGGCTCACATCTTTGACGTAGACTTCCTTCCCACAAAACCTCGCGATTTCGCAGTTGCCATAATCTAGTTCTATTGTTGGATTTGAGTTCATGGAACAAGGGACTTTAACCCTATTACAACGTGCCCATGCTGGGCACACACCAGTCGGAGTGAGACAACGACATTGATGCTCCGCCTCCATGTCGCGCTCATCCTCGACGTTGGCAAAAAAAATCAAAAAAATGAAACGCATACTCTCACTAATCCTACTCACATCAATTAGCGCACTGCATGCCGCAGAATTGATGACGATCACTTGCGACTTCTACGCTTACTCCGAGCCAAATGAAAAAGGAAAAGCAGAAGACGGATTCAAAGGAATGCGATTCGTCTTCGAGCCAGGAAAATCACAAGGCGTCATGCTTGGCAATGCAGGCGAATCCCAAGTAATGATTGTTAGCACAGACGACAGCATTACATTTATCCAAATCGACCCCATAGTAACAACCACGACTATCGAACTGAAAACGATGAAAGCCGTTCACAGCAGAAACACTGTTTTGATGGGCGAGTTATTACCCTCTCAGTATTACGGCAAAGCCGTTTCTGTAAGATAGCGAAAAGAAAAATAGACTAAGAGAACTATGGCTATTGTTCCAAAGACAGATGAAGAAGTGAAAAGAGATTTCTTAGAAAGCGGGGATAGCTTTTTTCGTTTCCACGGCGGTCGAGATTTGCCCAAAATCATGGAGTGGCTCGAAAAGGACGTCAAGAAACTGAATGAAGTCCTCAAAGAAGCGAGCGACTCGTCCACAAGACTAGCGACATCACTAAATAGATTAACTTTAGCAGCCGTTATCATTGCAGCGATTGGATTATGTATCGCTGGAGGGAATTTAATTTTAGATATAATCCAACTGGCAAATGGAGCCTAACCAGTCGCTACTGGACAACGTCGCTAACGCGCCGCGCCAGAGCTCTACGTTGGACAAAAAAGAGAAGTTGACTAAGCGTATGTAATTACGCACGTTTATGTCATCATGACTACAGTAACTGCAACAAAAGCCAGGAGCAATCTCTACAATCTTATAGACGAGGCAAACAAATCGCACATTCCTATTCAGATCACAGGCAAGCGAGGCAACGCCGTATTAATTTCTGAAGACGATTGGCAGGCTATTTCTGAAACAATTCATTTAAGTATGATTCCAGGTATGGTCGAATCGATCAAAGAAGGAATGAATGAAACAATCGAAGAATGTAGCGAAACACTCGAATGGTAGAATACAAGTTATTTTACACCAAGCAGGCACAAAAGGATGCAAAGAAGCTCTTGTATCGTAATCTCAAAAAGAAAGCAGAAGAACTAATGAAAATTCTAAAAGAAGATCCTTTTAGAAAGCCGCCAGAGTATGAAGCATTAGTAGGCGACTTGAAGGGTAGTTATTCAAGGCGCATTAACATTCAACACAGGATCGTGTATCAAGTATATGAGGAAGAAAAAATAGTGAAGATAATCCGCATGTGGACTCACTATGGAGAATAAAAGTCCAA
>CAWUII010000106.1:0-5913 GCA_963922575.1 uncultured Opitutia bacterium
TGGCTGATAAACGTTATAGCTAAGCCTATAATTACTTGTACAGATCGAATTCAGGTAGCGCAGCACCGTCCACCGTCCCCGGTGCGCACGGTGCGCACCTGCTTGGGGGTCTTGAGCTTGTCGAAATGGCGTCGCGTAAGCCTGAGCATTCAAACGTTCGTGCGGCGCGGGGACGCGCCTGCGCTAACATTTTGGGTAAGAATCATGTGTCCATATAATTACATTAGCTATAGTAGCTTTGTTAAGTCGATCGTATGAACTGTATCGTGAAGCTTGTGGTGATTTGACCGTACTTTTAGAAACGAGCTTGATTGATTTATCTAGCTGCTGGGTTCTTCTGCTCAAAGATTAACTCATACTTAGCGTTATCTTTATAGGGCTTTATTAAACCGACTTTTGCAATGTGGGCAATAGCGCGGATATTGGGGCGACCTGATAGATCGCAAGCCATTTTATTTGAGGAATCATTGAGGAACTTATTCGTATGGAATACCAGCAATTTTCACCGAGAAAGACATCCCGAAAACCGTCTTCCTGCGCGGGAACTACAATCGTATCGAGTTCCGAGGGGGCGAATGGCGGAAGTGCAGAGCCTCCAGATGGTTTAAAAAGCGTTGACGATCGATTCTTCCAGCCGTTCCGACTCAACACCTTCCAACACAAGTTCGCCGAAAAGTGTACTGGCAGTTACACGATTAAAGCGCACAGGAACAATCTGCCCGATTAGTCGCGGGCTCGCTTTTACCAGAACGACTCGATTGCCACGGGTACGGCCTAAAAACATGTTTTCACCCTTTTTAGCCGGTCCTTCAAACAACACTTCCTCCACAGTACCAACGAGCGTTTCATTGCGAACAAGTGATTGCTGACTGAGCAGCTTCAAAAGGATTTGATTACGTTTTTCCTTCACTTCCTTGGAAATCGGATCGCCCAGCGGTTCTGCAGTTGTATCGGGGCGTACGCTATATTTGAAGATGTATGCCATATCAAAACCGATTTCTTCGAAAACCTCTCGCGTGAGTTCAAATTCCTCTTCGGTCTCTCCTGGAAATCCAACAATCACATCCGTGGAAATATAAATGTCAGGCCGCACCGTACGTAACGCTTCAATAATACTTTTAAACTTTTCGATCGTGTAGGGACGCCGCATCGCTTTGAGAATCCGATTACTGCCGCTCTGCATTGGGAAGTGGATATATTCGACCAGTTTAGGAAGACGTCCGTAGCAGTCGATCAAGTCTTGTTTGAAACCGACCGGGTGTGGACTGGTGAAGCGTATACGTTCAATACCATCAACCTCGTGGACGCGTTCGATGAGCTGCACAAAGGGGCTCTTTTTGTCGACAAAAGGAAATTCCCGAATTCCATAATGGTTTACAATCTGACCGAGGAGCGTTACTTCACGCGTCCCGTTTGCAGCGAGTTTTTGAACTTCTTCGACAATATCATCCATCGGTCTGGCTCGTTCGGCCCCTCTTGTTTTGGGCACGATACAATAACTGCACTTCATATTGCAGCCCTGCATGATACTGACAAAGGCGGTCACCTGACGCTTCTCATCCGTATGGGCTCGGATCGTGTTTTGAGAATCTTTTTCCTCTTCGAGATCAACAATGGAGCTGGGACGCGGTCCCTGCCCCTGCAATGTTGCTATCATATTGTCCAGATGATCCGGAACACGATGAAATTTCTGAGTTCCAATGATAAGATCAAGATCCGGTAAGCTATCCAGCAATGCAGCGCCACGGTTTTGTGCCATACAGCCCATGACACCAATGATGAAGTTCGGATTATCGCGCTTACGCTTGGTCAAGTGGCCTGCTTTGCCGATGGCTTTCTGCTCGGCTTGATCGCGTACGCTACAGGTATTGAGCAATACGACATCTGCTTCCTTTTCTTGCTGAACGATCGCATAGCCCTTGTCACGAAGCATTGCAGCGACTGCTTCGGAATCTCGCTCATTCATTTGGCATCCGTAGGTTTTGATGTAGACGCGGTTCATTGTAATGGCGGAGAATGTTAACTTAAACTCTGTTGTAAATCAGGAATTCGAAAATCCGCGTCGGATACTCGATATCTAGTATCCGACGTTAACTAATTAATGGCTGTTTGGTAGACGCGAAGCGCATGCTTAGCAACTTCTGATATGGTACGTCCTTCTGTCGAGATAGAAATACCTGCGCACCTGTAAATCGGTTCGCGCTTCGCAAACAACTCACGAATTCGAGCCTCTCGATTTTCAACTTCCAGAAGAGGCCGGTTACTGCTCTTTCGAGTTCGCCTGAGAATACTTTCAACCGATGCGGACAGGCAAACAACAATTCCTTTTGATTTGAGTTGCTCAGGCATACCCTCCTGTACAAAGAGTCCGCCACCACAGGAAATCACACATCCCTCCACCGGGTGACCTGACTCGATAAACTCGCGTTCATACTGACGAAACGCTGCCTCGCCATCATCGACAAATATATCAGGGATCGATTTTCCAAAGCGTTTCTCAATGGCTTTATCCGAATCGATAAAAGAATAGTTTAACTCACGCGCCAGACGGGCACCGACTGCGGACTTTCCAACACCCATAAATCCGACAATGTACAGGTTTGGTTTAACTATTCGCTTATTCCGATCCACATCTACTATATTTGCGAATATACACACGTTGCGCGACACTATTTTTTCTGTAAACGAACACTGCAAAAATATTGTCTCGTAAATGTTACCGAAGTTGGACGTATTTCAATGAACGTATAGCTTGAAGCCATTCAATTAGACCGTATATTAGAACATTTCTATGGATAATAATGTCATCCCAGTCACCGTAAAAGGAGTCATGCCGACATCCAATGGCTGTGCCGTATTTCTTGGAAACGAAAAAAAGACATTTGTCATCTACATGGATCAAACAATTGGTAGCACTATACAACAAGCCATCAATAACAAAACGGCCCAGAGACCCATGACACATAATCTCATGATCTCCCTGCTTAAGGGACTCGGCGCAAGTGTGAAACGCGTTATTATTAACGATGTAAAAGACGGCACCTTTTTTGCCCGATTGATTGTCTCCATGGAAAACGAACTTGGCAAAAAGATCGTGGAACTTGATGCCCGTCCAAGCGACTCCATCGTCCTGGCACTCAGCAGTAAGAAGCCCCTGTATGTTGCAGAAAATGTGTTCAGCAACGTCGAGGACATGACGGAAATACTGGAGAAAATCCTCAAGGAAAAAAACTAGTTTGTCACTGTCGCCGAATCATCTGATGGACAAGACCTGCTTGCATCCGCTTCCGGATACCCGTATCCTCGGCCAACCTTGGTCTGCACTCGCACCTATGCAAGATGTGACGAATCTCCCATTCATGCAATTGCTTGGTAAATATGGTCCACCCGATCTGCTGTTTACCGAATTTTTTCGCGTTCACGGCCACTCATCATTGGATCAATCAATGATCGACTCGATCTGTAAACACGATACCGGCAGCCCTGTTTTCATCCAGTTAATTGGGGAGAACCCGACCGACCTGGAAAGAACAGTCAAAGAAATCGAAGAAAAACAGTTACCTGTAGCCGGTATCGACCTGAATATGGGCTGCCCGGCCCCCAAAGTATACAAAAAAAATGTCGGCGGCGGGCTGCTGCGTGAACCGAATAAGGTCGATGTCGTCCTCGGCTGCCTACGCGCTGCTATTAAGGGACGGTTTTCAGTGAAGATGCGCATTGGCTTCGACAGCGACGAAAATTTTGATGACCTCCTGGATTTGATGGAAAAACATCAGGTTGACTTATTCAGTCTTCACGCCCGCACCGTTAAGGAGGCCTATCGAAGCGAAGTACACTACGAATACATCCAACGCGCAGCCAACCGGCTCTCCTGTCCGGTTCTGGCAAATGGCAACATCACATCCGTCACCAAGGGCAAGTGGGTGCTCAAGACAACCAACAGCGCCGGGCTGATGATCGGCCGCTCCTGCATTCGCAACCCCTGGATTTTCCGCCAACTACGTGAACACTTTGCCGGCAAACCCGTATTTCGCCCAACGCTCGGTGATGTGCGCAACTACATCGAAGACCTCTTTCAGGCAATCGGGCAGGAAGGACGCGCAGAGTTGGGTCATATCAACCACATGAAAAAATTCCTCAATTTTGTAGGTCTTGGAGTCGATACGGACGGGAAATTTCTCCACGAAATGCGGCGCACTCGCTCCAAAGACGAGCTTGACCGTGCCTGCGACCGCCACCTTATTGATAAAGGTCGTGCAGAAACATATTTCCCCGACGAGCCGATCAAGGGACTGGTCGCCAGGCCCAATTGCGAAACGCCGCAGGGTTGCTCACTTTAGTCTGGGTATCGTCGGAAACTTAGATTCTTATTCAACAAATTTGTCTAAAATAGATTGCACATAACTGTCAGACTTGGCATCTATTGAGTTTTGACCATTAAAACCAATTTAAAAACTGATGAATATTCACGAGTATCAGGCTAAACGTCTCATTAAAGAATATGGTGTCCCTGTCCCACGCGGATACGCCGCTCAAACGACCAATGAAGTCGAGACCGCACTCTCTCACCTCAGTGACGAGCAGATAATTGTTGTTAAAGCACAAATACACGCCGGTGGACGCGGTAAAGGCACTTTTGTCGATGGCTACAAAGGTGGTGTTAAAGTGGTCAAGAGCCGAGCCGAGGCACTGGAGGCAGCCAATCATATGCTGGATAATACACTTGTCACAGCTCAAACAGGTCCGGAAGGGCGCAAGGTTCAAACACTGTACCTGACAGAGGGCTGCGAAATCGACCACGAATACTATCTGGCAATCGTCCTCGACCGCGAGACTGCGCAATCCGTAATTATCGCATCGACCGAAGGCGGCATGGATATCGAAGAAGTCGCAGAGAAAACACCGGAAAAGATAATCCGTGTACATATTTCGCCAACGATGGGACTGCGTCATTTCCAGTGTCGTCAAGTCGCCTTTGCGCTTGGCTTCAAAGGTGAACAGGTTAAGCAGTTTGCCCGCATCCTCACCGGTCTCTACAAATTTTTCTGGGAAAAAAACGCCATGCTCGTAGAGATCAATCCTCTGATTACTGACAAATCTGGTAACTTGATCGCTCTTGACTCCAAAGTTTCCTTTGATGGCAATGCAGTCTTTCAACATCCCGATATCCAACAACTTCGCGATCTGAATGAAGAAGACCCCAAGGAAATAGAAGCGTCCAAGCACAATCTTGCTTACATTGCACTGGACGGTAACATTGCCTGCATGGTAAATGGGGCCGGACTAGCTATGGCTACTATGGATATTATCCAAAGCTACGGTGGCTCACCCGCAAACTTTCTCGATGTAGGTGGCGGGGCAAACGAAGATCAGGTCACCGCTGCCTTTAAGATTATTCTCTCCGATCCAAATGTGAAAGGAATTCTGGTAAACATCTTCGGTGGTATCATGAAATGCGATGTCATCGCGCGCGGTATCATTGCAGCCGCTAAAAACGTAGAAATCAAGGTACCACTCGTCGTCCGTCTGGAAGGCACAAACGTTGAAGCCGGCAAACAGATTCTCCGTGAAAGCGATGTTGCGCTCACGCCTGCAGACAGTCTTGCGGAAGCTGCCAGACTCATTGTCGATCAGGTAAAAGCTGATTAATTCATCGTTTTTAAACAAATTAAAATGATGAAAGCGGAGTGCAGGCACTCCCGAAAAGGTTTGAAATCAGGGTTAGGCTGTTTCGACAAGCTCAAGCCCTGAGGCGGGCGCGTTCTCGCGCTGCACTAGGTCCTTCGCTACTTTTATAGCTCTAAGCCTATAATTACTTGTACAGATCGCATTCAGGTAGCGCAGCACCATCCCCGGTGCGCACCTGCCTGGAGGGTCTTGAGCTTGTCGAAATGGCGTCGCGTAAGCCTGAGC
>CAWUII010000107.1:0-5559 GCA_963922575.1 uncultured Opitutia bacterium
CTTTGACCGCCGCAGGTAGCAGCCGCTTTGCCAGTTTAACTCACCTTTTTAGGATAATCCATCTGCGCTTCCGGTTCCGGCAGATAAGGGCATTGCTCGATCACATTCATTTTGCAGCCTGCTCGTTACGGTTGTTTTTCGGGTCTAACGCATCACGTAGTCCATCTCCCATAAAGTTGAGTGAAAAAATGGTTAGAGAGAAGAACAGGGCAGGAAAGATCAACATCCATGGGTAAATGTCCATTTTCTTAGCTCCGTCATTAATCAGAATACCCCAGGAACTCATCGGCGGCTGAACGCCAAGTCCCAGAAAGCTGAGGACAGATTCCAGCAAAATAACTGCGGGAATCATCAGGGTTGTATATACGATAACGGAACCCATGAGATTGGGGAAAATGTGTTTTGCCAGTATGCGCAAAGTACCGGCTCCACACGCTCTGGCCGCAGCGATAAATTCCTGATCGCGCAATGTTCTGGCTTGTCCGCTTACAATGCGTGCCATTGTGAGCCATTCGACCGCGCCGATTGCCAGAAATATAAGTAAGAGGCTACGACCCAGCCATACCGTGAGCAGGATAACGATCAGGATAAATGGCAGTGCATAGAGCGTATCCACAAATCGCATCATATATGCTTCGGTCTTGCCGCCGGTGTAACCGGCAGTCATGCCGTAGATTACACCTATCAAAAGAGCTACCGCAGTAGCAGCAAATCCAACTAGAATGGAAATGCGTCCGCCAATCAAAGTACGTATGAATAAATCACGCCCAAGATCATCCGTGCCGAAGAAGTGATCAGCCGACGGAGCCTGAGCGCCGTATTCAAGACGAGTTGTTTCGTAGGAATGATTGCTGAAAAGGGGCGCTACGAAACAGAGCAGCACGATGCTGACAAAGAGCAGTGCGCCGATACGCACTTTGTGATTTTCGAGCAACTGCCCAATGCTCGAACCCTGTTTGCTTACGACTTCAGCCATGACGGGTGCGCGGGTTCATCCACATCTGTAGTATGTCGACCAGGAGATTGAAAAAAATGATCAGAACGGCATAAAACAATACGGTTCCCATAATCATCGTCGCATCACGATTGAACGCTGAATTGACAAAAAAACTACCCAGCCCGGGAATGAAAAAAATTGTTTCCACGACAAACGAACCGCTAATCAACCCGGCAATTGCTGGACCCAGATAAGAGACTACCGGATTTAAGGCTGTTCGCAATGCATGTCTAAAAACGATTGTACGCTCCCTGAGCCCTTTTGCCCTGGCAGTGCGAATATAGTCTTCGCGCATCACTTCGATCATTCCACTCCTCGCTAATCGTGCAACATAGGCGGCATACAACAATCCAAGTGTCAGTGCCGGAAGCACGCGATCTCCCGCATGAAACCAGCCAAATGGATTTACCCAGCCAAGCTGAAAGCTAAAGACTATAATCAGCAGCGGTGCCAGGACAAAGGCAGGCAAACAAATACCCGTCATAGCAAGTCCCATCAGAAGAGTGTCGGAAGGTTGATCCTGGTTTAGCGCTGCCAGGACACCTATCGGAATTCCCAGAACCAGTGCAATCACCAGTGCATACAATCCTAACTCCAGCGAAACCGGAAAACTCTGTGCAATAATCTCATCCACATCCCAGCCAATGTATTTGTAGGAGGGTCCAAAATCACCCTGCAGGCGTTGCCAGAGAAACCTAATATATTGAATATAAACAGGCTGATCGAGACCATAGTGTGCTTCGATCAAAGCTTTTACTTCCGGGCTAACCGGCTTTTCATCATCGAAGGGTCCACCCGGCGTGAGTTTCATCAGAACAAACGTAAGCGTTGCAATCACCCATAATGTGGGGATCACCTGCAATAATCGTCTTAAAATAAATACAGACATAGATTCACCTCAAAAATCAGACACTTCGCCTTCAGATCCATCACCAAGAGAAATGCTCTGATACAGTTGGTAACCCAATATATTTGGATGCCAGCCTCGCACTGATTGATCAACCAGTTTACTGGATACGTAAAAGTAAATGGGTATTATCGGCATTTCATCCAGCAGAATTTCCTCAGCCTGTTGAAAAATATCTCTGCGCGTCTCAGGCTCTGCGGTAACCGTCGATTGTTCCAGCAATTGGTCATACTCGGGCTTTACCCAACCGCTGTGATTGTTGCCGTTGTCGCTCTCACCCAGACTTAGAAACGTATACGGATCATTATAATCGCCAAACCAGGCAGCACGCACAATATCAAACCCCATTGCTTCACGCGTGGACAAGTAAACCTTCCATTCCTGATTGTGCAACCGGACATTCACTCCCAGCTCGCGTTTCCACATCTGCTGAATTGCGACGGCAATCGTATGATGTGCTTCGCTTGTGTTAAACAGTAACTCGAATTCAGGAAAACCTTCACCGCCCGGAAAGCCAGCTTCTGCTAGTAACTTCCGTGCCTGTTCGGGATCATAGGGAAGTCGGACCTGCGCCGTATAGCCACCTGTGTTTGGAGGTGTAAAGTGATAGGCTGGCTGCTCTCCGGCTTTTAGCACATGTTCCGTCAGAGCTTCGCGATTAATTGAATAGGCCAGTGCCTTGCGCACACGTGGATCATCCAGAGGTGGCTTGGTCGTATTCAGGATGTAATAGTAAACACCCAGTGCATTGAAAATGCGAAGATTCTCGGGTTGGTGATCGCGATACCAATCGAGTCGGTGAATCGGTACCGATGAGGTCATATGCAACTGATTGGCGCGAAAGGCTCGCTCTTCGCTATCCGCGTTAATCGGCAGAAAGTGAACCTTGTTTAGCTTCACAGCAGTGTTTTCACGATAGTAAGGATTTTTTTCAACGACAATCGAATGGTTCAGGCTCCAGTGTTCCAGTTTGAAGGGGCCGTTACCTACATAGTTTTCCGCACGCGTCCATTTCGAGATGCGATCGGTCATCGCTCCATGTTTCAGAATAGTCGGTGGATGCACCGGCCACCAGGTATTATGAGTCAATAGACTGAGAAAGTAGGGCGTAGGTGACTCTAGCTCAATGACCAGTGTAGATGCATCTGGAGCAGAGACTCCAACCGACGAAAAGTCTCGATTCTCCCCCCTGTTAAAGGCTTTAGCACCACGCATCGAATAGAGCATATAGGCATAGGGAGCACCTAATTCGGGCGTAAGAATACGTTCGAAAGAGAACAAAAAATCATTTGAAGTTACCGCGTCGCTATTGGACCAGCGAGCAGCCGGATCTAGATAAAAGGTGTAGACCTTTCCATCTTCTGAAATATCCCAGGAAGCGGCAACACCCGGACGTATCTCCATGGTTTCTGTATCCAGCGTAGTAAGACCTTCCAGCAGAGAGGCCATTACATTAAATTCCGTCAGCCCGGTAGTAAGGTGCGGATCCAAAGCAGCCGGTTCCGTGCCGATGCCAACGTACAGTTCTTTATCACGTACTCCACGCTCAACATTGCTCTGATCCTGCGTGCAACCGGTTGCGATGCAGACAGTCAGTAAAATAAGCTGCCGATAGGGTATAGATAAACTCATCATTCAGATTAAACGCTCCTCGATAGTTTGGGAAATCATGTCGAGCAAGGCATAAAGTACCCAACGTATTTATTTACTTTGATTGGGAAGCCATCGAAATATCTTCTTTCTTGAAAATACGAATCGGAAATCAATGAACAGATACTCTATGCGAGAATGATCAACGTCGAACAAAGTAGTCTGATAAATTAAGTCTTTTCAGCTGAATGCCGCAAAGCGTTTAAATAATCGATGGGCGACTTTGCTAAAATAAGTAGTTGTAATTATTTTCGTGATCTTTGATCTTACATTCCTTTATTTGTATAATTTTCATGGCTGATGAACAAAATCCCGACGGCAAAAAACTGCAGCAAATCAATCTAGATCAAGTTGCAAAAAATTTTATGCTGAGCCTGCAACGTCAATTTGACATGCTAGCATTTAATTTAGCAGCTCATGACACCGTGCAGGAGGAGGCGTACAATCAACGCGTCAACGCATCAAAAGTAATGCCTGCGGCACAGTATCACCAAAATTTTGAGCAACTGCATGCGTATGCGCGCGATCTACTTGTCCGGCAGATCATTAACGACTCGTTAAACATAACTCTGGCCGCAATGAACAACGCTCACTTTTTCCTTTCCTTAATCAAGGCAACGGATGCAAATAATAAAATTCTGCCGGAAGCGCAGAAAAACGCACAAATCACACAAAAAGATTTTATCCGCGCTCAACTAGACGAAAAGTTCAACCGACTCGAGAAGGACTACGGTATTATGTGCGATCTCGAAGACAGCATCACCTCACTGACCTTCATATTGAAGATTCTGGTCAAACAAAATAAGGTCGTGAAAAAAGAGCAGTTGGATAATCGCGGCAAATTACTGCTTGAACTCAAATCAGTAGCATCCATTGAGAATGAAAAACCGGTAACTTACCAGTTAGATAAATTAGTCGACGTCAGCAAAATCTATCGCGAAAACGACATCGTCTTCTTTGATGATGATGAATTGCAATCCATTTTGATAACCACCGCCTCATTTGCAGACTCACTCTTTAAATCCGTTATCGAATACGCGCGCGCAGCCCAGAAAAACAAGTAGCATTTTCAAGAGTGCCTCTAATTACAGTATCTTCAACGAAACAGAATGTTCCATTTCACACTCATTGCCATTGGCCGCATCAAAAACGAGCATCTGGCAGGACTTTGTGACAACTTTTCCAAACGCATTATGCGACAGGGAAAATTTGAACAGATTGAACTCAAAGACGGTACTATCGAAAGTGAAGGCATACGTATTCTGGACACAGTATCAAAGCGTAAAAAAGCTCGAATTTATGCCCTTGCTGAAGAAGGTAAAACCTACACCTCTTCTGAATTTGCCAGAGAAATTTCAGACCTGCAAGGCAGCCCGGTCATATTCATCGTCGGCGGCGCCTATGGATTAAGTCCGGCCGTAAAGGACTGCGCAGACAAATGTCTCTCACTTTCACCCTTCACCTTTACTCACGAAATCGCCCGAATGCTACTATGTGAACAGCTCTATCGGGCCATATCCATCAACACAGGATCCAACTATCATCACGTCTGACTGTATTTATGAAACAACCGTGTGGAAATCCCTTCAAGTACTCAAATCTCTGAGCCGCAAAGCGGCGACAAGACCGGGCGCGAAGCGAACCGGAACAAGCGCAGCGTCGACCACAACTTAGATCAAGATTACGGTTGATTTTTACAACAAGGATGTTTTTCTACGAAAGCATTGTTCGGAGAAGTGGCTGAGTGGTCGTTCCGAGCCGCAAAGCGGCGACAAGACCGGGCGCGAAGCGAACCGGAACAAGCGCAGCGTCGACCACAACTTAGATCAAGATTACGGTTGATTTTTACAACAAGGATGTTTTTCTACGAAAGCATTGTTCGGAGAAGTGGCTGAGTGGTCGAAAGCGCTTCTTTGCTAAAGAAGTGAACCTCAAAAGGGTTCCAGGGGTTCGAATCCCCTCTTCTCCGCCATTTAATAAAGTTAAATCAATTCATCCGGCGTAG
>CAWUII010000108.1:0-5534 GCA_963922575.1 uncultured Opitutia bacterium
TTGGTTTATCCTTTCTTTTAGAGTTTTTGGTGTTCACTAAATCCAGGGCACATCAAGCAGGTGCGCCCTGCCCAGGCGCACAAAAAAAGAAGCCGCCCTTTCGGACGACTTCTTACTTAAATTAACTGTATAGCGTTAATGTATTTATTTTTCTTTATTGCTAAATATCTAATTAAGCAGCGCGACGTTTTCTGTAGCCTACGAGGCCAAGTCCCAAAAATGCAATTCCGAACATAGCATAGGTGCTTGGTTCTGGTACTGCAGTTGAATTTGCTGAGAAGCTAAATACACCACCGGCCGAAGTATTTTGGGTAGAAAATGTCCAAGTACCTGGTGTATCATCAAAAGCAGCATTAAGAATGGTTCCAGTACCAGCCAACGACAAAAAACCAGACGTTTGACTTTCTATAGTTATATTCTCAAGATCAAATTCAAAATCACCTGCTGCCCAGAGTGGATCGACCGGTGATGGTGATAAGACTGGAGAAAATTGGAAGTCATTAAAAGTAACCGTCTCAGCAGGAGGACTAAGCGAACTGCCGAGTACTGCAAAATCGCCATCAGATGATAGGATATTTGCCACTAAAAAATCCAATTGAGTAGCTGTTGTGAAGTCAGTCGCTAAATTGCCGTTCACATCTTCAACCATAACTCCGCCAGTAAAGGTAATGCTACCCGTTACTAATGCAGCATGGGCATTTGTCGAAGCCAGAGCAAAAGCTCCAACTGTTGTTAATAATTGTATTATCTTTTTCATTTTTGCAGTATATTAGTTTTTTGTTTACCAGCTTGATCAATTATTAGTTTGTTTGATAATCCTTCAAGCAATTGAGAAAGTAAAGGAAGGATAAAAATTCTTTTTGCAAGTATTTTTTTCATTTTTTTTAAAAAACTTATATTATATATTTTTACTAATAACAGTTATTATTATGTATTACTCTTGATTGTCCTCTTCAGGATCGAAGGAAAGTGTAGGCGATCTGCAAAAACAGGGTTTAACGTAAAAATGTAGCAAGATGGCGAGCACTAAGGAGGTATTTTTAGCAGGGATAGGTTATAAATTTTGGGTTCTTTTAAATTAGGGAATGATCGATCAAGCTGCTCGTATAAAAAGTAATAAAATACTGGGTTTTATTTTATAAACGCACATATGGATCTGCCATTGAGTGATCTTTTCCGGTGTGTGATTTTTTTTACGGGGCAACCTGCCCCTGCAGAAAAAATCGCACAAGCCTTCCGGCTTGCTTATCTAACAACTAAACACCAACAGAATTATAGAGAATTTTGTGTTCACTAAATCCGAGGCGCATCAGCACGACAAATGAATAGATCCAAACGACGATGGCTGCGATGATAGTTGCTATTACTGATTTCATTTTTCTCTACCGATCGTAGAGCCCTGGCGCAGCGCGTTAGCGACGTTGTCCAGAAGCGTCTGGTTCGGTCTATTCAGTTTCGCAGATAATTGGGTAGTGGCTTGCGATATGCCCAAAATCACGATCTTTATGCAAAATTACGGCTCCGGTCTCTATTGCAGTCGCTGCAATTAAACAGTCGATAATACTTCGTATCCGAATCCCCTTTCTTTGCAGGCCTTGATAAATATCTGCTGCCAAAAGAGTCGTGCTTCGGTTTTGGGGCAATAAAATGAATCGTTCAAACTGCTGGTGAATCAATTCCCTTTCTTCTCTTTTTCGCATGCCTTGAACAATCTCCAGAAGAATCATCTCGGTATAACCGATGGATTCTCTTTCATTAATTCTTTCTTTCAGTCGTTCTTTGGTCCAATGGCTTCCACCCTCAAGGAAGTCGATCCAAACGCTCGTATCTACAATCGTCATTTGTGGAATCGCCCCTCACGTAAGCTATCAAGGTTGCTCTCCCAGTGGAATTTACCTTCGAGGGCTAAAATACTCTTTTGATCTTCTTTTCTGAGCAACTCCCTCAGAGCAAGATCGACTAGGTCTTTTTTTGTTCTCAGGCCAGTGACTTTCAGGCCTCTGGAAACTAGATCGTCATCAAGATTTATATTAGTTCGGCTCATACACCTTAAAGTGTTTATATTGTGTATATTGTCAATTTATTTTACCGCACGTAGAGAAGTAGCGCTGAAGAAGCGTGAAGCGCGTAACGGAGTTGTCAACTCTCGCATGGTTGGAATTTTTAGTGGTTTAGTTTTTCAAATGGAGGAGGCCATTCGTTTTCTTTCCTTGGGACACGCCTTGGATTCACGAAGAACATGACCGTGCCTTCAACAAGTAAGTTTCTCTCGCTAAGAAAATACGAAAGCAGGAATTTTTAAGGGACTAAGGGACTAAGGGACAGGTTATAATTATACGGTTGACACGTCTAAAAAAGGATTTCAGTTTTTTGAATCATGAGCTTTGAGAGTGAAAAACAAGATCAGCTTGATAAGTGACGATAAACACACACATATTTATGTATGAGAACAACAATTGAATTACAAGATGCTCTTTTTCGTGAAGTTAAGGTAGTTGCTGCAGAACGTGGTATGAGCCTGAAGGAACTATTTACTGTGGCGATTGAGCAATGCATCCACGATGAAAGCTCTCAGGGAGCTCGAATGACAGAGCCTCCTGTTGTTCTTGAAACGGCGACTTCTATAGGGCCTGTTTTAAATGCAGAACTTGCTTCAATGGAAGATGAAGAACTACACAAAAAAATAGGTTAAGTGATTCAATTAGTAGACATAAATGTTGTTTTTTCATTGCTGGTGAAAAACCACGTACATCATACGATTTCCTGGCAATGGTGGGAGAAACGTGAAGATGGCTCTGTCGGAATGTGCCTGCTATGCCGAATGGGTATCTTGCGATTGCTTACCAACAACAAAGCAATGAACGGACAAGCGATTTTGCCTGAAGCTGCTCTAAAAGCCTGGGACTCGTTTTCAGCAGATCCAAGAACTACATGGGTTGCTACACCCGAGAGATCACATGAGATGTATTTTCGACGCTTTGTCATGGGAAGAAAATCGACACCGAATCTTTGGACAGATGCCTGGCTCGCTGCACTTGCCGAATCGATGGCTATTGGCTTAACTTCATTTGATTCGGGGTTCAATCAATTTCAGCTAAAGGATTTTGAGTTGCTTAAAGGAGAAACAGAATGAGGACAAGAAGGACAAAGATTAATGGAGCAGCAGCAGTGTACCACTGTATGACGCGTACGGTGAACGGCGAGATGCTCTTCAAGGATCGGGAAAAGGAGATGTTGCGTAAGATGCTCTGGCAGGTGGCGGACTTTTCGGGGGTGGAGATCCTGACTTATTGTATCATGTCCAACCATTTTCATGTCCTTGTTCGTGTGCCGGAGCCGGACAAGCTGTCCGATACGGAACTGATGCGTCGCTACAAGGTGCTGTATCCGAAGCCTACCAAGTATCAGACGGCTTCAACCAAGGTAATGGAAGAGAAATTGCAGGAAAATGGCGATGAGGCTGAAGCAATTCGTCGCAAGCTGTTGGATCGGATGAGTGATGTTTCGCAGTTTATGAAGACGGTTAAGCAGCGGTTTTCGGTCTGGTTTAATCGCAATCACAGGCGGTACGGCACTTTGTGGGCTGACCGGTTTAAGTCGGTGCTGGTTGAAGGTGCGAACAATCCATTGCAGATTATGGCAGCTTACATAGACCTAAACCCAGTAAGAGCGAATATCGTTGAGGATCCGAAGGAATATCGTTTCTGCGGTTATGCGGAAGCGGTTGCAGGTGAGAAAAGTGCTAAGCTCGGACTTGCTTTCATCTGGGCGGACTCAATGAAGCTAAAGAAAATGAAGGACGGGAGCCATGCTTTTGACGAAGTATTGGCGGCACATCGACAGTTGATTTTTGGCAAGGGCTCTCATCCATGGACACACAAGGGTAAGTTGATTACTCATGAAGCTGCAGTGAAGGTGTTAGAGAAGCAGCAAGGGCAATTGCCTAAGACGGTGTTGCTGCGTTGTCGGGTGCGTTACTTTACCGATGGTGCTATTCTAGGTTCTGCTGAATTTGTTCGTGGTTTTACCGGAGCCTGGCAGCGAGAGCGTGATCGTAAGTATCCGCCGAAAGTAAATAAAATGCGTGGCACCGACTGGGGTGACTTGGCAGTGATTCAAAGTATGCGACGGCAGGTTTTTGGATGAACTCTATTATCTGTAAAGTGCGAAAAACAGAATATATTAAACGTTTGACCACGACCGTTTTGTAACGATGTTCAATTCTTATGAAATCAATAGAAGTGCATCCTGATATTTGTAATGGTCGTGCTGTTATTCGAGATACCCGAATTACGGTTTCTACGGTACTCGGTTTTCTTTCTGCCGGTGATAGTATTGATAACGTTCTTGAAGGATACCCTCAGCTTTCGCGTGAGGATGTTTTAGCATGTCTGGAGTATGCCCAAATAATGACTAATACTCATTCTGCAATTCGCCGCACTGCATGAACGATTATTTGATCGACGAGAATTTACCCAAAGACATCTGGACAGGAATTTCTGCAATTCATGTCACAGATCTAGGCGACCGAAAGACTGACACAGAAATATGGGATTATGCAAAAGCCCTGCGCGTTTGAGTGCTTCGCTACGACGGTGCATAAATTGACGATGACTGAGTTGGAAGGCTGACTCTGGTGTTCGTTTCAACCATTTCCATAGATTGTCCGGAAGACCTTCGATCCATTGACGACGTCGTTTCTTGGTTTTCTCAGCGGGCGTATGAATACCACGCTGGGCAAAGTCGATCTCATGGTATTCAACTTTCGAGATGGCAGACGAGCGCATTCCGGCAAATGCACCGAGGGCGAGCAGGCCGCAAATCTCCGGATCAACATTCTCATTTGCTCGGAACAATTTTTCTGTTTCCTCAACGCTCAGGATGCCAGGTTCCGGTGTTACGACTTCCGGCGTGCGGACTTTCTTGGCCGGGTTGTCCATTGCCCAATTTTGTTCAATCCACCATGCGTAGGCCCCGCCAATGCTGCGCTTATAGTGGCGCTTTGTGACCGGCTTGTAAGGCCTCCCAAAAATATAATCCGCTATCATCTGATGGGTGATTTCGTGAACCTTGCGATCAATGCCTACTGATTCAGAGAAATCACGTAGGTGGGCTGCGACGTGTTTTCGGTAGGCGAGCTTCCTTTCCATCGCTTCCAGATACTTGAGATAAGCCGGAATTGCTTCGTCGAATGGTTTGGGTTTCAGGTTCGGTCGATTGGAGGCTAGCCAGAACTGCATGAACTCAACCGGATCAGCGTCTGGTGCCAGTCGGGAGGCCTCTTGCCAGCGACGCATTTTAGCTGGGTCAAAACCGAGCAGCAGACTGGTGCCGTTTTGAGAGAGCTGTTCCTGAAACTCTTCAATGAACCGCTCGCGTTCGTTTTCGGTGGCAAAGAAACGACACTTTAGCCGCCCCTCCACATACCACCGAGCTTCATATTTTTTAACCTTTTCGGGTCGGTAGTGTCGTTTGATATTCATGTCACTCTAACTCTAGCAGAGTGAGTGAACAATCATAGGGTAATCTTTATC
>CAWUII010000109.1:0-4945 GCA_963922575.1 uncultured Opitutia bacterium
CTGAACGTTCGTGCGGCGCAGGGACGCGCCTGCGCTACCATTTTGGATACGTGTCCAGATGATTACATACTTAGCAACTAACTTCCAACTTCTAGCTCCTTTTCTTAGGATCAACCGAGAGGAATTCGTTTCTGAAATCTTCCAAGGTCTGAACTTCGTTGATCGGTTTATCCCAGCGAATGCGATGAATCCGCGGAAAACGTAGGGCAACGCCGGATTTGTGACGTGGGCTTTCGTGGGCGGAATCAAAGGCAACTTCCACCACCAATTGTTTATTCACTTCTCGTACCGGGCCGAAATTATTGATGGTGTTTGAACGGACAAATTTATCCAGTTTCTTGAGTTCTTCATCAGTGAACCCACTGTAGGCCTTCCCAATAGGGACAATTTCGCTGTCTTCGGAATGTTGATCGGGTCGGATGCCAAAGGTGAAGTCGGAGTAGTAGGAACTGCGCTTTCCGTGACCCCGTTGAGCATACATCAGGATTGCATCGACCCGTCTGGGGTCGCGTTTCCACTTGTACCACTTGTCTTTAGGGCGACCTGCTTCGTAGATACTGTTTTTGCGTTTCATCATCACGCCTTCGTGTCCATGCACTTCGGCCCCTTTGGTACGAATCTTACCCAACGCATTCCAATCCTGAAAATCGATGATCTCTGATAGGTCGATTCGGTTCTGTTGGTTGTGTGAGAACCACTGTTCCAGACGTTGACGGCGGTCCAGTAACGTTAAGTCACGAATGTCGTTTTTGCCGTCGAATAACATATCGTACACACGTACAAAGGCTGGATATTCCTGCAGATGCTTTTTAACAACCGTCTTGCGATTAAGGCGCTGTTGCAGGCAGTTGAAGTCCATAGGCACAAATCCATGACCGACCAGAAGTTCGCCATCAAGAACTGCAGAGCCATTCAGGTTTCCTACAATGTCCGGAAAAGCAGCTGAAATATCATCTCCGGTGCGGGAAAAGACATGTCGGTTTTCACCGTCAAAAACCAATTGTACGCGAATGCCGTCCCATTTCCATTCGGCCTGAAATTCATCCGGCTGAATACGTTGAAAGTCCTTATCTTCATCGATCGGGTGGGCCAGCATCATTGGGTGAAATGTCTTCGCATGCTGAATATCAGGTTTTTCACTGTTTCCATCCAGCCAGGCGAAAAGATCCGTGTAGGGTACTTCGATCCCGTGCCAAATTTTTTCAATGTCTGCGAGGTCTTTGCCGCTGTAGTTGGCCAACGCCGTTTTTGCCAGACGAGCGGATATACCAATCCGCAGGCCACCGGTAACCAGTTTGATCAGTGCCCAGCGCTCGTTGGGAGTAGCACTATCGAGCAGATTAGCGACGACGTCCGGTAATTTTGCTTTTGGCGTCGTTTCAACCAGCTCAATGAACTCGGCCACACTTGGCAACTCTCCCTGTATGTGTGTCGGCCAGATGAGGGCAATCGTTTCGGCCATGTCACCCACATAATCATAAGACAGGTCAAAGAGCACCGGATCGACTCGTTCGCGGGTCAGTTCTTTCAAAGTACCTGCCTTCAGGTTTTTAAGCGAAAGATCACGCGTGATGGCAGCCAGAGCGTAACCACGATCAGGATCCGGCGTATTTGCGAAATAGTGGGCCAACGTTTCCAGCTTACGATTCCGCGACGGCGTGAGAATAAGTTTCTCGAGCAATGCAGCAAAGGTTTTCATTTGATGAGTAAAGAGTTAATGCATTCGATGTTCAAAGTTCGAAGTTCGACTTTCAAAGTTCACTATCTTCGCGTCCCTGGATGGAGAGCGGTTGTGCGGTCAGCCCCCGCTGTGTGCACCAGTGTACCAACGCATCCTCGCGGCCGTGTGTCACCCAGATGGTTTCAGCGCCAGTTGCTGGAATGATTTCGGTTAGTTCATTCCAGTCGGCATGATCGGAAATGATTAGCGGGAGCTCGACCAGACTCTGTTTGGCGCGTTGTTTGACGCTCATCCAGCCGGATGCGTAACAGATGACCGGGTCAGGCAAACGTCGTGACCAACGGTCTTTGAGGGCGCTGGGTGGAGCCATTACAATAGCGCCTTTAAAGGCATCTTTGACGGTGGTCAGAGCTTTTCTTAAATCACCCAGTTCGATGCCTTCAGACTCGTAGTAATCGCACAGTTTTATATTAGCACCATGAAGATAGATGGGAGCATCGTAGCCGGCTTCGCGGATCATACGAATCACGCGTTGTGTCTTGCCCAGAGCATAGGCGCCGATCACATGACAGCGCTGTGGATTATCGGTGACGGATTTCAGCAGCTTGGCGATTTCGTCTCTTGGGTCCGGATGTTGAAAGACCGGGAGACCAAAAGTCGCTTCGGTGATAAAGACATCGCAGGGGACAAGCTCAAACGGTTGTGCAGTACTTTCCGCTTTGGTTTTGTAGTCACCGGTAGCAACAACGCGCTGGCCCTGATATTCTATCAACACCTGAGCACTACCCAGAATGTGACCGGCAGGGTAGAGCGTAATCGTCACATCATCTATTTTAAGCGGCTCACCGTAGTTCAGCGTCTGAAACGATTCGGCACAGTTCTCTCCATAGCGGCGCTTCATGATCTCAATGGTTTGCTGTGTTGCCAGCACGTTTTGGTGACCTGCCCGAGCGTGGTCAGCATGACCGTGGGTGATGATTGCACGATTAACCGGTCGTACCGGATCGATACTGGTGCGAATCGGCTTGATGTACAAATCATGGTTAATCCAGTCAGTCATGTCAGACACCCTAGCACTTTATTGGAGTTTCTCCAGTCTGGCTCAAAATTGATAAACTGATTGGAGGCTGATGTCACCGCTTTCTTCAAGTTGATTTAGTGCATAGCGAGCTCTTTTCTGAATAGGAGACAGAGCGACTTCTAGGCAAAGGTCGCGGCCTCATGAATGATAGCGATTTTTATGCAGGCACTCGCTCCGAGCCACTCGGAGATGCAAAGACAGGACTCAGCGTTGCTCTGGATGCCCTTGCAGCCTATGTCACTTCACTTGATGAAGCGCCGCAGAGCCCTTATCGAAACCCAGACGGCTCACTCACCGCAGATGCCGTACTAGGTAAACAGCACTTTAACGCGCTCAGTTGCTATTCATGCCACGGAGGTGATAGCTTCACCAACAGTGCACTCGGTAAATTGCACGATGTAGGCACACTAAAAACAACTTCCGGCCAAAGGCTCGGCGATACGCTTACGGGTATCGACACACCCACGCTACGCGGTGTATGGGCAACCGCGCCTTATCTACACGACGGCTCTGCGCCGACTCTCCGTGATGTCCTAACCACAGAGAATTCATCAGACGCCCATGGAGCCGTTTCTACGCTCAGTAGTGAACAGATCAATCAACTCGTTGCCTACCTCAAGCAAATCGATGCTCTGGAACCGGCAGCGATTCAGCCACCTGTTGCCAATGCTGGCCCTGATCAGATAGTAGCCGATGTCGATAGTACCGGTTCTGAATCCGTTACCCTGAATGGCAGTGGCAGTTACGATGGTGATGGCAGTATTCTTTCCTACGAATGGCGGGACACAGGTGGCGCTTTAATTGCAAATGGAGTCAACCCAACGGTCGACTTGGCTGTTGGCGGGCATACGTTAACTCTTTCTGTTACCGATAACAACGGAGCTATCCAGAGCGACACGGTCACCATTGCCATCAACGCAGTCAATCCTCCGCCTGTTGCTCCGACAGGTCTTTCCATAACCGCAGGTTACAGCAGCATCTCTCTGGACTGGAACGACAACGTCGAAGGCGATTTGGCAGGATACAAGGTTTATCGCAGAATAAATTCTGAAAGCTATGACTACAACAACCCCTTGGAAACCACTGGCCCGGGTTCAAGTATGCATCAGGACAACACTGTTGTAAAAGGCGTTACCTATTACTATGTAGTCACCGCGGTCGATACCAACAGTAACGAATCGGCGACAAGTACTGAAAAATCAGCCACACTGCCGCAAGCGTTCGACTTTGGAAACGATACGGGCAAGGACACCGTACAGGGCGCCGGGTTTGTAACTATAGTTCCCAACAGTGGCAGTGCTTCCCATTCCCTTGATGCCTATCAGATGGCAGGCGGTCCTAATACCGGCCATGAAAACTTTGCTTTCCTGAAAACCTTTGCCAACCTGGGTGGCGGGAGCACAGATGACTTTACCATAACCATGGAGGCCAGTCTTGCATCTAAAGGTGATGGCCTTAAAAGTAATTATCGCTATGGAATCGGCATGTTCAATGATCTGACAAACCTTGGCGGTGCAGGTATTGATGCATTGCTGCTTTATAGTGATGGCACGATGATTATGGAGCTTCGCAATGGAGTCAACGGTACCACCATTGTCAGCCAAGTCTTTAAAACAGTAGGCGGCACCGCCAGACCATATGGTTACCCAGAAGGCGAACCGTACACATTTGAAGTCATCGGAACCTACACTGGCACCAGTCTTAACCTGACATTCAATCTAAGTGATGGAGTAACTACAAAGACAGTGAACACTACAGTGAATTCAACATTGTACACCGGAACATCTTTCGGTGGAGTGGCACGAATCAGAAATGAATTCACCGTCGACTTCGACAACATATCTATGGACGTCTCATCGAGTGTGGCCAACACGGCACCGGTCCTGGCTCTGATTGGTAATCAGAGCGTCAACAAAGGCGAAACGCTAAGCTTTACAGCCAGTGCAAACGATACGGATAGTCCGGCCAATAACTTGACGTTCAGTCTGGATGCCGGTGCGCCTGCCGGAGCGACAATTGATCCATTGACCGGTGTGTTCAACTGGACACCAACTGAAGCCCAGGGACCGGGCTCCTTCAACATCACCATACGTGTGACTGATGACGGGACACCGCCACTGGATGACTTTGAGACGATTACTGTGACGGTCAATGAAGTCAATAACACAGCACCTGTGTTAGGT
>CAWUII010000110.1:0-4608 GCA_963922575.1 uncultured Opitutia bacterium
ATCTACAAAAACTTAATTATGAGCTTGCTTGAGACACAGTTGCTCTGTCGAGGCGATATCCGTAATTCATAAAAAAGCACGCAAGGTATGCTGTTCGAGGAACCAACAAGAGTAATTTTACACCCAAGTTTTTGTAAAAGTAATCAGGTGCTCAGGCTTGTAGTCCAATTGAGTTCAAACAGTGCCTACTAAAAGTTGACCACGGGTGCGGTTTCAGCACCGCTTGCAGCTTCGAAGTAGACATCTCTTTCTTCAAAGCCGGAAATGTTAGCTATGATTTTTCCGGGTAATTTACGAACGGTGGTATTATACCTTTGAACAGCCTGGTTGTAGCGCCGACGTTCCACGGATACGCGGTTTTCTGTGCCGGCCAGTTCATCCTGAAGGCGAAGGAAATTTTGGTTCGATTTGAGTTCCGGATAGCGCTCGGAAATAACCATAAGCCGTCCAAGTGCAGCTTCGAGTCCGGTAGCGGCTTTTGCTTTCTCTGCCACTGTGCCGGCTTTGGCCCATTGACTGCGCAGAGCTGTCACTTCGGTAAGGACTTCTTTTTCCTGATTCGCAAAGCCTTTGACGGTGTTTACCAGATTAGGAATCAGGTCGTAGCGTCGCTGCAGCACCGTCTCAACCTGTGCCCAGGAAGCATCAATCGCTTCATCGCGTGAGACGATCGAATTGTAGGAAAAAAAAGGAATCAATATAAATAAAAACGCAGCTCCAATTGCAAAAAGAGCTCCGATCAAGCATCCGTTTTTTTGTTCTGTCATAATTATTTAAGCCTGTGTGGTTTTGTCGATGTGGTCTAAGATCGCCTCAATTTGACCGAGGTACTGATCAAAAAGTTCAGCCATGTTCTGCTTTTTGGCAAGTCTGGGATCTTTTTTCAGTTGGTAAATGGTTTCAAAAGCATCGACCGGTACATTGAGTTGCTTGCCAAGTGCCTGAGTCGCGGCGAGCTTGTCTGTCGGAATTCCTTTGCTAAATAAACGCAGTGCGCCACGACAAACAGCTTGGAATGAACTCAGCGATTCCACCAGCAGTAAGTGTAAGTCCTTGTCCGGCTTGCGTAACTGTAAGTAAGCCTGGCGCAGTTTGAGCAGTTTTGAGCGTAGTTCAAACTCGACCTGGTGGCGCAGATGGGTGAGATCAACCTCGATATCCTTGACCGGGTCCTCCCCGTAGAGCACCCGGTGTGATTCGGCAATGTCGAGCATTTCCATAGGAAACACATCGGCAGCGGCGTTGAAACGTTCCGGCGTAAAGCAGAGTGGCGCGGGATTGCCGGCTTCAAGCCACTTTTTGAGTGGTACACGCATGGCCTCCAGATGGGATGAACGCCACTCTTTTGCAAGCAGGAGTATGTTGTAGTCGGACTTTCCGTCGATGTAGTCACCTGCCGCAGAGGAGCCGTAGAGGACAACTGCCAGCAACTGCTCACCAAGCGCCTGTTGGATGGTTTCTGTAAGTGTTTCCGGTTTCATGATTTAAATATTTGTAAAATGAGCGAACAAAGTTACCAGCCTCCCGATGCGCCACCGCCACCGCTCATGCCACCACCGAAGCCGCCGAAGCTACTGCCGCCGCCAAAGCCACCACGGGAACTGCCTACGTACCATCCACTGCCGCTGTGGTAGCGCCGATGGCCTGAGCGCATTCCACGGATGCGGGCAATGATTTGTATAATGACGACGATTACTATGAAAAAAATCACCGGCCATTCGGTGTTTTGTCGGCGGTTGCCTGGCGCGATCAGCTTTTCGGAAAATGCTACATTGTAGTTTTGTGCAATCAGGTTGGCAAGTGCCAGCGCTCCCGATTCGATGCCCGTTGCCATTTGTCCGCTGCGAAAATAGGGCAGAATGTAGGTATCCCGAATTTCACCTGCCAGACCATCCGGGATAACACCTTCCAGGCCGTAGCCGACTTCGATTCGTGTTTTGCGTTCTTCGACGGCGACCAGCAGCATGACGCCATTGTCTTTGCCAGCCTGGCCGACACCCCATCTCTCAAACAGGCGATTTGTGAAGTCATCAATCTGTCCGCCTTCCATCGAAGGCAGGGTCACTACGACCAGTGCCGCTCCGGTTTGCGTATTCAGATTGTCCAGAATACTGCGCAGCTTTTGTTCCTGAGCCGGAGGCAAAAGATCTGCCCTGTCGGTGATGCTGCCCGTTGGCTTTAAGTCTTTGATCAGATCGTCACTTTTAAAGGCAAAAAGAGACTGGCATAGCAGTCCGGTGAAGCAGCAAAAGATTATAAGACGGTGTAACATGGGAATCGGATTATTTATGAATACACAGTTCTCTTAATTGTTCTGCCGAGAAATCTCTTCAAGAATCTGATCCCGCGCTGATTTTAGTACAGGTTGCTCGATTCCACCGACGAGTTGGTGCGCTTCTGCGCTTCTGCCAAGCTGTATGAGCACGCGCGCGCGGTGCAGATCGAGTATCTGACAGCGTAGTTCGTTATAATCGGGAGTGGCTTTGCGTAGCCTTTCCCAGTGTATTAGTGCGGCTTTCCAATCTGGGTTTTCCAGGTCATAGTAGGCTTCGCCAAGGCGCATTTGCAGGTCAAAGCTTTCAGGGCATAGCCGGGCAGCAGTCCGGAAGGCCTTTAACATTTCACGATCAAGCGCGCTCGGAGTAAACAGCTGGTCGCTCAGAAATTCCTCTCTGAAGCGATAGAGGGTTTCGCCCAGGGCATAATTGTATTCAGTTACTTTGGGTTCGAGATCAACGGCGTGCAGATAGAAGGTGAGCGCTGCCTTGCCATTGTCAGTCTCTGCCAGGTGGTTGCCGATCTGTTGTTTGACAACGGCTATGGTGGGGTCGAGCTCATCGGCTTTCAGAAAGATATTAAATGCATGCTCATTCTCACCCAGTCGGCGCAGCAATTTGCCGTAGAGGATGAGCGCTTCCACGTCATCAAAATTGTCGGACAGGTAACTGCTGTAGGCGAGTACGATTTCGCCGAGACGCCGTTCCAGTTCTTCGGTGGTGAAGCATTCCGGATTTATTTCAAGCTGTTGGTAGATATTTTGTTCCCGTTGGCTGATTCGGTAGAGCTGCTGGCTGTTTAGATCTGAGTGTGTCTGCCCGGGCAGACGAGTCACCAGTAGCAACACTGCAAACATAGACCATCGAACCTTGGACATTCTAACAGAGTTGTTAGGCTTCTTCAAAGCGTCGAGTGAAGAGATCTTCGAGATCTTCAAGTACTTTTTCGGAGTCCTCAGTGGGACCTTCGGCATGAAAGATAAGCGCTGAGCCGCTGCCAGCTGCGAGCATCATGAGCCCCATTATACTTTTTGCATTTATCTGCTCTCCGTCCTTCTCGACCCAAAGTTCTCCGGAAAATGTGTTTGCGACTCTGACAATCATAGCAGCGGGGCGTGCATGGATACCCATCTTATTTTGCACAACAAGCTTTTTGCTAAGTGTTTCACGGGAATCGCTGGCTTCAGGTTTTGTCATGATGTTTAGTAAATTAGGACTGTAAGATAGGCACCGTATTTACATAGGCGATTTTTTTATGGTACGTCATCGTTGTAGATTTGAAAAGAGCGTCAAGTGGTAAAATACAGCTCTGTCGGCATGGCGTATCGTTAAGAATCGATGCGTGATGATGAGCACCGTCCGCTCTTTTACAAGTTATTCAAGTTCTTGCTGGATTTTGCGTCCGGTGATGGTGCCAACATTGGCAGTTTCATATCTTATGAAATTCTTTGAACGGAGAAGAAACAGTGCTACCATACCTTAAATTCATAAAGGTACCAGAGTATACGATTATTTTTAAGTCTTCATACTTGCCAATTATTCGTTTGTCTTCATACAGGACGTTTAAATATACAACTTAGATACTATGTCAGTAAGACTCTACATTGGAAACCTCTCATTTTACGCTAACGACGAAGATCTGCATGAGATCTTCTCAAACTGTGGTGACATCGAAGAAGCTATGGTGATTACCCGCAAGGATAGCAACCGCTCGCGCGGGTTCGGCTTTGTGAGCATGAAAGATCAAGCCGGTGCAGATGAAGCGATCCGGCAGCTAAACGGCCAGGAAGTCGCCGGAAGAGCATTGACTGTGCACATTGCGCGAGAACGTAACCACGACTAAAACAGTTTAAAAAGTCTCGTATTGATTAGGATGCCCTGAGCTTGCTCATCCTATTACATAAACCGGGGTCAACAACTCAACCACTCCTCATTTCAAGGACGATTTTTGATGCCACACGCTGTAATTCGTAGCAATTACGACTCCCTTTATCGCCCAGTAAAGACTTAACTCCACTTCGTTTAAATAATCATCCGTATCATTCGAATTCGTATTATTATCTTCGAAATTGGAGCGCGCGAATCCAAAATTTTGTGCAAAGCTATCACGGTCAAAGTCAACAGCAGTGGGTCCAGCCCAGCCATCAAGACCCCAGAGTGCGCTTATTCGCTCGTAGCGTGCATCCTCAGCCCATTCTTTTGAAGAATTACCGGTTATAGCTAAACGTAATTATCTGGACACATGATTCTTATCCAAAATGGTAGCGCAGGCGCGGACCTGCGCCGCACGAACGTCTGAATGCTCAGGCTTACGCGTCCCCGGTGCGCACCG
>CAWUII010000111.1:0-4588 GCA_963922575.1 uncultured Opitutia bacterium
AAGCGGCTCCACTCAGGAAGGCATTGATGAATAACTTGGATCTACTATAAGGGTTTAAGTAAAGATCGATCCTTCCGCTAAAAGTAGCGAAGCCATCATTTTCTCAGCTATCAGCAAAAACACCTTGAACTAAGACAAAAAGACTCCTTCTTTAACAGGTATGCAAATTGCTGACTATTATCCGGTACTGATCCAAATTTTGATTGCCGCTTCTATTGGCGTGATCGTTTTGGTGGCTTCTCATATTTTTGGGCAACGCGGAACACCTTCGGCAATTAAGGACTCACCGTACGAATGCGGTATGCTCGCGGACGGATCGGGACATGCACGGTTCGCTGTTAAGTTCTACGTGACAGCAATGCTCTTTATACTATTTGATATTGAAGTTGTTTTTCTTATTCCCTGGGTTCTGGTCTTTCGTGAATTTCTAGCCGCTAATTTGCCGATTTTGCTGCCGATCTTCTTCTTTCTTTTTGTTTTGGTACTGGGCCTGTTTTACGAGTTGAAAAAAGGCGCAATCGAGTGGGAAAAGTAAAACAATCTATTTCTAAGGCATGATGCGCATTGAACGCTATATAGCTAATACCCGTGTAATCGATCTCGAAAGTACGGATTTTAAGAGCGCCTTGCTCGAATTGTTGGATGTTTGTAAACTCGAAGATAAAGAAACGCTGAACAGGGAGGAATTGCTAAATAGTCTACTGGATCGGGAAAAACAGATGACGACTTGCCTAGGCAGCGGAGTATGCCTGCCGCATGCTCGTATTCCTCTAAAGGGTGGCTACATCATCGCAATCGGTCGTTGTCCTCAGGGTCTGGAGTATGAAGGGCAGAGCGAGTACCAGGAGGTGCGTTACGTTTTCCTGCTGTTGGCTGCTCAAAATACGCGCAATTACTTAAACAGTCTGGCTGTCATTGCCCGGGTCTTTCAGGATAAGGTAAACTTGGAGCGACTCAGTGCTGCAAAGTCGCTGAAAAATTTCAGGCAGGTCATCAAAGCTGTTTTCGGAGGCGACCATGAAAAGCCACGTCGTCGTCGCAGTCGATTTAATAACCTGATACTAAAGGAAGCTGCAAAAATAGCTAAAGGCTCCAATTGCAGCACCATCCTGGTATTTGGAGATACCTTCTGGGGTGGCGCAGATGTTGGACTGATATTTAAGGATTTTAAAACCGTTGTCATTTCACAAGGGGCATCAGATCTGACCGCCGGACAAAATCCGGTTCATGCGATTTTACCGATTCGCTCTTACAGTAATCATCGTTTTTCACAACTTCGAAGTGCCGTGCTGATCGGCCTCACACGTAGTATTTTTTCGAGCAATGAACGAATTTGCTGTGTTGGGGGGATTCCCCAGAGCAATCAGTTCGACAGCATTACTGTTGTCGATATTGCCCGCGAATTTCAAACAATGCTGATACACAAGTCCCAGGTACTTCCCGCAACCGTTAAGCCTGAAGTTGTCGAGCGTGTACTGGCAATTGCCACTGAGCTATCAGTAGAAGGACGTGAGGGACATCCGGTCGGCTGTCTGTTTGTACTGGGTGATGCTGATAAAATCACCGCACACACCAAGCCACTGATTCTTAATCCCTTTCATGGTTACAAAGATGAAGATCGTAATATCCTGAATCCATTTATGGATGAAACAGTTAAAGAGCTTTCCTCCATTGACGGTGCTTTCATAATTCGGGGAGATGGTGTTCTGGTTTCTGCCGGAACTCTGATCCAGGCGCCCATGCACGATCATAATCTACCCGGAGGGCTCGGTAGCCGACATGCAGCAGCAGCAGCCATCACGCACGTTGAAGACTGTCTTTGTATTGTCGTTTCAGGCAGTACGGGGCAGGTTACTCTGTTCCGACGTGGCGAGATGTTACCTTTGATTGAGAAGAAACTGATTCGTGATCGCTGAACGTTTTGAACATCGAACATCGAACATCGAACATCGAACATTGAATGTCCGAAAGTGTTCTTCATTTTCGGTATACACTTGGATTGCGTAAGCTGGAGATAATAAAGCGCCGATTCCAAATTTCTTGAATTCAGTATTATATATTCGACGTTCAATGTTCGATGTTCAAATACTTTTGTCTATGTCCCGTATTGAAAAAGCTTTTAGAACGGCTCGCGAAGAACAGCGTGCCTTATTTGTAGGATACCTCTGCGCAGGTGATCCGGACTTTGAGACGTCACTGCGTGCATGCCGCGCCTTGATCGAATCGGGCGTTGATCTGCTGGAACTTGGGGTGCCTTTCTCAGATCCACTCGCGGATGGGTTGACCAACCAGCTGGCTGCACAGCGGGCTCTCGAAAGCAATATTGATAGCCGGAAGGTTTTGGAGCTGGTTCAGGCAATCCGTGAATTCAGTGAAGTCCCGATTGTATTTTATACTTACTATAATCTGGTATTTGCTCAGGGCAGCGAGAAATACATCGCAAAGATCAAAGCCGTTGGTGTTGACGGTCTGCTGACCCTAGACCTGCCGCCGGAAGAAGCGACTCATCATATTGCTGTGTGTAAACAAAACGACGTGCAGACTGTTTTTATCGTTGCACCAACGACTCCCGATACTCGACTGAAATTGATCTGCAGGGCCGCAACCGGATTTATTTACTACGTGTCACGAGAAGGTGTAACCGGTGAACAATCAAAACTATCCGATGGGATAAAAGCGCGGGTTGATCTAATCAAGCAGCACACAGAGCTGCCGGTTGTTGTCGGCTTTGGAATTTCAAATGCAGAGCATGTTAACACAGTCGCTCAGGCAGCCGATGGTGTTGTTGTCGGTAGTGCGCTGGTGAATTGTATCGCAAGCAACCTTGGCAGTGCAGACCGGATCGATGATGCGCTCCGATCAAAAATGCAGGGTTTAACCAGTGGAAATTCACTGAGTAAACTTATGTAAAAGCAGATTGACTCACTAACATTGAATGCCGAATTCTAATCCTATGAATTTCATCAGTACACGCGGTCAGGTACCGCCAGTTTCTTTTTCAGTTGCAGTTGCGCAGGGCCTGGCGCCCGATGGGGGGCTTTACTTGCCCGAAGCGTTGCCAGACCTGAGACCATATCTAAAGGACTGGCAAAAGTTTGACTATGTAAAGTTGTGCGAAGCCTTCCTGTCTTTATTTGCAACCGATCTAGATCGCGCTGAGCTAAAAGAAATCGTCGAGCGATCTTACGTGAACTTTGACCACGCAGACATTGCGCCCGTACGTCGGTTGAAGGACAACTGTTTTGTGCTGGAGTTGTTTCATGGTCCTACGCTTGCGTTCAAAGACTTTGCTCTGCAGCTACTGGGCAATTTTTATGAAGCACAGATTACACGTACCGGACAGCCTATTTCAGTATTGGGGGCAACTTCCGGAGATACGGGAGCGGCGGCAATTCATGGCCTGCTCGGCAAATCCGGTGCGAAAATTTTTATCTTGTATCCCGATGGTCGGATAGCGCCGTTACAGGAGCGGCAGATGACCTGTACTGGTGCTGATAATGTGTTTCCGCTTGCGATTGAAGGCAGCTTTGACGATGCACAAACGGCCATGAAAACTGTTTTTCAGGATCGTACATTTGCTGAGGAAGTCGGCCTTTCAGCGGTTAATTCCATTAACCTTGCTCGCATTCTGGCTCAGTGTGTCTACCATATCTATGCCTTTTTTAAACTGTCGGCAGACATCCGTGAACAAACAACTTTTGTCGTGCCAACTGGAAATTTCGGAAACATTTTAGCTGGTTGGCTGATACAGAAAATGGGCGTGCCGATCAAAGGTTTCCGGGTTGCCACAAATAAAAACGATATTTTGCACCGCCTCTTCCAGACCGGCAGGTACGAACTCTCAGATGTAGCGCTCAGTGTTGCTCCGTCCATGGACATTCAGGTGGCCTCCAATTTTGAGCGCTTCCTTTACTACCAGGAAAATGGAAATCAGGCAAAGGTCCGCGAAATCATGAAGACCTTTAAAGAGAACGGCAAATACGTCTTTGATAATTTTAATTCGGCTGGAATACAAAGTTCGCGTACGGATGACAGTGAAATCAGTGAACTTATCCGAAGCGTCTATGAGCAGTACAATTACGTTGTCGATCCACACACAGCTTGCGGATTTGCCGGAGAATTTCCGGGGCCACAACTTGTGCTCTCAACTGCGCATCCAGCAAAGTTTCCAGAAACAATTAACGAATCAATCGGTCAGAACGTGACACATGCCTCTCTGGAAACTTTAAAAAAACGTGAAATCGTTAAATACACTATTGAACCAACCCCCGAAGCGATCAAATCGTTCATGCGAAAGCATTGAATGGTGAGTGGTGAATGAGTCGTAGGGCAATTGCCTCCTGCAATACTATCGGGGTGCAATTTCAACAAGCGTTTATGCCGTGCCCCACAGACGAACGATCGCTTGCTATAGCTAAGCCTATAATTACTTGCACAGATCGCATTCAGGTAGCGCAGCACCGTCCCCGGTGCGCACCCGCGTCGCGTAAGCCTGAGCATTCAAACGTTCGTGCGGCGCAGGGACGCGCCTGCGCTACCATTTTGGATAAGAATCATGTGTCCGGATAATTACATACTTAGCTATAAA
>CAWUII010000112.1:0-4430 GCA_963922575.1 uncultured Opitutia bacterium
CTACAAAAACTTAATTATGAGCTTGCTTGAGACACAGTTGCTCTGTCGCCGTGTTCGTCGTAATTTGTAATATGATTGCCAAAATGAACGCCATTGAGATACGGACGCGCTTTATAGGTTATGCCAGCCGTGGTAACAGCACGGCGACAGAGTACCGTGGCTACAAAGTTATATTGAATCGACCGGATGTCTTTCACTAAAATTAGCAATTAACTTTCTCTAGCCGCTTACTTTTACTGTTTTGAAAGCTATACTTGACGCATCCTGTGATGTAGCGATTTTGCACTTAATGCTTTCTTCCGATACAATTGTAGCACTATCCACTCCAGTCGGTGAATCAGCGATTGCCGTCATTCGCCTGAGTGGCCCGGCGTGTTCGGAACTCGCACAGCAAGTTTTGAGGAAAAACCATAAGCCGCGTTCACGTGTGGCCTGCTTTGGTACTTATTTAGACGTTCACGGCAATACAATCGATGACTGTATCATCACCTACTTTGAAGCTGGGAAATCCTTTACCGGTGAAGCCATGTTGGAAATCGCACCGCACGGCAATCCCTTGATCGTCCAAAAAATAATCGAGGATTTGATCGCACGTGGTTGCAGGTCTGCTGACCCGGGTGAATTCACGCGTACCGCTTTTCTCAACGGGAGAATGGATCTCTCTCAGGCAGAGGCAGTTGCAGATTTGATACGGGCGCGTTCAGACCGTAGCATCGAAGTGGCCCAACGACAATTGCATGGTTCGGTGGGACGCAAAATGAGTGAATTAACCGATCGATTGCTCACAGTGATTGCCCAAATTGAAGCCTACATCGATTTTCCTGAGGAAGATTTGCCAGATGAGGATCAGGCTGGCCCGCTGCAGATGTTGAAAAAATTACTTTTAGAAATTTCCGATATTATTGATACACAACACTATACCTCTATTCTTCACGAGGGGCTTAAAACGCTGATTGTCGGTGAGCCAAATGTTGGCAAGAGTAGTCTGATCAATGCACTGACCGGATCGGATCGTTCCATTGTCAGCGACCTGCCAGGGACAACACGCGACTACGTTTCAGCACCGTTCATGCTCGGTCCCTGGAAAATTGAATTGCTGGATACGGCTGGCTTGCGCCCATCAGAGGATGCGATCGAGCAGATTGGTATTGCTCACACAATCGAACAGGCTGAAACCGCAGATTTTTTCCTACTGGTCATTGATGCTTCAGCCCCCTCCCCTAGCCTGCCTGATTCGTTGCTGGATCGTATGAATTCCAACAACACGCTTCTTATTGAGAATAAAACGGATCTGGTGGATGGCCCTCAACATCAGGAGTTTGTGCCGGATTTTAAACGCGTCCGAACCTCGCTTAAGTCAGGAAATGGTATTCAATCTTTACGGCAGATGTGGCTGGAAACGGTTGAGAATACTGTAACGCCATCCGCGGTCGACGGCGTTGTGGTTAATGCCCGCCATGCCGGATTGCTGGACCAAGCACGTAAAGCTTTAGAACTAGCCTTCGACAAAATGAAATCGGGCGAATTGTCCGAATTAGTCGCTGTAGACATGCGCGATGCATTGGATTCGATTGGCAACGTGGTTGGCAAAATCGACAACGAACGTATGTTGGATCAATTATTTAAAAACTTTTGTATTGGAAAATGAGCAACGGACTCAAATATGGACCGAATCAACCGTACGATGTCATCGTCTGCGGTGCAGGTCATGCTGGTTGTGAAGCCGCGCTTGCCGCAGCACGGTTGGGTGCGGATGTGCTCATGCTGACGGGAAATCTCGATACCGTTGCTCAAATGAGCTGTAATCCGGCAATCGGTGGACAAGCTAAAGGTCACATGGTACGCGAAATTGATGCGCTTGGTGGTGAAATGGCAATTAACACGGATACCACGGCAATCCAGTTCCGGTTACTCAATGCCTCTAAAGGCCCCGCAGTACAGGCGCCACGTGCACAGTGCGATAAGAAAGCGTATCAATTCAGAATGAAGCACGTGCTGGAATTACAGAAAAACCTGGATCTTTTTCAGGCAATGGTTCAGGGCCTAATTTACAAAGGAGATCGTGTTATTGGCGTACGTACTAATTTGGACGTTGAATTCTATGCTAAGACCGTCGTTGTCACAACCGGTACCTTTCTCCGCGGGCTGATGCACGTGGGACAAAACAAGAATCGGGGCGGGCGCATGGGCGATTTCTCTGAGGAAGGGCTTTCCGGCTCCTTTTTGGAAGCAGGCATTGAGCTGGAGCGCCTGAAAACCGGTACACCCGCACGAATACTGGGCAGTAGTATTGATTTTACAGACCTGGAAGAGCAGAAGGGCGATGCCGATCCGACATTGTTTGCCTTTTACGATACGCGAGGAGAAGACGATTTGTTCCACGTGGAACATTTTGGTCAGAGCAAGTTGGGCTGGGCGCCGGGAACGGATCAGGTTTCTTGCTGGATGACCTATACCGGCAAGCAAACAGAGGAAGTGGTGCGAGCTAATTTGTCGCGGTCGGCAATGTATTCGGGTGAGATCGAGGGCACGGGGCCGCGCTATTGTCCGAGTATTGAGGACAAGATTGTACGTTTTGCGGACAAGGACCGGCATATGTTGTTTTTGGAGCCGGAAGGGCGGAATACCAACGAATGGTACATCAATGGGTTGTCTACTAGTCTGCCTTTTGATGTTCAATTAGAGATGTTGCGCAGCATCAAGGGTTTGGAAAAGGTGCACATGCTACGACCCGCCTATGCGGTCGAGTATGATTTTGCGCCACCGACACAACTTTTTCCGACACTTGAATCCAAAAAGGTGGAAAACTTGTTTTTTGCCGGTCAGATCAATGGCACCTCCGGATATGAGGAAGCCGCCGGGCAGGGACTGGTTGCGGGCGTCAATGCCGTTCAAAAGCTGAGAGGGGAAGAGCCTCTGGTATTGCAACGTCATGAGTGTTACATCGGTGTGCTTATTGACGATCTGGTGACCAAGGGGACCAAGGAGCCGTACCGCATGTTTTCAAGCCGTGCCGAGTATCGTCTGTTGTTCAATCATCCTAGCGCGGAGTTGCGTCTATTCGAACACGCTTCGCGATTAAATTTGGTCAATAATGAGCGCTTACAGCGAATCACTGAAAAGGCGAAAAAAATTGAAACGTGGGTAGGGCGGTTGGAAGATGAACGGAGTAGGGGAAGCACCTATGCAGAGCACCTACGCCGAAGTCGTTCTCAGGAAGATTTTCCAGAAGAACTAAAATCGGAAACATGTGAAGTCCGCGATGAAGTACTCTATCGGGTCGCCTTCAAAGGTTATCTGGAGCGCGAGATGAAACAGGTTGAGAAGATGCGCCACATCGACCACATTCGCATGCCAGACAATTTTAAGTACTTGAATGTCAATGGGTTAAGATTAGAAAGCGCCGAAAAGCTTTCGACAGTCATGCCGAGGACATTGGGCCAGGCCAGCCGCATCAGTGGCGTCAACCCGGCGGATATTAGTATCCTGATGGTTTATCTGGAAGCATCCCACCGAAAACAAAGTTAGTGTGAAACGGGGTAGGGGATGCAGAGGCATTCCTCCTATACTCTACGGGCATGTTGTATACTACCGTGCAACTTTACCGGGTAGTTTTAAATTACTAAGTGCCAGAGACGCATCGACTGCTGGACGCGACATTAACCTCTAAACGTTTTTCTTCCAAGAGCCAGGTTTTCTACTTTGGTGGAAGACCGAATCGCGAAGCGAGACCAGGCCATTAACATTCACAAAAGGGGATACGTCGTTGTCTAGCAAATCAACTGTGTCGCACCGAATTTACTACAACGGTTTAAACGCGATGTCCTCGTGTCATACCTGCATTTCAAGTATTGACTCACACGAGTAAATGAATGTCTTTAGTTGAAATTAAAGAAGAGTTAAAAAACCTTCCACAAAGTGAAGTCTGCTATTTGGTTGCTTACTTAAAGCATCTAACTCGTCAAGGAGATAGGGCGTTCAAAAAAAAGATGGATGAGCAATGGGAATCATGTTCAGAGGAGGGGATTTCCTTAAAAGACTTAAAGGAAATTGATGAGCAATTGCGTGAGTCTGGAATTTGATGGACTACGATTTCATTCTTTCAGGAAATGCTGCACGTGCATTGCTCAACTGCAATGCATCGGATCGTCTAACGATTCAAGAGCTTCCCATCTTTTATAGGCAGCAAGGGTGTCTGCTTCGAGCTGTTCAAGATGCTTTGCATCTGCAGATATGTTGCTGGTCTCATCCTGATAGTAAGCAGACGAAGCCATTTTTTCGCTTAGACTGGCGTGTTCAGCCTCGAGTTTTGCAATTTGGTCCGGTAGATTTTTGAGCGCTTCCCGTTCTTTATTGCTCAACTTCCTGGTTGCAGGCTCACAGACAGTTGATTTTTGGCAAAGGAGCGAGTCCATGGACGCACAAGGGCA
>CAWUII010000113.1:0-4147 GCA_963922575.1 uncultured Opitutia bacterium
TGCCCTTGTGCGTCCATGGACTCGCTCCTTTGCCAAAAATCAACTGTCTGTGAGCTGACAATACCTCGTCAAAGGCATGACTCCCGTCCTTCATTTTCTTCAGCTTCATTGAATCCGCCCAGATAAAAGCCAGTCCAAGCTTAGCCCTCTTTTCATCAGCAACCGCCTCGGCATAGCCGCAGAAACGATACTCCTTCGGATCTTCAACAATACCTGCACGTACCGGATTCAGATCAATGTAAGCGGCCATTATTTGCAATGGATTGCCCGAACCCTCAACCAGCACCGACTTAAACCGATCGGCCCACAAGGTGCCGTAGCGTCGGTGATTGCGATTAAACCAGACTGAAAATCGCTGCTTCACTGTTTTCATAAATTGTGACGAAGCACAAAAGTGCGAAGATGGAGCATTCAAAGAATGGCCCGAAGGGTTCCATTTTTGGGTGCCCTCAGGGCAAAAAATGGAATCAAACATCACTCATACGGGCAAGCAACTTGCTACGTATGGCTTCAGCCTCATCACCATTTTCCTTTAACTTCTCTTCCATCACCTTGGTTGAAGCCGTCTGGTATTTGGTCGGCTTAGGATAGAGCACCTTGTAACGTCGCATCAGTTCTGTATCTGAAAGCTTCTCCGGCTCCAGCACACGCACGAGGACATGTTCCGAGGCCGAGGGCCGACAAGACCGGATTCAGCCTTAAGCTGAAGACCGGACCAAGTGGTTCGGCATAATGCAATTTTGCTAAGCTGCAACTGGAGAATAGTGAAGATGAATCAAGTCTTCTCTTTTAAGTGCAAGCATTGCATAAGCTTTGCCCAAGTCGTCACTAAACTCTACTTCAAAGACATCCTTATCGAGTATTTCAAGAATAGTACCCACTTGTCCAGCGACCAGTGATTTCTCCGGAATGTCATGAAGCAAGGCAACTACATCTAATTCTTTCATATTTTCTTTCATTCTGATTACTATTTACACTATGTAACATGAGGTCAAACGAGGAAAATCTTCTCCGCATTTGATAATCCAGGTTGTTCTGACCAGAGCACTTCTTCCTTTTATATCAACTGTAAGATCAAGGCTGTAACGCGTGCCATAAATGTCCGACTCTCCGGTAAGACAATCGTCACTGTCAACACCTTCTAAAATCTTCTTTTTCAGGATTTCAGCATCATCCTGAGTAATACTAAGCATTGATCGGAAAACTCTGGCCTTATGTTTTCCCCGTGGATGTTCGAGATTCAAACAATAATCTCTCAACTTTTTTAAATCGATAACCGCATTGTCTGCGTTTGGAAGCTTCATATTTTAAGAAACCATCAACTTAGAATTTTCACTTTTGCAATTCAATTCGCTACAGTTCAAATATTTTGGTTAAATGGCATCACCCAAACACCTGTCGACGCAGGCCCTGAATAACGGCAAGGTCACCCCAGTCGGTGCCTCGCATTTCATTTACTTTCGGTGGATATTTACGATCCCGTTCCCGTTGCCAGGCGCCGGTAAAGCCACGAACAAACTCTGCCGAACCCAGGATCGCGCCATCGGTAAAGTAACGTACCCGACAACGCAGTAACACAGCTTTTGGCAACTGTCCCTGCTGCTTCTCCAAAACCTTAACTGCAGTCTCGTGAGTAATCAGCTTACCTTTATGTGTCCAGGGACTGGCTCCTTTTCCAAAGATTAACTGCCGATGTGCCGCCAACACTTCATCAAATGAGTGGCTTCCGTCCTTCATTTTTCTAAGCTTCAAAGAATCCGACCAGATAAAAGCTAATCCAAGCTTAGCTCTTCTTTCACCGGCAACCGCTTCGGCGTAGCCACAAAAACGATACTCTTTCGGATCCTCGACAATACCAGCCCGCACCGGATTCAGATCAATGTAAGCGGCCATTATTTGCAGTGGATTACCGGAACCCTCAACCAGCACCGACTTAAACCGATCCGCCCACAAAGTACCGTAGCGTCAATGATTCCGGTTAAACCATACTGAAAATCGCTGTTTCACCGTTTTCATAAATTGTGACGAAGCACAAAAGTGCGAAGATGGAGCATTCAAAGAATGGCCCGAAGGGTTCCATTTTTGGGTGCCCTCAGGGCAAAAATGGAATCAAACATCACTCATCCGAGCAAGCAGCTTGCGACGTATTGCCTCGGCATCATCACCACCTTCCTGCAATTGCTCTTCCATTATTCTCGTCGAAGCCGTCTGATACTTCGTTGGCTTTGGATACAATATCTTATAGCGCCGCATCAACTCAGCATCAGATAAATCCTCCAGCTCCGGCACACGAACGAGCACATGTTCCGAGGCAAAAGGCCGACAAGACCGGATTCAGTTCAAGCTGAAGACCGGACCAAATGGTTCGACATAATGCAATTTACTGGCTGGAAATGACTATTGCTTTGCCTTTTTCAGCAACTGGGAGCTTGTCCAACACAATCGGTGCTAATTCTTTGATGTAGTTTGGTGTGTTTTTAGCAGGAGAAAGTATTGCTAAAATAATATCGAATTGCTGTAGATACTGTTCTGTTGGAATGGTTTTGTCCATTGTTAGGACTGCATCGAAGTTATTTTGGATAGCTGCCCTTAGTAGGTCACCATTTTTTATTCCTTTCCATCCCATGAAATCGACCGTAAACACATCATGCCAATTTAGGAGATGCCGAAAGCTCACATCGATATTTTCATCAAGAAGGATTTTCACGCTATCCTTCTGCTATAAGTTTGCGTGATTCCTCAAGAACGGCAAGGGCTTGTTCTCTCGATACAGTAGGAAATCCTCCTAGAAACGTATCCAGGGATTCACCTTCCTCCAAGTATTCAAACAGAGTTTCTACGGGCACACGAGTACCTGCAAAGCACAAGGCACCATGCATCACATCTTGATCTCGGGTGCAGAAATTTGTTTCCATGAACATAATTTACTTTGCTTATATGAATTATCAAGGCTTTCCTTTGTCTAATCTTGAAGTTTTCTATGCATCCCCAACTGAACTAACCAAAAACCTGTCGTCGCAGACCCTGAATAACGGCGAGGTCACCCCAGTCGGTTCCACGCATTTCATTTACTTTCGGTGGATATTTACGATCCCGTTCCCGTTGCCAGGCGCCGGTAAAGCCACGAACAAACTCTGCCGAACCCAGGATCGCGCCATCGGTAAAGTAACGTACCCGACAACGCAGTAACACAGCTTTTGGCAACTGTCCCTGCTGCTTCTCCAAAACCTTAACTGCAGTCTCGTGAGTAATCAGCTTACCTTTATGTGTCCAGGGACTGGCTCCTTTTCCAAAGATTAACTGCCGATGTGCCGCCAACACTTCATCAAATGAGTGGCTTCCGTCCTTCATTTTTCTAAGCTTCAAAGAATCCGACCAGATAAAAGCTAATCCAAGCTTAGCCCTTTTTTCACCAGCAACTGCCTCGGCGTAGCCACAAAAACGATACTCTTTCGGGTCTTCAACAATACCAGCACGCACCGGATTCAGATCAATGTAAGCGGCCATTATTTGCAATGGATTACCCGAACCCTCAACCAGCACCGATTTAAACCGATCCGCCCACAAAGTGCCGTAACGCCGATGATTGCGATTAAACCAGACCGAGAACCGCTGCTTTACCGTCTTCATAAACTGAGAGACATCACTCATTCGAGCAAGCAGCTTGCGACGTATTGCCTCGGCATCATCACCACCTTCCTTTAATTGCTCTTCAATTATTCTCGTCGAAGCCGTCTGATACTTCGTTGGCTTGGGATACAATACCTTGTAACGTCGCATCAGTTCAGCATCAGATAAATCCTCCAGCTCCGGCACACGGACCAATACGTGGAAGTGGTTCGACATAACGCAATAAGTAAGAATCTCCACCCCCGAGAAGTCCGCCACCTGCCAAAGCATCTTACGCAGCATCTCCTTCTCACGATTTTTAAAGAGCATCTCACCATTCACCGTACGTGTCATGCAGTGATAAACAGCTGCTGCTCCGCCTATCTTCATCCTTCGTGTTCTCATGGTTTGAAAATTTGGATTCCTCAAAATAACGTGTCAACCATAAAAATATAACCTGTCCCTAAAAAATTCCCCGCTATCTCATGTTCACCCCACAAACCGCTCGGGCACCGATTACCAAGCTATCCGGCGGAGA
>CAWUII010000114.1:0-3936 GCA_963922575.1 uncultured Opitutia bacterium
CGGTGCTGCGCTACCTGAATGCGATCTGTACAAGTAATTATAGGCTTAGCTATAAAAGCATATCTACCATTAAGTCCACGTAGCAAAGTACGTTTGTACTACTGACATCCAAACCAGCCGCCAATTTGGCCGCATTCAGATTGCCCCCCTGCAAGTGCGCTAGCATTTTCCAAAAATGCCTTAATTTAGTTGTGGGGATGCGTGGGTCTAATTGAGCGATATCGCGTTCAAGGTACGTTCGGAAAAAATTTTGCTATTTGATTGGCCAGGGTGGTTTTGCCTACCTGTCTGGGTCCCAATAGCGCTACCGCCGGATTGTTTTGGCGTCCGGTGATAACCTGCTCATAAAGAGTACGCCCAATCATATTGTGCAAATCCAACACAAAATATTGGAGTTACAAGAAATTCATTTCTCGGGTGCTCTACAACCGCTAAAAATCGGCTAGAAGCGCACGCAGCTCGCCCTCCGGACCTTCATGGTTTTGTTCAATTGCGAGTTGAAGCGCATTTTCCAGAATAGGTTTTGCCTGTTCCGATTCTCCTTTTTGCAGCAGTGCTTTGCCCAGCAAAATTCGAGGTAACATCCAGTCGGCTTGAGAATCGGCGCACTTTTGTAAATGCGGAACCGATTCGGCAATGGCACCTTCTTCATAGAGTGCCTGACCGAGACTAAAGCGGAACAGCATATTGTCGGGCTGGGCCTCGACCTTGGGTAAGAATGTTTCAGATTTTTTCATAATGATATTATTACGCGAATCAACAGGTGACATGAAACGAGGTTTTTTTGGCCGTGTGAAGTAAAGCAGACGCTAAATTTCGTTGGATCATGGTTTTAAACTTCAACAAGACTATACAAATTCAAGGTTTAACTTTGAATTTGTATGAAATGAGACGGTGCGAGCTTGCTCTTAAGTTTTATCCAATTCTTTAATCATGGGTAACTTATTGGTTGAAAAACCCCATCGCGCGTATCCTTACTAAAGCGTTGGTAATTACCTGTAGGTAGTGCATCCAAAAAATGTCGTCCGTATGATTTTGTCAGAACACGGGAGTCAAGCAGAACAATATTACCGGAATCATCCTGACGACGGATTAATCGGCCGATACCCTGACGGAATTTTATCAGGGCATCCTGCAAGGTAATCTCGTAAAAGGGATTGCCGCCTTTTTCACGGATGTGTTCACAGCGTGCCTGACTGACCGGATGGCTTGGATTGTCGAAGGGCAAACGGGTAAGGATGATCTGGGAAAGCGCCGGACCTGGAACGTCGATGCCGGTCCAGAAGCTGTCAGTGCCGAACAGGATGCCGTTTTCGGCTTTGGCAAATTGACGCATGAGCTCGCTGCGTTCCATGCCTTGGCCCTGAGCGAAAAACGGTCGTTGTTTTTCGGCAAAGAAAGTTTCGCAGCGCTGATAAACCTGACTCAAATCGAGGTGACTGGTAAACAATACAAGCGTACCGCCACTGATTTTGCAGGACAGCCAGCCAATCATTTCAGCGAGATAATCCAGATCAAGTCGGCCTTTTCCGGGTTCTGGTGTCGGCGCATCGGTCGCAATGTAAACATGGCAATTTTTCTCGTAGTCGAATGGGGAGGATTCGATGTGCGTCTCAGCAGCAGCACCACCGACTTTCTCTTGAAAAGGTTCTATGCTTTTACCATCGGAAAGTGTTGCGCTGGTCAAAACAGCAGCGGTTTGTCGGCTAAAGAGCGCCTCGCGTAAATAGGGCGCTACATCAAGCGGAGCACTTCTCAGCATGACCAACTGACCTTTTTTGCCACCACGCTCGATCCAGTGTACGTGATTTTCTTCGGCCAGCTCAACAAATGTGTTGATTACATCTCGGTAGCCAAGGATCCGACGCCGCGTATCACGCAATTCGTCCTGCGTGTGTTCTTGCTTTATGTTCTGAATGATCGATCCCAGATGATCCGCGACTTCCTTTAGTGGATTAGAGAGAATGTTTTCACAGAAACCGGGTTCGTGGATGCGGGTAACCGAGCGTCGGGTAAGAAAACTGTCACCGATATAGTTGAAAAATTCAGTCGCTGCCTGAAGTGCATTTTCAACCACTGAAAGATTTGAAAAAGGACTTAGTTTACGAAGGAGCCCACGTCGGGTACGCGGATTGTAAACTCGCTTTAAAGCTCGATCCAGAGCGTACGAACTGACATGGATGCCGAAATGATCCGTTGCAATTGCTGGGATGCGATGGGCCTCGTCCAGGACAACAAAATCATTGGGCAAGAGGATACCGGGAGTATCGCCGGTTGGGGGCATGCCCGCGTTGATCAGTGAAAACAGCAGACTGTGGTTCACGATGACGCAGTTCGCTCGGAGCAATTGTTTCCGGGCACGCTGATAAAAGCAGATGGCAGGGTCACAGTTTTTCTTGGAGCAGGTGGAGCTTTCCGCATTAACCGCGTCCCAGACATCGGGAAGTGGCGGTGGGGAGAGTTCCTGAATAATGCCGTCTTTGCTGTGCGCAGCCCATTGGGCAAGTCGGGTAAAATCGGCTTTGGAGTTGTTCTCCAGCCACTCTGTCTGTTTAGATGCGTGAATGTCTTTAAGCGCATTGCTCAATCGGGTTGAGCAGCAGTAATTGGCTTTGCCCAGCATTAGCGCCGTACGGAAGACTGCGTAACGCTTGAGTTCCGGAACTGTGTTGAATAACTTCCGGCACAATTCCAAGTCCTTGCTGCGAATCTGTTCTTGCAGCGTAATGGTATGACTGGAGACGATGAGCGGGCGTTCACTGTTGATTGAGTGGATCAGGCCAGGGATCAGATAAGCCAGACTTTTGCCAACACCCGTACCTGCTTCAACCAGCAGCGGCGTGTTTGTTTCCAGTGTTTGTGCAACATGAAGCGCCATGGCAGCTTGTTGCGGACGATGATCCAGACCAAGCGCTGTTTGTAAAAAACCGTCTCGCTTGAAAATGGATTCCACCAGTTCCACCAGATAGCCCAGCTTCTTCGGAGCGTTGCCTGCATTTTCAATAAGTCCGATCATGTTTTGGAGTTATATTCAAGGTTCGAAGTCATTACTTCATTCACCAAAGGGATTATAAGCCACTTTCTGTGCCCAGTGGGCACTGACTAAAGTTTCGTCCAGTGTCGCCAACCTGCATGAATTTTTTTTGGACAGTTCGACGAGGTAAGCATCTGTTGTATCTTTATAGTTTGTTACTTTTTCGATAGCCGATGCCGGGACGTTACAGTGGATCAGGTTTGAGTTGTTCTTTTTTGTGATCGAATTGAGGACACGTATCGCATCGACACTACTGGCTCGGTAGCCGGGGCTCATACTCACTCGCAGGAATCCCAACTCAGTAATTGGGCATGTGAAAAAAGAAGGTAAGGAATCGAGCCAGGAACGGCATTGTTCGTGTTTAAAATGACTGCGCCATCCGTATGCTAACAGCATATGGACGTCCGGTAGAATAGCTCTCTCAGTCATAGCTCCGATAGTATTTCTTTAACTCTTTCGGGAGACATTTCCGGTGCGCCAACGGGCGCTTCAAGCGCTACGTAAGAAGCGTCCGTAATCAGCTTTGCGTTAGAATTGGATCCACAGGGAGAAAGAATAATACGGTTTTGGTCCAGTTTGCAGTCCATAACGGTTCCGGTTGGAAGACCCATGCGCTTTCGAATTTCGAGTGGGATAACTATCTGCCCCTTGCTTGAAAGTTTGGTCTTCATGCAATATTTCTTACCGGTCTTACAATTGATGTCAAGTTTTCCACTAAGTGAATGAGGCGAGTGTTCGGTGATGTTCAGAAGCGTTCCAAGTATTCAATGTTCGAAGTTGGATGTTTGGCGTTCAATGTTCATTTTGGCTGTGTCAGCACTGTTCACTGCTTTCATGAGTGAGCAGCAGGCTATGAGCTGCAAAACCAGCGCCGAAGCTAGTCAGCCAGAGTTTTTTAAGTT
>CAWUII010000115.1:0-3797 GCA_963922575.1 uncultured Opitutia bacterium
TTTAGTGTAACCGATGTCCTTGTGTTAACTGTTACCTATGTCCTTGTGTTGTACCAATCATGTGTCCAGATGATTACACATACTTAGCTATAACATCCAAAAAATAAATACTCCCTAAGAACCCGATTGGCTACTGTTCAGCGCCCCTCTGCTTCCACTCTTTTTTGCTGACTGCCTTGGGCGCGGCGGCTTCCATCATTTTCAGACGAAGCTGTTCATTGCTCCAGTCCTGCGGCAGACGTTGGATCAATTTGCCCTTATAGCCCAGTTCGACAAGCTGACTCAGAAGACGTTCGTACGTTGCCTCTTCGTACTCGGGCTCACGCAGCATGATCCAGGCGTATTTCCGATTGGGATGCCCCACAATTGTTTCACCCAGAGCTTCGTCGTAGTGCAGAATCAGGTACGCTGCTTTGAAGGGCCAGACAAATTGTATGCGCCACTCGGCATTAGTCTCATGGTTGTACAAGGAGGCGGTTGGTCGGAACGTTTTCAGTGGGCCATCCAAGCTACCCTTGCGAAACTGGTAGGTTGCCTGAATGCTCCCGTCTGGTTTCAGATAATAGTGCTCCGTGGCATTGTGAGCTTTGCCATCAACCAGGATCGGCGTGTAGCCGACAACATACCAGGTACCCATAAATGATTCCAGATCATCAAATGAAGTCGTTGGCGGCGGATTTTTTGCTGACTGGCAACTCACGAGTAAGAATGAACAGATCATCCACATAGAGAGTACAATCCTATTTCTCGTCCGGTAATGTTTCATAAGCTTTTTTTATTTACTGTTTCTGATTGAAAGTATTTTCGACCTGTTTCAGGTAATAGCTGCCAGCAATGAAACAAAGGCCCACCACAATGCCAAAGAGTCCGATGATGACCCATTTTTCTGTAGCATCCGCACTTGCATCGGCAACATCCAGATCAAACAATTTCAGGCCACTGCCAACGCCAATAAATGCGATCGCTCTGGATATTTTGACTGTGGATTTCTGGATTGCAAAAAACAAAGATTCTTTGCGCTTGCCGGTTGCGGATTCATCCCAGTCGATCAGATCAGTAATCATGGAATCCACCAGAAACACCGCACCGCAGAGAGTGCCGGTGATAACAGAAACGATCAGCACTGGCCAGACCATACCCTGCGGTAAGATCGGATAGGCAATGATACCTATAATACCTAGAGATCCAACGGATATCCAGGCGGGCCGTGCCTTTCCATAGCGCTTTGAAAGACCGATCCAAAGCGGGATCGATATAACGATGCAAAGCATGAAAACCGGAAAAATAATCTGCGTAACTGTTTGTTCACTCAGATCGAGAACCACCCGGTAATAGATCAAAGCCAGCGCGGAATTTATGGTACGACCGACGGCGGCAGCCAGACTTGCGTAGAGTATCTTTCTAAATTCCGCCTGATTAAATACCGCAATTGCTTCGCGCAGGCTTGGGATCTCTATCTCACGCATTTCCGTGCTGATCCGATCCCTGCTGCGTAGTCCGATCACTGTGAGCAGGCTACTGGTAACGACTAATACGGCGATAATCGCTCCGCTGTCTGTACGGGATGCCGCAATCGCTGCCTGCGAATCACCCCACAGCATAAAGCCCGGTAACACGGTTCCGATTATCAGCCCAAGAATACTCAGGCCAAGCCTAAACCCGAATAACTGGTTGCGTTCATCTGAATCCGGACTCAGCTCAGAACCCAGGCTCGTCTGCGGCAGATCGATCAGCGTCATCCCAGTATTGACAAAAACATAGGCAAAGAGCAGTTGCAGAAACAAGCGCATCTGACTTTCGCCTGGTTCGACTGCAAACAGCAGATACGCGGAAAACCCCAAGACGATAGAGCCCAGCAATATCACAGTGGTATACAGCAGTTTATTTCTCCGGCCATACATCAGACCTGCCGACACAATTACATCACTGGCGGCATCCCAGACAATCGCGATTGCAAATGCACTGCTGGCAAGGATCGGAGAAAGCCCCATTAAACGCGTGTAAAAGTCAAACAGATACAGTTGCAACATTATCTCTACAGACACCTTGCCAACACTGGCCATACCATAGGCAGAGAAATGATGAAATCCGAGAGGACTGTGTTTGTCTTCTGACATTTAACCTAAAAACAAGTCGGCCAAGGATTTGATCGGAGAAACCACGAATGAAAGTCTAACGCGTAGGCCAGCGTAAGGCTGGAACCAAAAGCGGCACAGAACGTTTGTATTCCTGATAAGACTTCAGATGCCCCCAGCGCTTATCAGCGGATTTCTCGAGTAATGGCACACCGCTTATATAGCGAAGCAACCCATAAATAAACAATGGAGCGCTCAACGTGAAGTACTGCCATCCGCTCAGCACAGGAAATGCAATGATCGTCACGCCCACCCAGAGAGTAATTTCTCCAAAGTAATTCGGGTGTCTGGAGATGGACCAAAGCCCTGAATTGATGAACTGACCTTTGTTTTCTGAATTCGACTTGAAGCGATACTTTTGGAGGTCAGCAACGACTTCAAATAAGTAACCGAAAATCCAGACCAGACTGCCCATAATGAAAAACAAATCTATCCCACGTTGCCGCTCAGAGAGAATCACCGCCATGGCCGGAGCCAGTGTAAACGTGATCCAGAGTCCCTGAGCGGTCCAGGCAAAAAGAAAGCGGGGAAACGACTGTTTGATCGCGTCAAACCGAGAGTCGTTTCCAGAACGTTTGACTCGGACAAATAAAAATATGCCAAGGCGCCCTGCCCAGAGAACAACCATAGTGAACAAAACAAGTGACCGCAGACTCTGAGTTGACGCCAGCAATAGACAAAGCCCGGTTACACAAATGAAGCTCATGCCACCGACCAGATCGTAAAACTTTTCAGTCCTCTTCAGGTAAGCAGGAACAAATGCAAGCCACTGTATCACGAACGCAAGCCCCACTGGGTAAATTGACTTTGTCAGATCAACATCCGACCATCGATTGCTCCCGATCACCAAAATGAATCCAATACCGATCAGCAAAACCATCGGCAGTGCTAAAAGTGCTTTTTTATCTTCTTTACTCATCGGACTGAACAACAAATTCGAACTTTTGATCAACGTTGCAGGAGTGCATCGCGCATCGCTTTAGAAATTGGCTTTTCTCCCAGCCATATACGGAAGTAAAGCTGGGCAAAATCTGCGCCCTCGATCGTGATCATCGGCTCTCCATTGATCCAGAGTATTGTACCTTCCCCGGGAGTGTAGGAAAGTGCAGAACGATCGCCTTTACCAACCGTTCTGTATACTGCATTGATCTGGTCGACGCGCTCCTGTATAGAGACCAAATCTGCTGGAGTCATATTATTGGGCAGGATTTTTTCGGACGATTCCAGGATAACCGATTTTTTAATTTTTAGCAGATAATTAAATTCAAGGAGCAGTGCATTTTCACCATTAAGCAACTTATCGATGTTTTTCGTCTGCATGGCATTGGTGTAAAAAGCAGCGTCATACAGCTTGAAAAACATCCGATAGACAAAGCGATGATTGCCCGCTGGCTGAAGAGACGCTTTCAACGACTCCAGCCCCGAATTAGATGTGGCAAAGCTGTTTTGACTGCCTAAGAAGCAACATACCACTGTGAGTAAAAGTAATTGTGTATAGGCTTTTTTCATAGCGAACTAACCCCTATATATCTGACTTTTCGCTCAAAACATACACGGATCTTTTTAAAAAGTTGGCGGCTAATACCTAGGAAGTTGCGCATCTATAACTAAGTATGTAATCATCTGGACACATGATTCTTATCCAAAATGGTAGCGCAGGCG
>CAWUII010000116.1:0-3666 GCA_963922575.1 uncultured Opitutia bacterium
CCCCCCCATTCAGTTGCGCACCGGGGACGCGCCTGCGATACCTGAATGCGATCTGTACAAATAATTATAGGCTTAGCATTAAAGAACCAATGACTCCACCCTATCCTTCTTGAAATCGGAAAACGCACATCGACAGCGGTGGTATGGTTATCCGTATTGAATAAGGGCGACCGTCCCACTCTATCTCATCGGAGTGAACTCCACCGAAGTTACCATAACCATAACCGCCGTACTCCTTGGCATCTGTATTGATCACTTCCTGCCAACCTCCACTGTACGGTACTCCAATGCGAAAATTTTCCCGTAAGACCGGGGTATAGTTGCCAATCGCTACCAGTGTATCGCCTGCGGTTTCTCCGTTGCGTAAAAATGCCAAAATGCTCTCGTCGGCATAGGTATGGTTAATCCATTCGAATCCTTCCGGATGATGATCGCCTGAGGCGAGACCGGGAACCGTCTGATAAAGTACATTCAAATCGCAAACAACATTTTGCACGCCTTTATGATCTGCATATTGTAATAGGTTCCAATCCAAACTTTGGTTGTAGGCCCACTCGGCGGATTGTCCAAAATCACTGCCCATGAAGAGTGTTTTCTTGCCAGGCCATAGCCACATAAAGGCAAACATCAGACGCAATTGCCGGGCTTTGTATGCAATTTCCCAGCCGTGCATTTTGGTCAGCAAAGAGCCTTTACCGTGTACAACTTCATCGTGCGAAAAGACTTGGGTGAACTTTTCCGTGTACTGGTAAAGCATGCCAAATGTCAGGTGATTGTGTTCATGCTTCCGATAAATCGGATCTGTCTGGAAGTAGTGCAGCGTGTCGTGCATCCAGCCCATGTTCCACTTTAGATCAAACCCAATACCGCCCTCCTGGATGGGTCGGGTAACTCCCGGGAAATCGGTCGACTCTTCGGCAATCATCAAAGTCCCCGGGTAGTAGTCGTGTACAAGCTTGTTGGTTTGCCGCAGAAACTCGATCGCATCTACGTTTTCCCGCCCGCCGTGCTGATTGGGGATCCACTGCCCTTCTTCTCTGGAGTAGTCCAGATACAACATCGAAGCAACCGCATCGACACGTAAACCGTCGATGTGATAACGGTCACACCAAGCCAGCGCACTTGAGATCAGAAACGTACAAACTTCATTGCGCCCATAGTTAAAAATGTAAGTGCCCCAGTCCTGATGAAAGCCCTGACGCGGATCTTCGTGCTCATAGAGTGCCGTACCATCGAACTGACCCAGAGCAAAACTGTCCGTCGGGAAATGAGCCGGCACCCAGTCCATGATTACACCAAAGCCGTTCTGATGCAGCGTATCCACCAAATACATGAAATCCTCCGGTGGACCAAATCGGTACGTTGGCGCGAAAAATCCGGTCACCTGATAGCCCCACGAGCCATCGAATGGATGCTCTGACAACGGCATAAACTGCACATGTGTATAGCGCATCGCCGATAGATAAGTCACCAGTTCATTGGCCAACTCACGATACGACAGCGGACGATTGGCATCTTCAACAACACGTTTCCAGGAACCTACATGCATTTCGTAGATCGATATGGGTGCAGCCGACCAATCCGTAGATTCACGCTTTTTTAACCAATCAGCATCTCTCCACTCATAATTATCCACATCGCAGACGATTGCAGCATTATGTGGCGGCGACTCAAAGCACGTGCCGTAAGGGTCAGTCTTTAAAAAAGGATATTCCCGATTAGATCTTCCGATCTCGAATTTGTACTTTACGCCGACTTCCAGGCCAGGAACGAATAATTCCCAAATACCCGAAGCGCCCAGACTTCGCATCGGATGATAGCGCCCGTTCCAGTGATTGAAATCACCCACCACCGAAACCCGATCTGCATTGGGCGCCCAGACGGAAAACGAAACACCCTTTACACCATCCAGCGTCCGCACATGAGCGCCCATGACTTTATGCGCGTAGTGCAGATTACCCTCGTTGAACAGGTAGACATCTTCCTCGGAGATACTGGGTAGAAAGCTATACGGATCGTAGAATTCACGTACTTCGCCGTTGTAGCGCTTGATCCGCAAACTGTATTTAAACAGAGATTTGGCGGGTATAAAACCTTCATAAAAGCCATCTTCCGTCAGATGCTCCAATGGATGATACTTGCCTTTGGGTTTGGAAACATCCAACACCTCGCAGGACTTCGCGTCATCCAGAAAAACCCGCACCACAACACCTTCTTTTTTGTCCACCTTGCAGAGATGCATCCCAAGAACCGCGTGCGGTTGATTGGAAGTCACCTGTGTAATCGAGTCGAGTTCAGTTTTGGATAGGATCACTATTTAACAAAGGCAGCTCCACGCCTAGTTTGCAAGTATCTATGTAAGGAAGGTACTGCCTTGGAAGCGGTGGTTCCAAACGGCCAAATTAAGGTTTAACAGGGGTTTTCGTAACGTGCTGTAGCCCTACAACCGCAGCAATCACCAATGCCCCACCGATAAAAATCCCTGCGCCGGGTGATTCGCCGGCAACCAATAGTGAAGATTCAACAACGGCACAAATTGGAACCAGAAAGCGGTAACCAGCCAGCAGGTTTACTGGGAACAGAGTCGTCAGATAGTTCCAAATACCAAAGCCGGCAGCAGAAACAAAGGTGAGGTGTGCCGTCAGTAAAACCACTTTGAGCGTAAAGAGCTCGGCAACTGCGGGCCACGCTGGAATGCCTGCAAGGCATAGCAGAATACCACCCATCAAAAGGCCAAATCCAGTCGCGGTGCGTGAGCTCATAGTTGGCACAATTCCCTGAAGCACGATCACGCCCAGTGTTCCGCTAAGTGTTGTCAGTATAAAGAGAAATGCCCCTAAGGCAGGCGAGCCGCTTCCTGCGCCGGGCTTGTACATTGCCAGCAAAACACCGATAACGCCCAGTGCTAGCAGAAACCACTGACGGCGACTGGGCCACGCTGTTTTCAGAAGTAGAGGCGCGAGTACCACCCACCAGAGACTTCCCGTCGCAATGAGCAAACCACCCAACACGGCGCTGGAGACTGCGAGTGCCGTGTAGAAAATCAGGTACTGGAAAAAAGTCTGAGTGAGCGCGAAGGACAAAAGCTTGCTCTTGGACGTCCGTCGCCACGCCTCCAGCGGTCTTTTTGACAACAGCAGCAGCAGCAAGCCAGCTAAGGAGAAACGCACGCCGGCGACCAACAATCGATCAAAGAAAGTCGCTTCAATGCCATTGGCGGCCCATTCCGAGTAAATGCCTTTGATACCGGGAAAGGCACTCCCCCAAAGTAAAGCGCAAAAGAGAACCGCATAGGGAAGCAAGCGTCTGGAAATAATCACCTGGTTAGCGATGGTGCCAAAACCGACTTTTGCAAGCGGTCAGTGCAGTCATTGGAAGAAATAGTGCGCTTTAAGGTATGACTGGGCTAGCCGACCGACATCCCCGGTGCGCATCCAAAATGGTAGCGCAGGCGCGTCCCTGCGCCGCACGAACGTTTGAATGCTCAAGCTTACGCGACGCGGGTGCGTTAACCGGGGATGGTGCTGCGCGATCTGTACAAGTAATTACACACTTAGCTATTTACTGTGGAAAAAAGCTTTTGGGGTTTGTGGCATAAAACGTAGCGCGATGCTTCAGCGAGCGTTTCAGTGCCTCTCAGTCCAATCCAGAGAACGCTTGCTAAAG
>CAWUII010000117.1:0-3608 GCA_963922575.1 uncultured Opitutia bacterium
AAAGTGTATACCATGTCCTGAACCTTTTGTGTATACCATGTCTTGAACCCGCACCGATTTTGAGTTGAGTGAACGTTGAACATCGAATGTTTGGATACACGGTTGATTGACAGGCTGCGAATACTGACTGTTATTAATACTTATGAATCTCTCTGAAACGCTTACTCTAGTTCGTGATACAAAGGCAACCATCATCCCGGCAGGCGATGAGCACGTGCTTCCTGCGGGGACTCATGCTACCATCTCGCAGGCCCTTGGCGGCACAGTGACCATTCGAACGAATTCGGGTCTTTTTCGTCTATCCAGTAAAGACTGGGACTCGCTTGGCGAAGCGGCAAAGCTCGAACTTGAGCAAGCGGCTAGGGAGGCTGATCCTGAGCAGAGCGATGAACCGTTTCATGAAGATCAGGCATGGGAAGCGATGCGCAGCTGCTTTGATCCCGAAATTCCTGTAAATATTGTCGATTTAGGGTTGATCTATGATTTGAGAATTTCTGAGCCGGACGGTGAGGGTAAACATGCAGTCAATGTGAAAATGACATTGACTGCCCAGGGCTGTGGAATGGGACCAGTGATTGCTAATGATGCCAAAGAGAAAATTGAGGGGCTCAAACATATTTCATCCGCTCAGGTTGATATTGTATGGGATCCACCCTGGACACCACATATGATTTCCGATGCAGGTCGACAAAAGCTGGGTCTTGAATAATGACCTTGAGAAGATTTGCGGACATTGAGGCAGCAGCGGCATGGAGGGAAATGCTCCGGAGCCTGTCTCAAAACTGAATACTACAGCCATACCTGAAACTAAAGATCCAACTTCTAGCTCCTAATACCAAATCAAAAAAAGTCTGAGCCGTTTCTACATTCGCTCAGATCTTTTGCGAATTGGTATAACTCCTTTTTTGTTAATCGGTACAACAAAAAGGTTGAGCCATAAAATGCTCAACCTTTGAGTGAAAGAATCAATTGTTGGGAACTTACAAGGTACCAAAAATCGTTTTGCCATTGGAGCACAGATCTTCAGCAGCCTGAAACAGACGTGCAGCCATACTTTCTTCTGATTTTTTCAGATAGCTGCGTGGATCGTAGACCTTTTTATTACCGACTTCGCCGTCTATTTTCAACACACCTTCTATGTTGCTGCAGATATGTGTTACTACCGGACGGGTAAACGCGTATTGTGCATCGGTATCAATGTTCATTTTGACAACACCGTATTCGAGCGTTTCGCGTATTTCTTCAAGCGCAGAACCCGAACCACCATGGAAAACCAAATCCATAAACGCATCCTTGCCGTGTTTGTCAGTAACTGCCTTTTGACCATCACGCAGTATGGTTGGCTTTAACTGAACCGAACCTGGTTTGTAAGTGCCATGCACGTTTCCAAAAGTTGCTGCGAAGATAAAGCGGCCGATGGGCTGCAGTGCTTCGTAAACCTCAACCATGTCTTCCGGTGTAGTATAAAGCTTTTCAGCAGGAAGGCCTGAAGTGTCGTGGCCATCTTCCTCACCGCCAACGCAACCGGCTTCGACTTCAAGAATAATGTCCAGCTCTGCGCATTCCTTGAGCAATTCCTTGGAGGTTTTCAGATTTTCTTCAAGTGATACAACAGATCCGTCAAACATATGTGACTGGAAAAGCGGGCCTTTACCTTCTGCAATGCGTTTCCGAGAGGCTTCAAGCAATGGCTTCAAGAAGCCATCTACTTTCTCTGGATGGCAGTGATCTGTATGCAATCCAACCAGAATGTCATATTTTTCAGCGAGGCGATGAGTTGCTTCGGCAAGTACTATCGCACCGAAAGCAGCGTCTTTTACTCCCAGGCCGGATGCAAATTGACCGCCGCCTGTGGATACTTGGATGATGCCGTCCGACTTTGCATCTGCAAAAGCTTTAAGTGCAGCATTTATCGTAACGATGGATGTGACATTGACAGCCGCGTACGCATAGTTGCCTTTTTGGGCGGCGTCGAGCATGGCTGCATATTGCTTGGGTGTAGCTACTGGCATAATAATTATAGATTAATTTGTTATAACTTGTTTGTAGGTTGAATTGAGAAATTCTTGAAGATGGAACTTTCAGGACAAGCGAGCATATTTATTCAGATTGGCCTTTTATCAACAAAAGAATTTAGTTTTATCACACTGTGAATCTAATTGTCTATAATCCGAGATAAATAGCGTGATTACATTTGAGACTGCCAGGGTATGATCCGAAGACATCGGTAACAGATCTTCTAAGGACATCGGTAACACTTTTAATTGGCATTTATGCCATGGAAAAGAACCGAACCGATGACCGAAAAAGAACGCTTTGTAATCTTATCTCAGACAGGCCGCTTCAGCGTAAGTGATCTGTGTGCTGATTTTGGAATCAGTCGCAAGACGGGTCATAAGTATCTGAAGCGTTATAAATCGGAAGGTCTCGCTGGCTTAAAAGACCGAAGCCGTCGCCCGCAGTATAGTCCGAACGCGACGATCGAATCTGTCGAATCCTTGATATTAAAGGAGCGCCGCAAGCATCCGACCTGGGGGCCGAAAAAGCTCCGGGATTTGCTATTGAAGGTTCATGGAATCGATTCTCCCCCGCAGGAAAGCACGATTGCTTTAGTCTTGAGTCGTCACGGGCTGAGTCAGAAGCGTAAACGCAAAGTAGGCGTTCACCGTGTTCGTCCTGCGCACTTGACTGAGCCTACGCGTCCGAACGAAGTGTGGACTGTAGATTTCAAAGGTTGGTTCATTCTGAAGGACGGGCAGCGCTGTGATCCGTTGACGGTTTGTGACCGCTACAGCCGTTATATCATTGCCTGTCACGGGTGCCCGAACCAGCAATTTAAAGGCACGCTTAGGATCTTCAAAAGGCTAATGCGTTATCATGGTTTGCCGGAAATCATACGGGTGGATAACGGCACGCCGTTTGCGTCAATCGCGCTTGGAGGCTTATCACAGTTGAGTGTGTGGTGGATTGAGCAGGGTATTGGTGTTGAATTTATGACGCCCGCCTCTCCGCAGGAGAACGGTTCGCATGAGCGGATGCACCGTGATCTAAAAGCGGAAGCGACAAAGCCTCCCTCGAAGAATCTGCGGGCACAGAAGAAGCGTTCCGACCGTTGGCGACACGAGTATAAACCAGGAGCGCCCTCACGAGGCTTTGGACATGCTACGCCCAGCCGAAATTTACCGCAGGAGCGCCAGGCGTCTCGTCGAGAAATACAATATACGCTATCCTCAAAGCTATAAAGTTGTACGTGTCAGTGGGTCTGGGCACATCTCCCATCAAGGCTCCAACTTCTATATGAGCGAGATCTATGCGGGTCGTAATGTCGGACTGTTTAAAAACGAAAAAGGCACTACAGAGCTTCATTACTCGAATCTGCATCTGGGTAATCTCGAGTTTAAGTGCCCGGATCCGTATCGCCACGAGAGCATTATTATTAAGCCTGATCAAAGGCCCAACGCGAGTAAACCATTCAGGAAAAAAGTAAAATGAACAGGCATATCCAACTGGTCTCGTCGCGTGGGGCACGGCGGGGCCCCGCGCGGGGGCCGCCAGGGGGGGCGGGCCCCCCGCCGGTTGCTGCCACCGCTCCCGCCCCCCCGTGTGCT
>CAWUII010000118.1:0-3454 GCA_963922575.1 uncultured Opitutia bacterium
GGTTTCATGGCCATCGTCTTCTTTGAGTATGCGTTTGGCAAAGCTCATGACAGCGGGGGATTTTTTAGGGACAGGTTATAATTTTTGGGTTGACACGTTATTTTGTGGAATCCAGATTTACAAATCATGAGAACACGAAGGACAAAGTGAGTGGAGCATCTGCTGTGTATCACTGCATGACCCGTACGGTGAATGGTGAGATGCTCTTTAAAAATCGTGAGAAGGAGATGCTGCGTAAAATGCTCTGGCAGGTAGCCGATTTCTCGGGAGTGGAGATTCTCACTTACTGCATTATGTCGAACCATTTCCACGTCCTCGTGCGTGTGCTGGAGCCGGAGAAGCTTTCAGATACAGAACTGATGCGACGTTACAAGGTGCTCTATCCTAAGCCGACCAAATACCAGACGGCTTCAACCAAGGTGATGGAAGAAAAGCTCAAGGAAGGAGGCGAAGAGGCAGAGGCCATACGTAAAAAGTTATTGGATCGAATGAGTGATGTATCTCAGTTTATGAAAACGGTGAAGCAGCGCTTCTCTGTCTGGTTTAACCGGAATCATCGACGCTACGGTACTTTGTGGGCGGATCGGTTTAAGTCGGTGCTGGTTGAGGGTTTCGGTAATCCATTGCAAATAATGGCCGCTTATATTGATCTTAATCCGGTGCGTGCCGGTATTGTTGAAGACCCTAAGGACTACCGTTTCTGTGGCTATGCAGAAGCCGTTGCCGGTAAAAAAGAGGCTCAGCTTGGACTGGCTTTTATCTGGGCGGATTCGATGAAGATGAAGAAAATGAAGGATGGGAGCCATTCATTTGATGAAGTGTTGGCGGCACACCGACAGTTAATTTTTGGCAAAGGAGCCAGTCCCTGGACGCACAAGGGTAAACTTATCGACCACGAAGCTGCGATGAAAGTTCTGGAGAAGGAGCAGGGACATCTGCCAAAGACAGTTCTACTGCGCTGCCGCGTGCGCTACTTTACCGATGGAGCGATCTTAGGTTCGGCCGAGTTTGTCCATGGCTTTACAGGCGCCTGGCAGCGAGAACGCGATCGGAAGTATCCGCCGAAAGTCAATGAGATGCGCGGTGCAGATTGGGGCGATCTGGCGGTAATTCAAAGTCTGCGACGACAAGTCTTTGAGTGAGGTGAATTTTCGAGCTACAAAAAACGTGAAATGAAGCAAAAATTATTAGTATCATGGTTTTGTTTTTCAATTATTCCTTAGATTGTTAAATCCGCCTAACGTTATTTGATTTTACCTGAGAATATTTATTTGATAAATAATAACCCTTTTGCATTATGTAGATTATGAGCGTTAAAGAAATATATCAAAGCGTGATGAGTCTTTCTCCAAGTGACAAGGCAGATCTTATTACAGCATTGCTTGATAGTTATGCTGAAAACGAATCCTTATATGAGAGTGATATTTTGGCTGAAGCAGCATCTAGAGATAAAGCCATTGAGGCGGGTTCTTTGGAAGAATTTTCCGAAAGCGAATTTTTCTCCAAATATGACAAATATCGATCTTAATGGTTTTATCGCTTAATAGGTTGGTTCAACGAGATGTTGATGAGATAGTCGAGCGCTATGAAAAAATTTCCAACGAACTGGTCAGAAAGTTTTTTCATGACATGGAAGTTCGTTTTAGTGAGATTCTTGAGAACCCAAAAAGATTTCATAAAGATCAAAATTATCCTCTGTATCGCAAAGTACGGATGAGAAAGTTTCCTTATTATATCGTGTATAGGGTTTTATCCAATAAAGTTAGAATATTAGTCATTAAACACGGAAACCGGAAACCCGAGTTTGGTATGAAAAGGTTTTAGATGGCTGCGATGCTACTTGGTGTAATTTCGATCGGTGTCAGTTTATGCCGCTTTTCTCCAATATAGTTGATCCTCTTCGTTGGCTCTGGCAACTCTGAGCGAAAGTAATTTTTTAGATGACATGGGAGTAGTTGTCAGGAGCGAATAATCGTTTAGACAATCACTCTCTATGAAAACTACAAAACAAACCACTCCCACATCACAGAAACAGACTGAAGCAAAAGCTGAAGTCATCAAGCTTGGTTCCGAGCTTTAGCGACAAGACCGGATCGCGTAGCGAGACCGGACCATCGACATTCACAAGAGCAAATACGTTGTCGTTCGCCAGATCGACAATCAGGCTCCGCAGAGCCCTCAGACGTTCAGCCCACCAGAGTTTATGGTTTGGGCTGATAAACAAAGACGTAACTCCAAACGTGTCGTGAGTTGTTACGAAGCCGGGTGTTTCGGCTTTGTGCTACATCGTGAACTCGAAGAAATCGGTGTCGAAAACTTTGTCGTTCGTCCACGCAATTGGGACGAGTACGGTTCTTCAGTGAAGACCGATGCCCGTGATGCCAAAGAACTTTGCTGCCACCTTGACCGTTATCTGGCAGGCAATGTGAAAGCGCTTTGTGTCGTTCGCGTTCCCAGCCTTGAAGAAGAGCGTCGGCGAGCGCTCAGTCGCCAGCGTGAGACCTTGGCTAAAGAGCGTAAGCGTCTTCAAAATGTGGGCACCAGCGCGGGCCGTTACCATGGCTGCGAAGTTCCTGCGAACTGGTGGAAGCCGAAAGTATTTAAAGAGTTATGCACGCAACTGGAAGCTTTTATGATCGCAATTCTGGAGCCGTTGCAAAAAGTCCTTGCAGTCGTTGATGAGCAATTGCGTGAAACCACTGCGCGTGAGGAACGCAAGGCGAACCGAAAAGTACCGATTGGTCTGGGAGCTTTGACTGTTTCGGTGCTTGATCAGGAGTTTGTCGATTACAATCGTTTTAGCAATCGGGGTGAAGTCTCCAGTTTTACGGGACTTTGTCCCAATGAATACTCCAGTGGTAACAAGCGTATACAGGGCAGCGTCAATAAACACGGCAATCCCAGGATTCGTCATGTGCTGCTTGAAGCAGTGTGGAGAATGATGCGCTTTCAGCCAGACTACGAACCAATTCTACATTGGAAAAAAAGGATGTGCAATGAACCGTTCACCGCTGCGAAGAAAAAGAAGATGGCTGTGGCGATTGCCCGACGATTTGCCGTGGATTGGTGGCGGATCCAAACCGGTCGTATGAAACCGGAAGCAATTGGTCTGAAGGTAGCCTTTCCTTCTTCGTATGCGACTAAAGCTCTGCGCGAAGGACGTATCTCAAAAGTATATGCTTAAAACACTACTGTAATCGAATCACTTTTACTATAAATTTTGGAGCGGAGGGCTTGCACGAACTGTCCCTTGGATTTTTGATGATCCGACCCTTAGATTGTGCGGCCTTTTACTCCTCCTGCCGATATGAATAGATCACCTTGCACTGTTTTGGGGAAGACATGTGCGGATAGCAGGTTATGCACGGCATTTAAAGTCGACTTGCATTATCGGAGGAGACGTCCCGAACAACTCAAAACTTTCATTGGGGGCTCATTGCCGCCCCCAAACCCC
>CAWUII010000119.1:0-3283 GCA_963922575.1 uncultured Opitutia bacterium
TTTTCTTTAAGAAAGTTGTGCGCACTTCTCAGCGTAGGCACCGCTGCACCGCAGCTGAAGTGGCCTGAAAGATTTGTTTGAAAGGTAGCAGATTTAGCTGTGCCGTCTTAGCCAGGAGATATTGACCTTGAGTCGTGTAGAAAAACGGATGAAGAAGTCGTGCTATCTTCAATCGTTTTTTAAACTGTTTCTGCATTTGTTTTTGAACGGAACTCACCGTATCCCTCCACGCATTCGATTCTTCGGCATAAAGAGCGATGGGATCCAATGCTATTTCGGCACTTTCCAGTGCCATGGACATCCCATTGCCGGTAAAGGGAGGAATAAGTGCTGAGTGATCTCCCAGAGATAAATAAGTAGTCAGTGGTTTAACGTGCCAGTCAAAATTCAAGTTCGATACGCCAACGACACTTTCCTTATCGATCCTGCTTTTTGTAATGCGAGAACACAATTCATGAAATCCACTGTCGCGAAGGTAGGCTAGAGGAAGATCTGGTTTCTTTGCAGTAATACCGGGCTGCTTTCGAAACAGACCACATAGATTTACCTTGTTGTTCTCAATTCGAGAGAGTCCGACGTAGCCCCGCTGGCCCAGATGAATTTCCAAATCATGGGAAAGCGACATGTCATCACAATGCATCGAAAGACCGATCCAGGAGCTCTTTTTGTGTGCCCTCCTACCCGACGCCCAGATGACTCCTTCCTCGCTTTCCGGGCAAGAAAAGCGCGAAGATGTGAATAACTGACCTCCCAGGTTTTCAAATTTTTGTGATAATCGCAAGTCGAGCAAATGTCTCGAAAGGCCGAAAGCAGATACCGGAAGAGTGCGCTGGTAAATCAGCTTTTCTCGATGATACCAGCCAGTTGTCTTACACTCTTCTGCATCCGCAAGTTCATCCTGTATATCCAGATTTTTCAGTGTGCTTGAAGTCACGCCACAAACAAACTCTCCGCACACGCGATGTCTGGGATACGTTGCAGCTTCATGTAGAGTCACGGGTATGCCTCTTTGTCTAAGGCCAATACCTAGCGACAGGCCTGCGAGACCGCCTCCGATAATAGTAACTGTTTTCATGTAAGAATTCGCACGTCAGGTAGATCGAATGATTGTTATCCGCTTTTGCGAACTGCCACCAGTCGGTACGCTCCCAAAAAGGTCATTTTTGTCTCAATCGTCCAGTCATTGGGTTCCAGGCCTAACAGTTCCGGCAATTCTTGACCGTGAAAGCCACCTTCAACACTTACGCGGGCATCGTGACGAGAAACGTAGTTAATCCCCAGGAGATTGCTCAATGGGAGCTGCATCAAATGCAACGGACGTCGAGCCGTTTCGCAAAAAATCAAAGCACGTAAGTGAGGCAATATACGACTGAACAGCTTTGTAAGAACTGCATCTTCGAATTGATGAAGAATAAAGGTTCCGCAAAGGATGGTATAATCAGTGTAGCCTGAAAAGTCAGTCAATTCAGCTTGATGCCATACCCAGTTTTCAGGCCACTGAGCGGGTCGAGGTAATAAGTCCAAACCAGCATAAACAGGGCAGGACAGGGTTGAGTTTTTACGCAAATAGTAGCCAAAGTCGCCGACACCGGCTCCCAGCTCGATGACTGAATCCTCAGGAGTGACGACATGTTTCAGCTTGTGGCGCATCCATTGGTTATTTCCCATGAGCCGATTAAACAGTCTGAGGTCGCGACGATTGTGCAAAGCAGCCGGATCATCGGGCTCGAGTTGGTCGAGAATCTCGGGCTTTACAACGCGCTTCATAGAAAGATCACATCATATGCCTGAGATGCATTGTCAAGTTGCCGCACCGATTTGTCACTTCCGTTAAGGCCGCCAGGCAAGCTGCTTTCCAAGCTTTATTTTGTGAGTATCACCGGGCTTTCAGCAGTCATTCAACGTTCAATGTTCGAAGTTCAGCGAGTTTCCACGCAGCATAATCCATGTCTTCCGGACGTGTGATTTTGATGTTTGCTGTATTATTTGGCACTAGTGTTGTGCCCAATCCGAGCGCACTGATTGCAGCGGTATCGTCGGTAATTTCGAGGCCTTCCCGATTGACGTGTTCGTAGGCTTCCAAAATGAGTTCGAGGGCAAAGGCCTGTGGCGTTTCAATGGCCCATAAACGTGAACGATCAAGGTCTTCAAGCGAGATTTGAGTTAGCTTTGTTGCATCCGGGATTCGCTTGATCGTATCGGTTACCGGATGGGCCAGCGTCGCAGCCCGATCCCGAAGTACAGCTGTATGAAGCAAACGTATGGTATCACTCGATATTAACGGGCGGGCGCCATCGTGGATGAAAACATGCGAGCACTTCTCCGTCTGATGAAGCAGTGCCTGATAAACCGAGTCCTGTCTGCGCTCGCCTCCCTTCACCCAGCCAACCGTTAATCTTTTTAGATCAATTAATTTCAGCGCTTTCTCCAAAGTCGCCTTCTGATCTTCGTCACGATAGACAATTGTGAATTGCTGTACACATCCACTGGCAACAAAAGAACGGACGCTGTGGCAGATGACCGGTAGACCGTTGAGTAATGCCAGCATTTTGTCAGCCACCTGTCCTTGCATGCGTGAACCACTGCCCGCTGCCAGGATGATGGTCGCAGTGTGGATATGACTAGAAGTTAGTGGTGAATCGTCCATTGCTACAGTGTTGAAATCTGAAATTTAGGTAAGCAATGCCGTGTTCGCATTTTCATCTTCATGACTACGTTCAAAGTATGCCTTCGTGCTATTGAGCACATCCTGCTGATACGATTTGGTGGTGAAGGCGGGCATAGTGAGTGGTGGTTGTGCTTTTGTCTTATTTGAGGTTCTTTTTGTCTTAAATGCTCAAAAAGCTGTTTAGCTCTATCGTTTTTAAAACGATAGAGCGCCTGTGGATCTCGGATTTTCTTACTGATTCGTTCGATGATTTCAAGGGTCTCCAGTTTTTTCAGGTTATACCGGACTGCCTGATCCGTGATGTCAGCATAGTTTACCATTTGCTGAATAGTTGCTTCCTGATTTTGTAAAAGAAATTCAATCATCTTCTGCTGTTTATCGCTTAGATTTTTCCAGTTAGTCAGTCAGTTAAAAGCCTGTATATCGCAATTTTGCGGGAGACATCGCAAGGTTTTTTGAATCGACTGCGAAAGTATACCGAGTACGATTCGATGAATTACCGGATGCACGTATCGATCATGTTCGATTATCTGATTCTATAGCTAAGTATGTAATCATCTGGACACATGATTCTTATCCAAAATGGTAGCAACTGTGTCTCTAAACAAGTATATT
>CAWUII010000120.1:0-3084 GCA_963922575.1 uncultured Opitutia bacterium
AGCGGCTCCACTCAGGAAGGCATTGATGAATAACTTGGATCTACTATAAGGTTAATCGAACCCGATTGCCTAATCCGGGTTGGACAGTTTAGCTTGAAAAAAGGTAGCTTTTTAGCTCAGGCTCGGCCCATGTACGATTTGTCGGAGGTGCTTACCTTGATGACTTCGCCTTCCTTGATGAATAACGGGACCTGGACGACAAGGCCGGTCTCAAGCGTAGCCGGTTTTTGTACATTACTGGCGGTGTCCCCGCGGAGGCCTTCCGGAGATTCGACGACTTTCATTTCGATTGATGCAGGTAGTTCGATCTGAACGGGCTTGTCGTTGACGTGAAGGATACTGTAGGTCTGCGTTTCGACCAGAAATTCTTTGGAGTCTTCAATTAGGGATTCTTCCAGAATAGTATCTTCAAAGGTTTCAGGATCCATGAAATGGTAGCCATCACCATCCTTGTAGCTGTACTCAAGCTTGACCATGTCTGTATGCATGATTTCAACGGAATCGGTTGTCCGGATCTTGGTGGTGGTGCTGGATCCTGTACTTAGATTGCGCATCGATATTTGCATGAACCCAGCCTGTCGGCCCTGTGTGCGATGTAGTACATCAAGTACAAGATGTGGTGCACTCTGATAGTTGAGAACCTTGCCTTTGCGAACGTCTGTAGGAGATGCCATGATTGTCTTAATCTTAAGTTTTAGTTACTCTCAATGTTAGCACAGTGCTGTCAATGATTCGTTAAGCATTTTCTAGTGACTGCTGATGACCGCAGATCAAATGTGGATTGCGAATAGAAGAAAATCCATGTTGAACCTGCACTCCTCAGTAACTAAACTATTGGCTAAGCTCCTGCAATAAATTGGTACATCCACCTTCGACCAGATCGAGTACTTTTATGAAACCGTCCGAACCGCCATAATAGGGGTCGGGAACTTCGGTCTCATCGTGTTGGGTGCAAAAGTCACAAAATAACCTGATTTTTGAATGTAGCTCGCCCGAAGGATCGAGTGATTTTGCATCCCGCAAGTTTTCCTTATCCATAGCAAGTATCCAGTCGAAATAGTCTAGATCCTCTCGTTTTAACTGTCTTGCAGTACCGATGATCGGTATCTTACGTGAGCGCATGGTTTTTTGCATGCGTTGATCAGGCGGAGAACCCTCGTGAAATCCGATAGTACCGGCAGAATCAATTTCAAACTGGTCAGAGAGCCCTGCCTGATCCACCAGGTGCTGAAAAATGCAGTGTCCTGCTGGAGAGCGACAGATGTTGCCCATACATAAGAAGAGGACGCGTGTCATAAGCATTAAGTTTGTGAGAACTCAGATCACCTTTTAAAAAAGAACTTTAGAACCGAGATTCAATTAAAAATGGCTGCAGATATATGTAGCTTTCAAACATAAAAGACCCAGCAGCAGGTTTTTCGCTATTTAACGTTCAACGAAGTGTCAAACAGAGCAGTGTGCTCGGCAGCGACACTTTCTAAATCAGCTATGGAAATCACTTTACCCAGCGCACCGCGTATCTTGCGCGAGTTGGGCATTTCCTTCGTGAGGCCGATGATCTTGGGTCGCATCCAGCGGATGTCTTTGTGGCGTTGTTCCCGGAAGGGGCGGGTCATTACTTTACGGGTATAATTGAGAATGGTATCCCATCGCTCCGCGATCGTAGGTGGTTCAGGTACCATGCCTTGCTTGAGGTAGTGTTTGATATCCCTGAATATCCACGGGTAGCCAAGTGCGGCGCGACCGATCATCAGTCCGGCGCATTGAGTGTCCTCACGGACGCGGATCACATCGTGAGCGCTGCGAATATTCCCATTTCCGATGACTGGGATGGTAAGTGCCTCTGCGACTTCTGCAATAAGTCCCCAATCAGCTTCTCCGCTGTAGCCCTGTACTTTAGTCCGACCATGGATTGTAAGAGCCTGGGCACCTTCGTTTTCGACTATTTGACCTACTTCACGCGCGACAATCGACTGATCGTCCCACCCAGTACGGATTTTCACAGTTACCGGAGTCTCCGGGATCGCTTTTACAACAGCTTTGGTAACCGCTCCTAATTTCTTTGGATTGCGCAGTAGGGAAGAGCCGGCATCCATGCAGATAACACGTTCAGCCGGACAGCCGAAGTTAAGGTCAATGAAATCCGGCTGTATCCGATCAACCAGAAGTCGGGCCGCATCTGCCATTGAGACAGGGTTTGAGCCAAAAATCTGTACACCCATTGGCCGTTGTTCTTCAGAGAAATCTACAGTTTCCCATAACTTCGGGTCACTGCGATTGATCGCATCTGCCTGTACAAATTCAGTGACCATCACATCCGCTCCCTGATCTTTACAAAACTGTCGAAAAACAATATCAGTTACCCGTGCCATTGGTGCCAGGTAAAGTGGAAATTTATTCTGTCTAAGCCAGGGTAGCATGAGTAAATTGGTTATTTTTCGGACAAATGGAACATCAGTAAACGCTTACATTCTTACAGGGAAAATTAAAAAGTAGACAAAACTGAATAAAGCCTTATGTTTACTATTCTTATTAAATATAAATACCTATGAAAAAATATCTATTGATTCCTATGTTCTTCATTGCTGCATTTGCAACTTCATACGCAGATTGCGGTGCTTGTGGTGATCATGATCACGACAAAGAAAAAGCAGAATGCTCTGAAAAGTGCGAAAAGAAATGCTGCGCTAAGGAGAAGAAATGTTGTAGCGAAAAGAAATGCTGCTCTTCCAAAGAGAAAAAGGGAAAATAAGCTCCCGTATACTTTCTTAAGTTCAAAAAACCCTGGTTGCCTTTTCGGTTCTCAGGGTTTTTTTATGGTTTGCTTTCTGTAAAAGTACTCGGGGAGGGACTTGAACCCTCACGCCTTACGGCACCAGAACCTAAATCTGGCGTGTCTGCCAATTTCACCACCCGAGCCTAAAAACCAAGCATGTTGGTAGCAGTAATTGTCACTGTCAACCTTCGCGGGTGGTAAAATTGTCAGTACTGCCAATTGTTTTTGTCGCCTCACAGAGTGAGGCTTGGAACACCACCCGAGCCTAAAAACCAAGCATGTTGGTAGCAGTAATTGTCACTGTCAAC
>CAWUII010000121.1:0-2773 GCA_963922575.1 uncultured Opitutia bacterium
ACTTGCGAAATCTCGTCGGACCCGCAGGGAAAACCAGCAGGTCGACACTGAGGTGCCTCCGGAGCCAGAGGTACCGGAAATACTCATTGACTCAGCGGCATAAGTGTTTTTAACACATGGTTTTGTTTGTTATTGTAATATAATATGGAAAGTCTGTCTCGGAACCCGGGGCAGGCTTTTTTATGTTTTGAAAAGGAGCTGGAAGCTGGAAGCTGAACATTGAACGTCAAATCCTCCTCATCACCCGCTTATCTCCGTTTAATCCGCGTTCATCTGCCCTTAGCCTGTCGAAACGCTTTTTGAGCCGGCCAAATTGTAAAGTCATTGCTTTGGGTTCTTCGCGATTTTCAGTGGAAACATCAGGATGATCGTTGAGTTTTGTAGCAAGCGTTGGCTGGAGCAACGTAGCGCGACGCTTTAGCAAGCGTTCTCTGGATTGGACTGAGAGGCACTGAAACGCTCGCTGAAGCGTCGCGCTACTTTTTCAAATGCCTACAGACTTAGCTATATCCTTGGTGCCAAGCTGCTCGATTTCCAGTACCCATTCGGATTCGACGGTGTAGGTATCGTAGGCCATCAATCAATATCTAGCTTCGAGAGCGAATTAACAATCTTCATGTTCTCCAGGCTGACAGTAAGCATTTCTGGCGCTCATGTTTTCACCTTAGGCTAAAGCGGTAAACTCCTCATCTTCCATCGGAGTATAGTTCTCTGGCAAATGGCCTTTTAGCTCAATCAGCAGTCGCTGCTTTGAAGGGGCGGGCATCTCATTAAATCGTAACACTCTCGCATTTAGTTCACCTGGAGAGTTTGTCATTGCATACATTAGATCGTGTACGAGGTAGCGTGGTGCCCAGCCAATCATGTAATAATCTTCAGTCTGCAACTGTACCGCAGTAATCGTTGCGGGGTTATTTAGCTCGACTGCAACATAAAGCCCTTCTCCGGGAACAAGGCTGTTGAGCCGCTCCTGAGCAGGCTTGGAAACATGACGCCACCCGTGCAGAAAGAACCGAGAGGAGAAACTGCCATCACTTTCTTTTTCAATTTTCGGAAATACCTGAAATGAGTCTGTCGCCCGATAGCCACCATCAATGGCTACGATCTCAAGTGGATCCGGTGTCATGCCTTCGAGATCCAGTAACTTCAGGTACTCCTGAAAACCACGCCTACGGGGTGTCATGATGCGGTTTTTAAATAGAGGAAACAGATCGGGTGATTCGTATTTCTTTTCAAAGCTAGGAAAGTCATAAAGTGGTGCGAATCCGCTCTGTTCTTTGGCTTTAAGTGCTCCTTGAGTATAAGTGAACTGATAGCGGTCGCCCCTGCCCGAGGCATCCAGGCGGCCAACAGGATACCACGCATGGGTTTGGTGATCTTGCCACCCCAGGAAAAAAGTCCGGTCTTTCATTATCTTCTAAGTTCGTTGAGCAGTCTTAAGTTTTCGACGATTAAAGCGAGCGTAAATTCTTTTGACATTTCAGACATCCAATCACTTGGCACTGAGCTAATAATAGAACTGATTCGATTACTATCTAAATTATCAAGCTTTTTCAGGCCTTTCTGGAAGTAAGTGCGGAACGAGTCGATTTCGGTACATCGTTCAACTAGACGCAATGGAGATGGGCCATGCTTGCCAGTTCCATCGACAAATATAGCTCCGTGTCCTTTCTCAATATATTTTCCGACGCCAAGCTCTCTGAGGTACCGCTCTCGATTTTGTTTAGAGTTTCTATCTTGTAACTCACGTCCCAAAGAAGATGCGTGGTCGTACGAGGGCGCAAAACGTCTTTTCCATACCCCTTCGTTATTTCTTTTTCGAAGCACACCCCAATTTTCATGGTGCCGGTCTACATTGCTTATCAATGCATCAAATACGAGGTAACCAGCCATTTCAAAACGTGCTTTCTCCCCTGACTTTGTATCGGTAAAAATACCTCCCAAAGCATTAAATATACGCTGAATGGTGTGTTGGTTTTGGTCAAATCGCATTGCGTCATCTTAAGCGGGATCAAAGCCTTTCAGGATCTGATTGCCATGGTAAAGCTCGAAATCATCTTTCGCAGTAAAGCTCCGCGTAGCACTTCCTTTAACGCCCCCAAATTCGGCAAGTTCAACTGGTGGAGCAAGGACATGCATTGAGCGTGCTATGTGATAAGCTATTTTTTCAGACCAGTGCTGCCCAGTATCTTTTGTAGGATATTTGAAGAGCCATTCGGTTTTATTAAATAACTGATTTGTGCTGTCTGTGCATTTGAACCAGAATTTATCCTTGGTGCCAAGCTGCTCGGTTTCCAGTACCCATTCGGATTCGACGGTGTAGGTATCGTAGGCCATCAATCAATATCTAGCTTTGGGCGCAAATCAGCCGATCCGCACGATAAAACCCTACTTTGCTGCCTTCAGCAGTTCTTCCGCTGACAGGCGTTGTTTGTAATCTGCGTCGAAATGGCGGTACGTGATAATTCCGTCTTTATCGGTCAGGAATACTGCCGGTACCGGTAATAGATGATGTGTCTCTCCGGAGGCTTTTTCGATATCGATCTCATAGCTAGCCAGCTTTTCAAGTGTCGGCGCATCCACTTTGAAGGCGACTCCAAAGGCTTTGGCCGCAGCCATCTTCGGGTCCGCAAGCAGTTGATAGCCCAATTCGATCTCTGTTTCTGTTATATTCGCGTGTTCAGCATTGTCCGCCGAAAGCGCCAGTATCTGGTAGCCGCGCGATTTTAGTTCCGGCTCGATTTCTCCAAGTGCTGCCAGATGACGGGTACAG
>CAWUII010000122.1:0-2656 GCA_963922575.1 uncultured Opitutia bacterium
ATAATGTTCCCGAGCACGCCCCAAGCAACAAACAGATACGCAAGCGTTTGGATTCGCTGAAAGTAGCGGCACAAGCTTGCGTGGAGCAAAATATTCGACCGGCTCTACTATCTGCTATCAAAGCAGAAATGCCTTCCGGCTTATCATGGTCGCTTGAATATGATTCCGAAGATCCAGACAATCAGTCATTGTTGTTCAGTTATCCCTCGGTTTTTCCGGATCACCCTCAGTATCTGCGGCAAGTGGTAAAAATCGAGATGGGTGCACGTTCAGATACAGACCCATCGTCAGAGGTTAGTATTCAGCCAATTATCGCTGAGGTGTTTGCAGACTTGCTTCCAAATAGCACTTTCAGCGTAAGGTCAGTTCAGCCAGTTCGCACCTTTTTGGAAAAGGCGATGTTGCTGCACGAAGAAAGCTACAAACCTGCTGACAAAAAGCGCCGTAAACGGAGTATGGCAAGGCACTACTACGATCTCTATCAACTAATTCAAAAGGGTGTCGCCGATGATGCAGCAGTGGATCGTGAACTTTTTAAACGCATCGCTGCCCACAGAAAAGTCTATTTTAAATATACATGGATGGACTATGAAACGCTTGCTCTAGGAAAAATGCGTCTAATTCCCCGTGAAGATCAAATGGCCGACTGGAGAAATGATTACACCGGTATGCAGCGTGAAATGTTTTATGGTGATGTTCCGACGTTTGATGAGGTGCTGAAAGTCGTTGAAAACTTTCAAAAACAGTTCAACGCGCCTGACCAAGATCGCCACCACCCAGGATCGGACCGGATAGTGGCGAGGAACAATAAGCTTTAATGTTTCGCGGGTGCCCGAAGTCTGTTTCCCGTGCCCATATTCGCCTCTTTCGGCTTTGGTCGTTGCGGCTGTTGGGAGCCAACCCACTGAACTGTTTTTGTGATCAGACTGCCAGAGAATCCATTTTCGCTATTTGGGTTAGCCCGAATGGCACTTAATTAAGGGGGTATGTCGTCGATTCTATAGCGAATTTATGCGAAAAAAAGACGTGCAGGAAATCCAGTTATTCTGGATAATTTAGGTATGAAAAAAACACCCTTTTTAACCGGATTTCCCACATGTCTTTTTGGCAGTGCCAAGAAGAAAACACAAGAGATTATTTTTGAAAAAAGACGGTCTTTGATCGAAGGAACGCTTGATTATCAGCAGCAGTTTATCGAAGAGATTCCCCCTGAGCTTCTGGAACGTCATAGCAACACCGAACGTAATCGTCACTATCCGGACCGGTTAACCTTCTGGGCCTTTTTTAGCCAGGTTGCCAACGATGACGCTTCGTGCTCTGCGGCGGTTGCCAGGGTGCAGGCCTGGGCTGGACAACGGGGACTACCGATGCCAAGTGAGAACACCGGTGCTTATTGTCAGGCCCGTGCAGATCTACCTGTGGAGATGCTGCGGGCGGTCAATGAATCCTTGTACCAACAATTGGAGGTGCAGGTGCCCTCCCACAGTCAATGGCGCGGCCTGCGTCCACGCGTTGAAGATGGAACCACCGCGCAGATGCCCGACAGCGAAACAAACCGGGAGAAATACCCTTACCCGTACGGCCAACAGGAGGGTTGTGGATTTCCGATGATTCGGCTTGGCGGACTCATTGACCTCAGCCACGGTGGGGTGTGTGAGTTCGCCACCTCTGATATGAATACCAGTGAACTGCGCAATCATGAGCAACTGGAGAGCAAGCTGCGAAAAGGCGACGTGTTCATCGCTGACCGGCTCTACAGTGGCTATGAGCTTATCGAACGGCTTTCTGCCAAAGGCATCCACTTTATCGGACGTACTCATCAGGCCCGCAAGATTGATTTCCGCAAAGGCATCAGGATCGGCCCGGACGAGCGTTTGGTCACTTGGGCCAAGCCATATGGGAAACCTAAAGGCAGTCGCCTGAGCCAGAGCCAATGGGACGGCTTGCCCAACGAACTGCAAGTGCGTCTGATCCGCTGCAAAGGCCCGGATCGTCAAGGCAAACAGAGAACGCGTTACATCGTCACGACACTGTTGGATTCAGAGGCTTATCCAGCCGATGAGGTCGCTGCGCTGTATGTCCATCGCTGGGAGATCGAAGTGCGTTTTCGTGACATCAAAACAACTCTGGGCATGGAACTGCTGCGTACTAAATCGCCCGAAATGATAGAGAAAGAATTACTGATGCATCTGATCGTTTACAACCTGATGCGCCTGGTCATGCTCAAAGCGGCAAAGGAGCATGGAGTGAATCACCGGCGACTAAGTTTTCGCGGTGTTCAGCAGGTTATCCATGCTTTCGTCGAAAGTTTTCGGGACTTGGTTTGCCGCCCCTTGTTACGTATCCGGCAGCGTGCAAAAATGTGGACGCATATTGCCGAAAGAGTGGTCACTGAAAGACCGGGACGAAACGAACCTCGCAGGGTCAAACGAAGACCCAAATGCACCCGATGGCTACAGAAACCCAGGCATGAGTATTTCGAGCACTTCAGATGTGAAAACCCTCCCATGAAAATCCTCGACAACATCGCTTAAATAAGTGCCATTCGGGCTAATCCTATTCGATTAAGGATAAGGTCCCTCTGAGTGCCCGATCTCGTCTGAGTAGGCTTTCCCCGTGCATACTTACTTTTACTTTGGTAAATTATCTATTGACA
>CAWUII010000123.1:0-2494 GCA_963922575.1 uncultured Opitutia bacterium
TTAGGAGACGCGCAGAAATAACTTCCTTTTTCTTACGTATTTATACATTTTCTTGGAATGCCTATTCCATCCCAAGAAAATATTCGTAATCGATTCACCGCACTATCACCTCACCTGAACGAGAAGCATCCTCGGTTATGGTGCGCTTCAGAGGCTAAAGAAATAGGACACGGCGGAATAAACGCCGTGTCGACCGCAACGGGAATGAGTCCAAAAACGATCCGCAGTGGGGTGAAGGATTTGAAAAAGCCTATCGAGGCTGAAGTCGGCACAGCAAGGGTTCGTAAGTCTGGTGGTGGGCGAAAGAAGGCAAAAGAAAAGGACCCTGAGTTGCTCGTTGCACTCGAAGCATTGCTAGAGCCCTATACAATTGGCGACCCGATGCGCCCTCTACGATGGACGTGCAAAAGCACGGAGAACCTTTCGGTTGAGCTAGGCAAGCAAGGGCATGAGGTTAGTGCCAGAACAGTGGCATCGCTATTGAAGGATCTGGGTTACGGGCTTCAGGGAAATTACAAACGAAACGAAGGCAAGGGGCACCCCGATCGTAATGCTCAGTTTGAGTATATTAACGCGATGGCTGAGGCATTTCAGTCTCGATCAAGCCCAGTGGTTTCTGTTGACGCAAAGAAGAAAGAACTCGTAGGGAATTATAAAAATGCTGGCCAAGAGTGGGAGAAAAAAGGAACTCCTCTTGAAGTTGAAGCTTATGATTTTATCGATTCAAGCAAAGGAAAGGTGACCCCCTATGGAGTCTATGACACTACTTTAAATCTCGGATGGGTTAGCGTCGGAACCGACAACGATACAGCGCAGTTTGCTGCTTCGAGCATCTCTCGCTGGTGGTCAAATATGGGCGAGTCCGCTTACCCCGATGCCAGGGAACTCCTAATATTTGCTGACGGAGGCGGTAGCAATGGGTCGAGGAATCGATTATGGAAGAGGTCTTTGCAGGAATTTTCTGACCGCGAAGGTTTAAAGATTATGGTGTGTCACTTTCCTCCGGCGACGAGCAAGTGGAACAAAATCGAGCACCGTATGTTTTGCCACATCACGCAAAATTGGAGAGGGAAACCACTCGTCAGTCATGAAGTGATCGTGAGCTTGATTGGAGCGACAGAAACAAAAGCAGGATTGAAAATACAGGCGCAATTAGATGAGGGTAAATATCCTAAAGGCCTTAAGGTCTCTGATGAGGAGATGGAGAGCCTTAATATCGAAACCGCCGACTTTCATGGAGAGTGGAATTACATGATCAGCCCCAGAAAGGAACAGCAATTAAACAGGGGGCTGAAGTAGCTAATAGTCAGTGTTTAGTCTGAGAATACCAGTATTTAAGCTGTTTAAGTAGCTTTTGATGATCTCCTGAGTTAAAGCGCCATTCACATTCTTTAAGAAACCAGTAAAAGTTATCTGGTTGGATGCCATTAAATTTGCGTAAATGGCGTTTAGCCTGGTTCCAAAAGTTTTCAATTCCATTGATGTGGTTTTGTTGATCGGCAAACAGTTCAGAGTGGTTGATACGCATATGATGAAAGTCACTTACGTCCAGAGCATTGTAGGCTTTGAAAGTATCGGTATACACAATACTGTCTGGTTTTACCTTTTGCTTAATAATTGGCAAGAGTGTTTCGGTTTTGGCATTGGGAATTATGGCTGTATACACCTTGCCGCCCCGCTTTAATAATCCAAAGACAGCGACTTTGCCTGCAGCCCCTCGGCCTCGTTTGCCTTTGCGAATACCACCGAAGTAACTTTCGTCTGCTTCGACTTCTCCCTGGAGCTCATAGCTGGGTAGCTTCCCAGCTATGAGCTTACGCAAACGCATGTAAAAAGTGATCGCAGTGTTGGCCTGCACGCCTATTATCTGGGCGGCTGCTCTGGCAGTGGTGCCAGCAACGAAATGCTCAATCAGACGACTCTGTTTGTAGGAACTTAAGCGGCTTTTTCTTGTGTACATTTAGTGTAGTTTAGAACAAATTTATTGTTCTTAGCTACTTCAGCCCCTTCTTTTAAATAGCAATGACTTAATCCGGATTCAGTCTGCCGAATGTTTTTGGATATCAGCGTACAAGGCCGATAAAACGGTAGAAAAATGCAATTATTCGTTGTCTTTTGCACCAATTTTTGGCCAGAATCGCTTCCATGCGAAAACGATTCGAAGTACAACTCGCCTTGGGAGCGGTCCCCATCGAACAGGTGGAAATCCCATCCCGCACACGTGATGAACTCCCTCCTACGCTTGCCGCACTGCAATGGGTATTCACTACACCCGAAGTCAGCAGCGAAGTATTCGCACTGCTTGAAGAGCGGCTACTGAGAAATGATCGCTCAAGAGGCCGCCCGGGTATGGATCTCTGGCAGATACTGGTTCTGGGAGTGGTCCGGCTGACACTGGATTTGAACTATGACCGCCTGCATCATGTGGCCAATTACGATTCACTGGCGCGCCAGCTTCTCGGTCAGCCTGCCTTTGATACAACACTGGAGTTCA
>CAWUII010000124.1:0-2431 GCA_963922575.1 uncultured Opitutia bacterium
CAGCCGATGCGACAGGTTCAACGACAATCCTGACACGCGCGGTCGACGACAGCGGTAACATCCAATCTGTCAACACAGGAGTTAATGTGACGATTAACTAATCTTTAAAAAAAGAATTACAGTCGCTGATTGTTAAAATCTCTCGGGCGACAGTTGCCGGCAGCCAAGGCCGTCGGTAGCTGTCGCCCGATTTTTTTATGTGGGTGTAGCACCAAACGCTTGGAAATAAAAAATGGCGATGCCTGTCGATCGTAAGCGTCATGCGAAGCACCGTAGAACTTTTCTTGACTAAATCGCAGGAGATTGCGCTGCGTCGTAAGTGTCGTAGTATTTGACCTACGACATCTACGCCTCAGGCAACAGCTTTTTGCTTAGCCTTGGCTATGGCTGCCGGAGTGAACCATGAGATTTCGTCATTTTTAGCAGTGGGCAGGCGGTTCAATAACTCCAGCAGATAGCTGTAAGGGTCTAACCCGTAACGCTTGGCTGATTCGACCAGAGTAAAAATGATCGCGCTGGTCTTGCCCGATTCTTCCGAACCAAAGAATAACCAGTTCTTTGCGCCCAGCTTGGTTGGGCGGATTGCATTTTCCACCAGGTTATTGTCGATCTCTATGGAGCCATTGTACAGGTACACCTGCAAGTCGGTCCATTGCCTCATTGCATAGCTGATCGCTTTACCCAGATTGCTCTGCGGAAGATAGCGAGGCTTGAGCAACGTTAGCGCTTTGCCAATCCGGCGCACGATCGGCGCCGATTCCGCAGCACGGGTGACTGACCGTAGCTTAGCGCTGGCTCCGGATACACGTAGGCGGCGTTCGATTTGGTAGAGTTGACCGATCTGTACCAGCAACCATTCGGCTATCGGTGGGTCCCGATCCAGTGATTCGAAAAATTTGCGTCTGACATGTGCCCAGCAGCCCGCCAGCTTGACGGGTCCGTCTCTCTGTTTCTGAAAACTCCCGTATGCCTGATAGGCATCGCACTGCAAGGTGCCGCTAAAGTCTTCATCAAAGATTTCGTCCAGATACTTTGCTCCGCGGCCGGGATGCCAGTGATAAATTACGTCTGCGCCGGGTACCGATGTCACCCAGAGATAGCCCTGAGCGGTTTTGCCCATTCCGGGTTGTAGGTAAGCAATCGGGGTCTCGTCAATTTGCAGATAGGCCTGCGTATTTTGAAACTTTACCATCTCATTGTAAACCGGTTCGAACCACCAGGCAGCCAGGCCTACCCAGCGGCATAGTGTCTGGCGCGGAATGTCCACTCCGTGACGACGTGAGAAGATTTGCTCTTGTCGATACAACGGCAAGTGATCCATGTACTTGCTTATGATTACCTGAACGATCAAATCGGGCGTGGCCAGACAACGCTCCTGTAAACAGGCCGGTAGCGGAGCAATCACCGGAGGCGCATAGACGTTGTCAAGGCGTGCGTACTTGCGGCGTATCAGTCGACGCTTCAAAAACTGTGCCGGGCGATAGTCCAACTGCTCGCTGACTTCTTCGCCGATTTTGCGGTACTGCTGCGGGCAGGCTTTGACCTCTTCGGGATCAAGCACTTCTTCGTATATCGGCAGATCATCAGGTATCCGAGGGCTTTTAGGCTTGTTCCGTTTCTTTCGTTTGGTCGGCTCTGCCCCCGCTTCAGTCGATTCATCCGAAGTGGGGGCTTCGTCTTTTTTTGACTCAAAGCCTTCCAGCAGCAGCAACTGGTTCGGATCAATTTTCTCACTCTTTTTGCCATAGAGCATACGCACCAGCGCATCGACTTTTTCCCTGAGCAACTTGACCTCCAACTGCGAGGCTTTCAGTTCAGCTTCAAGACGCTTTTCACGTTCAGTCATGGTCTAATCATGTAGGGTAAACGACCCTTAAAGTAAAGCAAAAAACTTATGTTTCCCGCTCATACCAGGGCAAAAACTCCGCTCCCTGCATCTGCACGCCATCGCATAAAAGAGTGAAGGCTTCCGGGCGCAGCTTCAGTTTAACCGCGGAAGGATCAGTGGACTTTGGCCAGCTAAACCGGCCTTTCTCCAGGCGCTTGCACAGCACCCACAAGCCCGAGCCGTCCCAGTAAAGTACTTTCAGGCGGTTGCGCCGTTTGTTGGTGAACAAAAACAAAGCACCGTCTTTGACGCACTCTCTGAGTTTTTCAACAACCAGAGCTTCCAGACCATTGAAGCCCTTGCGCATATCGCAGGGTTCAAGGGCGACGAACACACGCAGACTACCGCTAAAGCTTAACATCCCGGCGACTTATTCAAAGAACGGATCAACTCGGCAGCCAGCGCTACCTGGTTTTGTGAGCGTATCATCAATTTGACACCCTCTGCGGTTCGAACTTCGAGCGCATCCGGCAAGGCCGTCTCGGAAGGCTTCTCTATCTGCGCCTCCACAAAAGTAATTTGCGGTGGAGATAGCTCGGAAAG
>CAWUII010000125.1:0-1916 GCA_963922575.1 uncultured Opitutia bacterium
GATTTGCACTGACTGGATTGTATATAGTCATGGTCACACTAGCGCAGCACCGTCCCCGGTGCGCACCCGCGTCGCGTAAGCCTGAGCATTCAAACGTTCGTGCGGCGCAGGGACGCGCCTGCGCTACCATTTTGGATAAGAATTATGTGTCCAGATAATCACATACTTAGCTTTAAAACACAAAAGCGCTCTTTGGACAGATATGGCTCAATAAAAGTAAAAAGTTACCTGCGAGTTTTTCGCTGTAATCGTACCGGACTTGCGACCATTCTCGATCCAATTCGCCATCGAAATTGATGAGCGATCGCGATTGGTAATATCGCGATGCTCGGTACAATTCAATATTCGCGAACCTTCTTAGAATTGGTATAGGGACATCTATAGCTAAGCATCTAATTACTTATACATTCTGATGATCTCATCAATAGACTTCTGATGGTTGTAGTCTCGTATTTTCTTGATTGCACCAAAATCATGCTCGATTGGATTAAGATCCGGCGAGTACGCTGGAAGGAAAAGCATTTTTGCACCGCTGGTTTCAATACTCTCCCGGGTCATTTTTGATTTGTAAAAGGCAGCGTTATCGAGAACAACAACGCTGTTATTGTTGAGCAGTGGGCAAAGAAGCTGCCGGCACCACTGATTCAATATCTCGCTGTTGCACGTTCCGTCCCAGAGCTGCGTTGCAGCCAGTCTGCCATTGTCCAGTCGAGCTGCCAAAAAAGAAGTTCGTGGCCTTTTATGGCCGGAAATCGTTCCATGAACTCTTTGCCCTTTACAGGCATAGCCAAATCGACGGGCTGCTCCTGGTTCAAAACCGCTTTCATCAACGTACACAAACTGCTTTCCCTTACGTCGGTAGCGTTCACGCAGACGTAGAAACTGTTTTCTCTTTTCAGAATCACTCTGCTAGTAACGAGTCATTTTTTTACGGCTAATCCTGAGTCGACGAAGATTTTTCCAGATGCAGTAGCGTGATACGTTGAAATGAGAGGCCCGCTCTGCCTGTGTCTGATCGGGATGCTCTTGAACATGTACTCGCAGAGCTTCCAGGTTCAGCTTGCGAGGTTGCCTGGGGCCCGGAACCTTATAATACCAAATTCAAAAAGGTTTGATTGGTTTATAACCTCAAGAACCGTTTGCTGAAAGGCGTATCCAACCCTTTCCAAATAAGCGAATGACTTTTTCAGGAGCCTCCCACCAATCTTTAAGATGCAAGGCGACTACTTCGTCGAGTCGTTGGATCGTTGGCCACAGTTTGTTAGCGGTTTGATCCTGGATCAGATCCCAAAGCTTTTCGATCGGATTAAGCTCGGGACTGTAAGGCGGTAGTGTTACGATGTGCACTGCGTCGGGGACGATTTCGTGGCTGCTGTCCTTGGCATGAAAGCCAGCTCCATCCCAAATAACAATGTGCTCATAGTCTGGATATTGGCTTTGAATCTGCTCAAGGAAGACTTTGGTCCAGTCCATGTTCACACTGGGAGTTTGTAGGAACACGGTTTTTCCCTCGATTGGGTCGAGTGCACCGTAGCAATAGCTCCATTGATAAGTGCTCTGCCAGCGTTTATGGGGACGAAGTCCTTTAAGGGTCCACACACGGCGCAGGTTGGGCAGCAGGCCATAGCGACTCTCGTCGGCAAACCAGAGCTTTACGGGCTTTGTGCCCGTTGTTGGTAAGCCTTTGAGAATACCCAGAAAGTTACGCTTAAACGCCTCTGATTTTGAAGAGTCCCTTTTCTCATGCACGGGGCGAGGGACCCGAAGAACCCCCGCGCATTTTTTTTAACCAAACCCATACAGTCGTATACTTGAAGCTTCGCTTAAAGTGTTGAGCTAAGGCTTCGCGAGCTTGCTCGGCGGTATTCCAACGGGCATTCTTCAGTCCTTTGCAAAGATAGGCCTCTATTTCTTCG
>CAWUII010000126.1:0-1853 GCA_963922575.1 uncultured Opitutia bacterium
GCTAGCAGTCTGTCGGACTTAGGAAAAACATCAAAAAAGAAATGGCAATGACTTTGAAATCTGCTCAGGGTATGAGCATGGGAGCAAAATTCGTAAACATTGATCGGGATACTCCGATGTTGTTGCCGCCGGATATGCGTGAGTGGTTACCGGAAGATCATATGGTGCATTTCATTCTGGAAGTCGTACACACCATGAACCTTTCAGGCTTTTCGGTAAATGTGCGTGGCGCCGGCAGCAAGCAGTATCCTCCGGCAATGTTGCTGGCATTGCTGGTTTATTGTTATTGTACCGGACGTTTCAGTTCTCGCGTGATCGAAGAAGCCAGCTATTGCGATGTGGCGGTGCGGTACATTTGCGCAGGCACGCATCCGGACCATGACACGATTTGTACCTTTCGTCGGGTTAATCGTAAAGCTTTCGAGAAGTTTTTCGTGCATGTCCTGGAAGTGGCCGCACACAGCGGAGTAATGAAAAAGATCGGCACGGTCAGTGTGGACGGCACAAAGATTCATGCCAATGCCAGCAAGCATAGCGCGGTCAGCTACCAAAGGGCGCAGGAGATGCTCACACAACTGGAAAACGAAGTCGCAGCCCTGACGGAAAAGGCCGAGCAGAGCGACCGTTCCGGCCAGGAAGACTGCACTCTTAACCTACCCGATGAGATTGCCCGGCGCAACGAGCGTAAGGCTAAAATTAAGGAAGCCATGGCGGTGATCGAATCCCGTCATGAAGAAAAACTCGCCGAAGAACGCAAGGAGTACGAAGAGAAAGTGTCCAAACGCCAGGCTCAGCGTGAAAAGGGCAAGAATCCCAAAGGCCGTGAGCCAAAAGAGCCTTCATCGCAGGTGGACGGGAAAGCCCAATACAACTTCACCGACCCTGAAAGCCGGATCATGAAGGCAGGGGGTGGCAAGCACTTTGAGCAGAGCTACAACGCGCAGGCAGCTGTTGAAGTCGAGAGCATGCTTATAGTTTCCAATCATCTCAGCGATCAGCCCAACGACAAACAGGAACTGCTTCCCGTCCTGGATGCCGCCGAATCAAACTGTTTTGAAGTCAACAAAGTGTTGGCGGACACCGGCTACTACAGTGAAGCCAACGTAATCGGCGCTGATGCTCGCAGCGTGGATACCTATATTGCCGTTGAGAAGCAAAGCCACGGCATAGAGCTTGAAAGTATCCTTGAGGGTGGCGCCGCTGAAGTGCGGGAACTGCCGGTTGAAGCGACCGCAAAAGAACAGATGGCGCACAAGCTGAGAACCCCGAAAGGAACCGAACTATATAAGCTGCGCAAGCAAACCGTCGAACCGGTCTTTGGTATCATCAAACACTGCATGCGCTTTCGTCAGTTTTTGATGCGAGGCAAAGAGAAGGTCTCCGGTGAATGGAACCTGGTATGCACCGCTTACAATTTGAAAAGAACCTTTAACCTGATACAAGCCCAGGCAGCCGAAGCCTTGTCTAAACCTCAGACAAAAATGGCGTAAATGCAGTAGTACAGAAGAGTACCCATCTTGAAATAAGAAAATCTGTGAAAATAAAGTTCTCTTAAGTTCATTTGCTAATAAAAGCAATAAGGTTTTCTGTGACTTGTGCAAAACTCTGAAATTTGCCGAACTCAGCCTCAATTACCTGGAATTTAAGTCCGACAGACTGCTAGGCGATGAAATTATTAAAGCATTTAAAAACAACGAGAATGCCCTGGTCGTAAAATTATTTATGTTTTATCAGTTTGGAGTAATAAAAATTTTGCCACCTTCCGCCAGACATGACAGTACCAATGAGTAAATGTAACTACTCAGCTACCCGAGATTTTTTATTCTGGCCAAGTCAATTAAGATAAAGTTATC
>CAWUII010000127.1:0-1732 GCA_963922575.1 uncultured Opitutia bacterium
CCGGTGATTGCGCCGCTGCCGACCGGTTTACAGGAAAAGTGTTTGGCAACGCCGGCAAAGGCTACCTGTGGGTGACTTCGGTACCGGGCGGGGATGTCATTTATCACTGGTATCCCGGACGTGGCGCGAAGCATCTGGAGAAAATCTTCGATGAGGACTTTAGCGGTACTTTGCAGTGCGATGCCTATCAAGCGTACACAAGTTTTCAAAAACAACGTGCAGGCCCCCTGGAGTTGGCAGGCTGTTGGGCACACGTACGACGCAAATTTTTCGAATCGCTCAGCCGTGATCCACCGGTTGCCAGATGGCTGCTTGGACAAATAGGACAACTTTATTTAATTGAACGTCGCCTGCGTGTATCCGGAGCAAGCGCGAAGTTACGTACAGTCGTGCGTGCTACAGAATCAGCTCCGATCGTGCGCCGAATCGGCAAAGCCTTAATGTTGCTCAAGCCGCGCTATCTTCCGCAAAGCAATCTGGGAAAAGCAATCAGCTATGCCATGGGGCAATGGACTGATCTGCAGGTGTACCTGCACAACGGCTCGATAGAAATCGACAATAATCTGGTGGAAAACGCGATTCGTCCCACCAAGCTCGGCGCTAAGAACTGGCTGTTTTTTGGTTCGGAAGGCTCGGGAAAGACCAGCGCAATTATCTTCACCCTGGTCGAGTCAGCCAAACGGCACGGATTAAACCCTTACACGTATCTTCTGGGCCTGCTCAACGACCTGCCCACTGCCAAAAATGACGAAATCGCCCGATTCACTCCAGCAGCCATAGCCAAGACAAAAAAAAACAGCAGTGGCTTGAGTCGTAAATGTCGTAATTTGAGCACTACGACATTTACGATGCGGCACGATCAAAATGCAGTCCTGTCAAGAAAACTTCGACGGTGCTTCGCATGACGCTTACAATACTATAACAATAACACACGACCCTTTTTCGACCTCAAGCTAAACCTCACCCAAATACTTGCCGTCGCAGACTTTGAATTACCGCCAGATCGCCCCAGTCAGCGCCTCGCATTTCATTGACTTTCGGTGGATATTTACGATCCCGTTGCCGTTGCCAGGTACAGGTAAAGCCACGGACAAACTCTGCGGAGCCCAAAATAGCGCCATCAGTAAAGTAGCGTACCCGACAACGCAGTAACACCGTTTTTGGCAACTGCCCTTGCTGCTGCTCCAGAACCTTAACTGCAGTCTCGTGAGTAATCAGCTTGCCCTTATGTGTTCAGGGACTGGCCCCTTTTCCAAAGATCAACTGCCGATGTGCCGCCAACACTTCATCAAATGAGTGGCTTCCATCCTTCATCTTTTTCAGCTTCATGGAATCCGCCCAGATGAAAGCCAGTCCAAGCTTAGCTCTTTTCTCACCGGCGACCGCTTCGGCATAACCACAGAAACGGTATTCTTTTGGATCCTCAACAATACCGGCACGCACCGGATTCAGATCAATATATGCAGCCATTATTTGCAGTGGATTGCCCGCCCCCTCAACCAGAACGGACTTAAACCGATCCGCCCACAAAGTACCGTAGCGTCGATGATTCCGGTTAAACCAGACAGAGAAGCGCTGCTTCACCGTTTTCATAAACTGAGATACATCACTCATTCGATCCAATAACTTTTTACGTATGGCCTCTGCCTCTTCGCCTCCTTCCTTAAGCTTTTCTTCCTGAAGTGGCCTGAAAAAGTGAGACACGCGATGCTCTTATGTTGTTATATGTGGT